>NZ_CM001775.1:2217949-2536809 GCF_000332235.1 Geminocystis herdmanii PCC 6308 | reverse complement strand
ATTAGTCACCTTATTATTAGACTTATTAATTAGAAAAAATAGTGATAATGAGAAATCTTTTGATAATGTCATGTTAACCATGTGGCAAAAATTTGGTAAACAAGAAATCGGCTTTACTCCCGAAGATTTAAAACAAGAAATAGAAGTAATTGCCAATACAGATTTAACCGAATTTTTTAACTTATATTTAGAGAGTACGATCGAGCTACCATTTAACGAATATTTTGAACCCTTTGGCTTAAAATTAGAAGCAAGAATAGACAATAATATGCCCCCCTATTTAGGTTTAAAAACTCAAAAAGATGGAGGTATAGAAAAAATAACCTTTGTCGATGCCAATTCTCCCGCAGGAAAAGCAGGAATTGATGCCGACGACGAATTATTAGCCATCGATAACTTTAGAGTCAATAGCGATAATTTAATGGACAGATTACAAGACTATCAAACAGGAGACATCATCAAATTAACCTATTTTCACCAAGAAGAATTAAAAACCGTAGAAGTGACATTAGAAACACCTCAACCCCTAGGCTATCAAGTCAAAATCATTGATAACCCCTCGAAAAAACAACAGGAAATGTTGCATAAATGGCTTAAATAATTGAGAATTGAAAATTGAAAATTGAGAATTAAACCACCCTCAAAAATTTTTATTTTGTTTGTAGTAAGGGCTTTAGCCCTCATTCTTCATTCTTCATTCTTCATTCTCCATTCTTTTATGTTGTTTTGTTAAGAAAATTAACATTTTCTTACACTATGTTGGTAAAAATACCAAGTTTTTTAATGTTTTTTTAAGATTCTTGACAAAGTGATGACAAATCAGGATTTTAGCTTTAATCTAAATAATAGTTAGTATAAAAAAATGCTATGACCTTTTAAATTTTAGAACTTCCGTGTTCAAGGAAGTAAAAGCAATGAATATATGGCTATCTCTATTTTTCTCCCTTTTCTTAACTACCCTTGTTAGTTTCGCTGTACCCGTAGTTTTTTGCACTGCAATATTAGCGGGTTTAGTTGTTCTATCTCATTTACCATTAATCGGTATCTGGGGAACAAATCTTTATGAACAAGTGTGGAATTTCTTAGCAGTTTTTGGGGAAGGTTCTGGTACAATCGGTATCTTAACCATCGCGCTTACCTGTGCTATTGTCGGATTTTTATTTGAATCCTTAAATTTTTACCGTTATCGTATTCTCATCAAACAGCCTCTCAACACCTCATGGCAAAAAAAAGCTCCCGAAATGATCTCTAAAATTACTAATTATCGACAATGATCGATCGAACCGAAAAATCAACACAATCAACGTCACTCAAAAGGTTTGAGTGATTTTTTTTCAAAACAATTGTTAAGAAATGTAACAATATTGCCATTAAAATGGGGTAACGTCTTGACAGTAGAAAAAAAAGAAGTTAAAGTAATGAATATCGCACTAGGGCATATTAAATAAAAGCGAATATGCAAGAAAAGCAAAAAGTTACTCTTTATCTTCCACCAACACTGCATCGTCAACTCAAAGTAAAAGCGGCGATCGATACTGATTCTATGTCAGCATTAGTCGAGAAAGCCATTAGTTTTTATCTGAGACATCCAGACACAGTGGAGGAAGTAGAAGCGAGTTACGGAAAAACCCATCAAGTCCATGTTTGCCCTGAATGCGATGCCGCAATGGTAATGCGTGACGGAGAAATGATTTCCCTGAAAAATCAACCGAATATAGTGGATGAACAATTCCCCTTAATCGGTGAAGGAAGCGAAATCAATGCAGATAAGGAAGCACAAGAGGAGTTAATCCCCTGCTGATAACTGGCAACAGTAAATAAAAATCAGTGATTACCGCCAACCGCAAAACTCAAGAGAGGCAGACACCATGAAAGAAGAGTTAAACATTCTCATCAAAGCTCAATATCCTCTGATTTACCTAGTAACATCAGAAGAAGATAGAGCGGAAGAATCCATAGCAACTATAGTAAATGAGTCGTCCTCTCAAGAACATCGTCGAGTGTATTTGTGGACTGTCACTAGAGGAATTGTTGAATATAGTCAACAAGGTAATCAGTCAGTACAACATAATACTGTATCGCCCGAAGCAGCGATCGAGTGGGTAATCCGTCAAAAAGAAGCAGGAATTTACATCTTCAAAGACTTACATCCTTATTTGGAATCGCCCCCTGTAACCCGTTGGTTAAGGGATGCCATCGCCACCTTCAAGGGAACAGATAAAATCATTATCTTAATGTCACCCTATCAGCAAACACCCCTAGAACTAGAAAAAGATTTAGTGGTGTTAGATTTTCCCTTACCTCAAGCTCACGAGCTAGACGAAGTATTGGAAAGAGCCTTAAAGCAAAGCAGAGGCAAACGTCTCACTCCCGAAGTCAAAGAAAAATTACGCAGAGCAGCTCTCGGTTTAACCATCGATGAAGCAGAAAAAGTCTATAGAAAAGCTCAGATTAAAGCAGGACAATTGACAGAAAATGAAGTGGAAATCGTCCTGTCTGAGAAAAAACAACTGATTCGGCGTAATGGCATTCTTGACTATATGGAAGAAGACGAAACCATTAATGGTGTCGGGGGTTTAGAAGAACTCAAACACTGGTTAAAACAACGATCGGAAGCCTTCAGCGAAAAAGCTAGAACCTACGGATTACCGCAACCGAAAGGAATGTTAATCTTAGGAGTCCCCGGCTGTGGAAAGTCTCTCATTGCCAAAACTACCTCGAAACTATGGGGTTTACCCCTATTAAGGTTAGACATGGGCAGGGTTTATGACGGTTCAACAGTAGGAAAATCGGAAGCAAATCTGCGCAGTGCCTTGAAAACTGCTGAGTCTATTTCACCCGCAATCTTATTTATTGACGAGTTAGACAAGGCTTTTGCAGGAAGCTCAGGATCAGCCGATTCCGATGGTGGTACATCTAGTCGCATTTTCGGCTCATTTTTAACATGGATGCAGGAAAAAACCTCCCCCGTGTTTGTAATGGCAACGGCAAACCGTATCGAAAAGTTACCAAGTGAGTTTTTGCGCAAAGGTCGTTTCGATGAAATCTTTTTTGTGGATTTACCCAGTGTTGCGGAACGGGAAGCAATTTTTAGGATACATCTTACTAAACGTCGATCGGACATCGCCCGTTTTGATACGGAGGAGTTAGCTAAGACATCCGAAGGTTTTTCTGGGGCAGAGATTGAACAAGCAATTATTGCAGCTATGTATGAGGCTTTCGCTCAAGATCGAGAGTTTCACCAATTAGATATAATTGCCGCTATCAAGTCCACACTACCTCTGTCCCGTACTATGACTGAGCAGGTAACAGCGCTACGAGACTGGGCTAGACAAAGAGCCAGAACTGCTTCAGCCTCCATTGCGGAATATCAACGCATGGAGTTTTAACAGGCTTTCTCTATCAGGGAAAGATTAGCTTTAGGGCTAATTAATTTCAAGCACTTTATGTGCATCTATCATACTATTGTCTTTAATCTCTTAGGAGGAAATTCCAATGTCTCACTTTAGCACTTTACGCACCAAGATTACTTCTGCCGAAATTTTAACCAGTTCCTTACGGGATTTAGGTATCAACGTAACCACCGATGCTGATGTGCGCGGTTATAACGGTCAACGTCTTCGTGCTGATATTGTAGCCGTTTTAGAAGGTGAATATGATCTCGGTTGGTCTCGCAATGCTGATGGTAGCTTTGATTTAATCGCTGATCTCTGGGGTGTTGCTAAAAAACACAATCAAACTGAGTTAATCAATTCCATCAACCAAAAATACGCAGTAAACAAAACTTTAACTGAAGTAAAACAAAGAGGATTACAAAACGCTAATGTTAAGTTAGTTCTCAAATAATGGAGTTTTTTTACTAAAAGTGTATTTTCCATTAATTATTCAAGGGTTAATCGATCGAATTCGGTTAGCCCTTTTTTTCTTCAAAATATAAAGTTGGGGATTTAGGGGCGGATAAAATAACTTGAGGGACTAACGGAAAAGTATTGGAGTTCGATCGTGAAATAATAAGGTTAAAATCTTTACTAGCAACAAATAAAATTTTTTTTGAAAGCTATTTATTTGTTATCCACTATTCACTAATTTTGCATGACTGAAAATAACGATCGAACTCTAAATAACTTAGAAGTTGTAGAATTAAATACCATTCCCCCTAAGCAACTTACCTACGTTAAACGAGAGAAAACATCTTATTCTACCTATATTCTTATTGCTCTGATCAGTTCGATCGTAGGAATTTTTTCCAACAATACTTGGTTAGGATTAACGGGTGCTTTACTAGCTTTTACCTTTGCCGTTATTCAAGTTATACCTCATGCTCTTGAGTGGATTCGTTTTTTTCTGACTCCCCAAGAAAGAAAAACCTTAGTGGGTTTTGTGGGTTTAATTTTAAGTACGGCTATTTTATTCAAGTATTTAGGAGTTTATCACCGTATCGGTTTATGGTTAAATCAGTTCAAATATGATGAATTTGGTTCTTGGGCGGAATGGGTAGGCGCACTCGGACAAATTTTGATTGCCGTGTTAGCGGTATATGTGGCGTGGCAACAATACGTTATTTCTAAGGATTTAACTATTCAACAAAATCGCATTACTCAACAACAAACCATTGATGCTTATTTTCAGGGTATCTCAGATTTAGTTTTAGGTCCTGATGGATTGTTGGAAGACTGGCCCCAAGAAAGAGCGATCGCAGAAGGAAGAACGGCAGCTATTTTAGGAAGTGTGGACTCATCAGGTAAAGCAAAAATATTACGGTTTTTATCTCGATCTCGTTTAATTACTCCTTTACGCAGAGATGCCCATTTAGGAAGACCGATTTTAGACGGCAGTGGCGGTTATGAAGAAGATCGTCAATTTGGCATGAGAGTTATTAATTTAGGAGTAGTGTTAGCAGGATGTAATTTTCATAAGGAAGATTTACGGTGGATAGATTTAAGTGAAGCGAATATGGTAAGGGCAGATTTATCTTTATGTGATCTAATCAAAACTAATTTATCTCGTACTATACTTTATGAAGCCAGTTTAAAAGGAGCAGATTTAAAAGCGGTAAGATTATTTTATGGAGATTACAAAACGGCTAGTCCTCGTAGTCGTACGGAAGAGCCGAACTATAAAACGGGAGAATATACGGGAGTTGTCATCGAAAAAGCTAATTTAACGGGGGTAAAAAATCTCAGTGAGGAGAATCGTTATTACTGTTGTTGTTGGGGTGGAGAATACACTCGATCGACCATACCGGGAGGATGTCAGGGTATTCCCGATCGATCAACAGAAGAATAGGAAACACTAAAATTAAATTATTCCTGTGGTAAGTATAATTAATCATTTTTTAAGCATTTTAGAATTAGAATTAAGATCAAAAGTCTAACAACCTTTTTTATCAACTAAGCTCAAAGCTATGGAAATAATGAATCGTAGTCGGGTTGTTAATTTCATCAAATATTTAGGATTATTAAGCACGATCGTACTATTAATTTTTACCCATGGACAAACACAAGAGATGATAGGAAAAACAAAATCTCCTACACTTGTGACGGTGGGAATTTATCAAAATAATCCAAAAATTTTTATAGATGACAACGAAAAACCCGCAGGTTTTTGGGTAGAGATAATAGACGGCATTGCTCAAGCAGAAAATTGGTCTATTACTTACATCCCTTGCCAGTGGAAAGAATGTCTGAGGAAAGTTGAACGAGGTGATATAGATTTGATGGTAGATGTGGCTTATTCCGACAAGCGAAATCAACTTTTTGACTTTAATAATGAAGTTGTGTTAGCGAGTTGGTCACAAGTATATGCTCGTCGTGACTTAAATTTAAATTCCATTCTTGATTTAGATGGGAAAAAAGTAGGTATTCTTAAATCAAGCATTCAAAAAGAGGTTTTACAGGAACAAATTAAGGCTTTTGGTATCACTCCAGAATTGATTGAAGTTGATGATTTTAATGATATTTTTGTTTTGATAGAAACAGGGGAAATAGACGCTGGTATTGTTAATAATTTCTTTGGGAAAAAATTTGATAATGGTTATAATATAGTTAGAACAAATATTTTAATTAATCCCGCCCGTTTACATTTTATTGTAAAAACTGGAGACCCTCTTTCTTTACTACCAAGGATCGATCGACAATTACAATTATTAATCAAAGATTCTAATTCTATTTATTATCAAGCACAAAAAAAATGGCTTGAACCTAATGTAAAATTTGGTTGGAAACAGATTAAAGATATTATCATTAATTCTTTTATTTATCTTCCTTTTTTTGTTTTAATTTTTCTTTCTCTTTGGAATTATTTATTAAAAAAAGAAATAAATTATCGAAAAAAAATTGAGTTTAATTTAGAAGAAAGTAAACAGCGTTATGCCAGTCTTACTTCTGTCGTTCCCGTAGGGATTTTTCGCACAAATATTGGTCATAAATGTATTTATATCAATGATTATTGTTGTGAATTGATGGGATTGTCACCGGAAAAAGTGATCGGAGAAGGGTGGCTAAATGGGATATATTCTGAAGATAGAGACATGGTCTTACAATATTGGCTTAATTGTATTGAGGAAAATCAACAGTTTAAATTAGAATATCGTTTTCAACGTCCAGATGGTGAAATTATTTGGGTTTATGGGCAATGTATTGCTGAATATGATGCTCAGGGTAAACTCAAAGGATATGTCGGTACAATTACAAATATCAGCGATCGAATTAAGATAGAACAACAATTAAAACATAACGCACTCCATGATAAATTAACAGGTTTACCAAATCGTCATTTATTAATAGAAAGGCTGGAGTTAGCTTTAAAAAAACAGAAACGCTATTTAGACTATAACTTTAGCTTACTATTTTTAGATTTGGATAATTTCAAAATCGTTAATGATAGTTTAGGGCATTTGGTGGGAGATGAACTATTGATAGAAGTGGCGAAAATACTTAAATTTTTTATTCGTGATACAGATGTAGCTTCAAGGCTGGGAGGGGATGAATTTGTTATTTTATTAGAAGACATTGAAGGAATAGCTGAAGGAGTTAAGATAGCTCAAAGAATTTTAGAAGGTTTACAATCGCCCTTGATTTTATCCAATCAGGAAGTTTTTGTTAGTACCAGTATTGGTATTATTTGCGGTGGAGAAAGACATCATTCAGCCTTAGATTTATTACGGGATGGAGATATAGCCATGTATCGAGCTAAAAAAAATGGTAAGGGTAAATATGCCATTTTTGATCCTGTCATGGATTCTCAGGCAATGGAGAGATTACAGATTGAGAATGATTTGCGCATTGCCATTGACAAAAATCAGTTTATCATATATTACCAGCCGATTGTCAATCTTGAGACAAATTCCATCGAAGAATTTGAGGCTTTGATTCGTTGGCAACATCCCGAAAAAGGACTTTTATCTCCCATCAAATTTATTGATATTGCGGAAGAAACAGGATTAATTATCCCCATTGGTACATGGATGTTAGAAAACGCTTGTCAACAATTATTAACATGGCAAAAACAATTTAATCATTCCTTGAAAGTGAATGTTAATCTTTCCGTCAGGCAATTACAAGAATCTCTGTTATCTTTACTCGATCGACTATTGGTATCTTATCCACTACAACCTAATACTTTAGGATTAGAAATTACTGAAAGTATGTTAATTCAAAATATTGATATAACAATTAATTTATTGAATCAAATTAAAATGAAGGGTATTTCTATCAGTATTGATGATTTTGGTACTGGTTATTCTTCTTTCAGTTATTTACATCAACTACCCGTTGATGCTTTGAAGATCGATCGAAGTTTTGTTAATGTTTTAGACTTAGATAATCGTCATCGAGTCATTGCGGAATCAATTATTTCCTTATCCCAATCCATTGGCATTAAAACTGTTGCGGAGGGTATTGAAAATGAAAAACAGAAACAATGGTTACAAAATAAAGGATGCCGTCTAGGGCAAGGATACTTGTTTTCTCCCCCCGTCACTGCCATAGAAGCGACAGTATTTTTACAAAAACAAATATATGTAGAATCTGCTGAATAAGTATTTTGATGGAGAGGAGGTGTTAGGTTAAAGAATGAAAAATCACCCCACTTATTCTGTTAAACCGTGTTTTAGAGCAAATCTTACCAATTCTGTACGGCTGTTGGTGCCTGTTTTACTAAAAAGACGACTCACATATTTTTCTACATTGCGCACGCTAGTTTCTAGGTTTTTGGCGATTTCTTTATTCATTAAACCCAATGCTACTAAGTCTAATACACTTTGCTCTCTGGGAGTAAGATCGATCGCCATAGGAAGATCGGTTATAGTTAATTTAGAGGTATTTTCTAGTTTATCCTTGATGTCTTTCACTTCCCTAACTAATTCATCTAATTGCAAATTTCCCCCAGTATTCTCTTTCTGTTGCTTTTTCTTTGCCAACAAATTGCTGACAATGGCTTCCAATTCGTCCACATCAAAGGGTTTCGGTAAATACGCATCACAACCTGCCGTATATCCTTCAATGCGATCGCCCGTCATACCTTTTGCCGTTAAAAAGATTACTGGTACATCTCGAAAACGAATATCATCTTTTAATTGTGCCAGAAATTCTAAACCGTTAACCTCTGGCATCATAATATCTGAGATAATTAAATCAGGAATATCTTGCTGTAACTTTTTCCATGCCTCTTTCGCATTACTAGCAACTTCTACCTGCCAATTTTCGTTATCATCTAAATATGCTTGTACTGATTCTCTAATACCCGGTTCATCATCTACTAACAATATTTTATCAACTTCAGCCATAGGAATTATTACAATAAATTTAACGAAAAAATCTCAAAAGATTAATTTTTAATAAAACTATAAACATTATGACATCATATTGGCATTTATCTCAAACTCATTTAAAGACTTTAGAAACTTGCCCTCCTTTATTTCAAAAACGTTATTTACAACAGTTAAAATCTTTACCGAATTTAAAATCTGAAGAAGGGAAGCAATGGGGAAATTTATTTCATTTGAAAATGCAACAATATAATGCCGGATTATCTTTAGATAAAATTCTCACGGATAATGAAGAGTTTAATCAATCTTTAAAGGCTTTAATTTCTGCTACTCAAGATATATGGACTTCCTCTGATATTATTACGAAACAAGCGGAATATAAACTTAATTATTCGATCGAGCAATTTATTTTTACAGCCGTTTATGATTTAATTGTTTTATATCCTAAAAAAGCGATAATTTTTGATTGGAAAACTTATGAAAAACCTGAAGATCAGAAATTAATTAATGATTGGCAAACTAAATTATATCTTTATATCT
Source organism: Geminocystis herdmanii PCC 6308 (assembly GCF_000332235.1). NCBI lineage: Bacteria > Bacillati > Cyanobacteriota > Cyanophyceae > Chroococcales > Geminocystaceae > Geminocystis > Geminocystis herdmanii. The sequence goes on along the minus strand of NZ_CM001775.1, from coordinate 2,527,502 downwards.
TAGCAGAAAAACTTAATTATAAACCTCATCAAATTGAATTTACTTATTGGTTTGTTAAGTTACCCCATGAGCCTCAAAGTTTTACGATTAAATATAATAAACCTAAGCACGATCGAACTAAACAAGAATTAAATTATTTGTTAAATAAACTGAAAAATTTTACTGATGAATATATAGAAAATAATGTAGATTTTCCTCATCATAATCAATGTGATACTTGCGAAAATCGACATCTTTTTAGTGAGGAATTTGCTAAGTTAAATACGGATAAAAATATCCCGACATCCCTTGATGAAATTTGAGAGAAGGCACTATCAGCAATCCTTAAATAAGTAATAGACATCAACGATATTTTCGGTAGAGACGTAAAATTTTACGTCTCTACAATAGTTTGAACAGTTCAAAATTGAATTTTTCCCAGAAGTCTAATGATTAATAAAAGTTTAGGAAGTTCATACATTAGTTGATCAAAGTTCTAAAAACTTAATATAATGTTAATAATATTAGTTTAATTTTACTGTAAAATTATGACTCAAGCTATAATTCAAGAAAATATCTTGTTAGATAAATTTAGAAATCTCACCATTGAACAGCAACAAACTATTATAGAATTTGTTGAATTTATGGATAGTAAAAAATCTAAACCTCAGTCAACAGAAAATCACGAATTTTCGGCGTATGATCAATTACAAGAATTTATTGGTTGTGTTGATGGTGGTAATGGTGATTTAGCAACAAATAAAAAATATCTTGAAGGATTTGGTAAATAATGAAACGCAATATTATAATTGATACGGGAATAATTGTTGCTTTAGTTAATCGTAATGAACAAACTCATGAATGGGTAAAAAATAATCTTAAAAGTTTATCATTACCATTTTTCACCTGTGAATCTGTAATAACAGAATCTTGCTTTTTGCTTCAAGATATTCATGGTGGAGAAGATGCTGTGCTTAATTTAATAAGTAGTAATAAGTTACAAATATCTTTTAATTTAAGTGAAGAAGTCACAGCAATTAATCAATTAATAAAACAGTATAAATCTATCCCTATGTCTTTAGCTGATGCTTGTTTAGTAAGAATGAGTGAATTAATTCGAGGAAGTAGTGTTTTTACTTTAGACAGTGATTTTAGAATTTATCGCCAATATAAAAATCAAGTTATTCCTGTGATTATGCCTGAATAATATTGTCTAAATTTAACCTAATACCTTCATTGACTTATTACTTCTTGAACTGATATAAGTTTTAAACTTTCACACATAATTCTTGATGACTAAAAATAGTGCCTGATATTTCTATGGGCATAAAAGCCACTGCATCTTGATGATCTCGATCGATTAAAATGGTTTCGAGAGTGCTAGGGTGAGGAATTTCATCTCCGTCTGCTAACATAAGCGCAATATGACTTTTTAACGCTTCCGTAGCCATAGTTTTTGCTTCTTCGATAGTTTCCCCTGCACTAATACAACCGGGAAAGTCATAAAATTGCACTCCATAATCGCTATGATTATCTTTATGTACAGTAACTAAATAAGTAATCATTGAGTTTCTCCTTTCTTTATCGTAAGTTAACACCCGCTTGTTTTTCAATACTAGCTAAAGTTTTAATGGGAATATCTTTTTTAGGGTGAGCTTTTAACTGTTAACTAATAGTTTATTATAGTTGTTTATACCTACTCACGGGATAAAGGTTGACATTTTTTTTAAATATGTTAGCTTTTAATGAAGTCGATAACCAAGACTGTTAAAACTATTTAATTTAAAGATTAAATTAAATAAAAAATTAGTTATTATTCAAGATTAATCAATTAATTAGAATAATAAAAGTAGGGTGGGTTACACCCGAATCAACGCTTGTGGACAGTATCAAGCCGACTTGACTGGTAGAAGCAAGAAGTAAACGTCATAGGTAACTATGAGTAAGTTTTATATAACAGGTAGAGTCACTTTACCTTTTTTATAGGGATGTTTAAAATGATGATGACTTCCTGTTGTGCCAACTTGATACCATCCATCATCTTTTAGTTTTTTGATAATATCTCGACTATCCATAATTGATAATTTCTCCTCACCCCCCTTAATTAAACACAGGCAATAAAAGAGTTACGAAATAATATACCAAAGGGGCAGTAAATATATAACTGTCTGTTCGATCGAGTATGCCCCCATGGCCCGGAATCAATTCTCCAGAATCCTTAACTCCTGCATCTCGTTTCATCATAGATTCGAGTAAATCACCAAATAAACTCACAATACCGATGAGTAAACCTAACAATAACCCCGTCACTTGCCAATATGCCCAATCTAAAAACCACGCTCCACCCAAGCCTACTAGCATACTTCCTGCGATACCAAAGAATGAGCCTTCAACAGTTTTTTTCGGGCTAATATTAGATAGTTTTGTCTTACCAAAATTTTTACCTATCAAATAAGCACCAATATCCGCCGCCCAAATACAAGCCATTGCTAAGAATGTAATAGTTAATGCGTCAGGAAAACTATGGACATCAAAAATATTAGTAGGGAAATAACCATCTAACGGCAAGTTGTGAATATTTGGAATATTATGCGCGTATGCTTGATCTTGCCCTAAACTTACTCTTAATCGTATCCAATAACTAGGCAAATATCCAGCATAAAATAATCCTAAAATCGAGCTAGAAATATCGGCAATAGTCGCTAATTTTGGTAAAAATAAGAGGTAAAAACAAATTAACGCCCCTGCTAAGGCAAAAGTTGCATCGGTTAAACTAGGCACAAATGTCGCAGTAATTAATAAAAATTGTGATACTACCATCGTAGTTTTTACCGCAGGTTCAATGCCTTTAGCTTTAACAAGACGAAAATACTCAATTTGGGCAAGATAGACGAGGATACCAAAGCAGATAGTAAAATAGAATCCCCCCAGTATAATCATAACTAAAGCTAGGGCGATCGCCACGATCGTGCTAATGGTTCGTGCATAAGGCATATTTAAAAATAGACAAATATTTGTAACTAATCTTCTATTTTAACCTAAAATCATTAGACTTCTTGCAAAAAATAAAATATTATTAAGTGTATTTTTTGTTAAAGCATTTAGAGTACGATCAATTTTCAACCCATATTCATCACAAACATATAATCAATATGAGCAACCATTAAATGATTAATCTCCCAGTCTAATAGTTCAAAAAAAAATATAGTCAAAGGAAGTAATCACAATTCTGTGTTACTATAAAATCGAGAATAGTTCTGCTTTTTCTCTGATTTTATGCTGATATTTGACATTATTTGTCTATGTTTTCATTAAAGTTTTTTAATACTTTTTCATGAACCTTTAATTAAAAAATATGAACGTTGATTTATTAATAGAAGAAGCCGAAAAAAAATTATTACCAACTTTTGCACAGATCGATCGACAAGTCAAACAACATTTACAAAAAATACTCATCGCTTTTCGAGATAATAGAGTGGGAGTTCATCATTTTTCCAGTGTAAGCGGTTATGGTCATGATGACTTAGGCAGAGAAGTTTTAGACAAGATTTTTGCTCAAATTTTCCATGCTGAAAGTGCTGCCGTGAGAGTTCAATTTGTCTCAGGTACTCATGCGATCGCATCCTGTCTATATGGAATATTACGACCTAACGATGAAATGTTAGCCATAGCTGGACATCCCTACGACACCTTAGAAGAAGTAATCGGATTACGAGGAGAAGGACAAGGTTCACTACGAGATTTTGGTATCAGTTACCGAGAGTTAGACTTAACCCCAGAGGGAAATATTGACTGGGAAGTCTTAAATACAGCTATTAAACCTAAAACAAAATTAGTCTTAATTCAACGATCGTGCGGTTACTCATGGCGATCGAGCCTTAGCATAGCACAAATTGAGAAAATTGTCAAGATAGTTAAACAACAAAATCCTGATACCGTGTGTTTTGTGGATAACTGCTATGGAGAATTTATCGAAAACCTTGAGCCAACGGCGGTTGGGGTGGATTTGATGGCGGGTTCATTAATTAAAAATCCGGGGGGTACAATTGTTACAGCAGGAGGTTATGTAGCAGGAAAAGAAGACTTAGTGGAAAAAGCCTGTTGTCGTCTCACCTCCCCCGGTATTGGTAGCAGTGGCGGCGCGACATTTGATCAAAATCGCCTCCTGTTTCAAGGGCTATTTTTAGCACCTCAGATGGTAGCCGAAGCCATGAAAAGCAGTCATCTCATCGCTTTAGTCTTTTCTGAGTTGGGTTACGAAGTCAATCCTTTACCTTTTGTACCTCGTCGGGATATTATTCAAGGGGTAAAATTGGGAAATCCTGATAAATTGGTGGCTTTCTGTCGATCGATTCAACGTAACTCGCCTGTAGGTTCATATCTTGATCCCGTTCCTGCACCCATGGCAGGTTACGAAAGTAATTTAGTTATGGCAGGAGGTACTTTTATTGATGGTAGTACTTCCGAATTTTCTGCTGATGGTCCTTTACGAGAACCTTATATTGTATTTTGTCAAGGGGGTACTCATTGGACACATATTTCGATCGCACTTTCTGAAGCAATTAAAGCAATAATGGAGAATTAGCAGGGCATATAATTTAATTTCCTGATGAATAAATTTTATCATTCAGATTAGATAAAGATATATTAAGATTATTTTATAGAACACAATCATTGAGAAATACAACCGATAATGAACCTTAAATTTTCTTCGCTACTAACATCATTAATCTTAATTTTTACCTCTATAGCGGTAGAGGCACAAACAGTCCGAAAGTCTCTCCCCATGACTATTTCTACTTCAGAGGGTTATTATGATTTAACCGTACCTGATACTCAAACCACCAAATCAGCCTTTGGAGGAAAACTGCGTCTTTATGACGTACATATTGCTAAAATGTTCGAGGTTACTTATACAGAATGTGAAAAATTTGGAGATGGGGGAAATCGAGAGTGGACTTATTTTGCTGGTAATGGCAATATTAACATGGGTACTTTTTTTCTTTCTTGTAAATTAGTTTATGATATTGTGACCGCCTATGGTTTAGGTGCTTCTAAAAATACTCCCATTATCTACGGGCAAGAAGAATCAGGTCCTCCTATTACTAGAATGGTATCTGTACCGACTCTTAATTTAACCGGTGGAAAAGAACAAAAATGGATAAACTTTACCAAGAATTTTAAACCAATTTCTCGTTAAAATGTTCTCGACAAAAATAATCTAAAAATTAACAATTTCAGCTTAAAAATTCTTGCAAAAAAAATAAATATATAATCATTAATTAATCTTAAAAAATATGACTAATTATTTTTCTGTTAAGACTTTCTTAAAAATTGGCATTACTTTTGCTACTTTAACTATTTCTCAAAACTTTTCACCGCCGAAAGTTATCGCTCAAAGTGCCAGAGCGGTAGTTTTTGCTCCTCCTTCCAATGTGCGAGTTTCTCCTAATGGACAAGTTCTTTGTAGCGTTAAATCTGTTACTTCTATTAATACCTATGGCTCAACTAATGGTTGGTATATAACGGATGTTTGCGGTAGAAATGGTTATATCCATCATAGTCAAATTCGTTTTCAAAGTACTTCCGAATCTGTTAACAGTTCATCCTGTTTTGTTACTAATATTAGAGCAGGACAATTAGCCGTACGAAAAAGCCCCGGAGGAGAGTCGATCGTAGGATTAAATAATAATAACTTAGTTCAGTATATTAGAGGAGATTTTCCTTGGTACTATATTAAAGTAATTGAGGGTCCTAATCGAAGAGTAAATGGCAGAACAGGATGGGTAAATGCTAATTATTTAGAATGCCCTTAGAATTAATAATAAGTAGTTAATATCATCAACTTGTTAATTATAATTGGAGTTCAATTTATTTAATATTATTTTGTTAGCTGTATAATTCATTTCACGGCTAGTTATTAATTCACATTCTAAGACCTAATTTCTCAGTTTAATTTAGCATTAATGAGTAATCAAATTATCAAAAAATTTACCTTTTTTACTGGTATTGGCTACCCTTTATTAGCCATAAAATTTATAGCGAATCATAAGCAATTATGGCAATATCTTATTATCCCTATCATTATCAATATTGGTGTGGGAATCACTACCTATATTTTATTACTAAATCCTAGTCTAAATTTATTCGATACCCTCACTAATAATCTGATTATTTGGGTGGACAATGCGATCGATCGACTTCCTGAATGGTCAAATATCTTAATAACTATTTTACTATTTATTAGTCAAATATTCAAAATAATTTTATTTCTGATTTTATTAACTATAATTGGCTTCATTATTGTGCAATTTGGCTCAATATTAGGTGCGCCTTGGTATGGTAAATTATCAGAAAAATTAGAGATTTTATACACAGGAAAACTAGAAATTATTGAACTTAATATTATTCAAGATATATTTAGAGCGATATTATTTGAATTGAAAAAATTATTATTAATCATAGTTGTTAGTATTCCCTTATTTTTACTAAACTTTATTCCAGCTATGGGTAATTTTATTTCTTTAGGAGGAGGAATAGCTTTAACTACAACAATTATTTGTTTAGATTTTTTTGACGCAACCTTAGAAAGAAAACGTTTACATTTTCGACAAAAACTTAAATTTGTTTGGGGAAAATTTCCCACTACCGCAGGATTTGGTTTAATTTGTTTAACCTTAATTAGTATTCCCTTATTGAATTTAATTATTATTCCTTTATGCGTTTCTGCTGGTACTCTTTTAGTCTGTGATAAAAATAGATAATCTGGTTTTTTATTTAACTTTAGTTACCACTTGAACATTTAAAAAATTAGCAATTTCATCCGCATTAGCTTGAATCATCGCCAGTTGAGAATTTCGATCACAAAGTGGCACTGCTCGATCGAGCTTATATTCTGTTTTATTATTAATAGATACAATTAAAGAATAAACTTTATCTCCATCGCTATCTTTGTCCACTTCTATAATAATAGAATTAATATGTTGAAGACGATAATTTTCATGTTTTTTTTCTAACAAATTAACCTTCTCAAAACTAAACTTAGAAGTTGACTTATCAAAAATAAATTTTTCATATCCTATAGAAATAATATCCATAATTAACACAGTACATCCAATGAAAATAAACACACTCAAAAATAAAAAAATAACTAAATTTGCCCAACGCCAACGATTATCATAATTGACTATTAAATAAATATCTTGACTATTTAAAAAATTCTGTAGTTTTGATGTTATTAATCTCATTTTCTTTTCTTTACCTTTGACTCCATTAATAAACATCGCATCTTCAATTAATAATTGTTCACCGTATTTATTCTCAAGAATTATTGTATTATTGATCGTTCTTTGTCCATCACTATCAACTCCTTTAATTTGTTCAAATTGTACCTTAATAAGATTGTTAAAACTCTGTAAATTTTCTATTTTTAACCCTGCAAATTTAGTTCGTTCAACTTGACAATTAATGTTATTTATTTCCACTTTTTCACAGTCAATATTTATGACTCCCAATCCTGCAAAAAATGCCGTCAAGATGAATAAGGGTATTCCCCCAAAAAACACCCCCCAAATTAAGAGAAAAAAATTAAATCCTATTTTCGTTTCTACAATTAACTGACGAGAATCATGTTTAATTATTTTCATTTTTTAATACTTGTGCGATTGCTAATATGATTTGATTTCTGAGCAAATTTAAAGCGATTTCCTATTTTGCTTCAAGTTTACCTTCTAATTTACCTTCGATTTTACCTTCAAGTTTGCCTTTAATTTTTCCTTCTCGAAGTATTTCTTGATAAATTACCACTTGTTTCATTTATTTTTGAGGATAACGGCGATATACCCTCAATCTATAATCACCTGAGTTTGACATAAAATTTTTGGTGCTGTAAAGGTGTCAGGTATCGGAAAGGGTTAAAGAATTGACAAAAAATATATCCTAATTGATTTTTTTATCTTCAATTCTTTGAGCGAATTATATAATCTTCTGAAAATTACACCTGAAACCTGCAACCTGAAACCTGCCCTTATCAAACATTCTTGCATCGAACTGAGGTATAGTCAATCATGGGAAATGCCATTGTTTCATCTGTGTCTGTTTGAAATTCCAGATGTAAAACGAGGTTTTCTGATTGTAATAAAATGAGAGAATCCACTCTAATCGGTTGTAATGATAATTTGATCGAATTTAATTGCTAAGATATTGAAGATGATAGAAATCACAAGCTAGTATTAGTAATTATGAGAAAAAGAAGAATTAGAACAAAAAATCAACCTAGTCAAAACTTAGATTCATTCTTAGATATTTTAACTAATACCGTGGGAGTTTTAATGTTTATTGGTTTATTTGTGAGTTTATTAGCGGTGGAAGCTGGTACAATTATTAAGACTCCTTTACGTTCAGAAACTAAGAAAGTAGGCAATTTTTTTGAAGTAAGAAATAACCAAGTTTTTTTAGTTAGTGATCCTAAATTAGAAGAAGAAATAGACAAATTATTAGTAACTTTACCTAACTGCAAAACTCCTCAAATTCCCAATAATATGCCCTCTTATTTATATAACTTTTATATGGAAGAAATAGAAAAATATGAACAATGTATTATAAGCAGAAATAATAGGTTAGAAAAATTTTATTATCAAAATCAAAATTATACTGTTAGTTTTGTTAATAATGGTTCTTTAAAATACGATCCCAAGGTATCATCTATGGGAGAAAATAACAAGGAATTGAAAGATAAAAACTCAGATTTTATGAATACTTTAAACAAGTTAAATCCTGATGTAAATTATATTGCTTTTTTAGTACGCCCTGACAGTTTTGAGACTTTTAGAGTTGCTAGAGAAAAGGCTTGGAGTTTGGGTTATGAAGTCGGTTGGGAACCCATTACTCAGGATAGAATATTAGTATTCGGCTCTGGTGGGCGCTCGATCGGGGTACAATAATAATGGAGAATTGAGAATTGAGAATGGAAAATTAACTATTGAAAATAATGATGAAATATTCCTTAATTAATTTCAATAATTTCTGTATATTCAAATTGATTATCGCTTTTTTTAACAAGGGGATATTCTATGTTATTAATGTTGATAAAATCTTCTTGACAATCTTCTTTGGGCGATCGATATACTAAAATATATTGTTTATTGATATAAGGATTCATTTCTGTTTCTACCTCATTTCGCCATTGAGTTTTTGTTACTAAAACTACTAATTGATTAGCTAATTTTGGAATGGATTTAGCTACTTGACGGCGATAAATTTCGTCTAAACTGCCAAAGGGTGAATCCATAATTATCGGGAATTTACTTGAGTCTAAACCGACTAAATTACTTTGTTTTGACCATTCTCTTACCATGTCAATAATAGCACCAATAAAAGATAAACTCAAAATTTGATTTTCTCCTGTTGATGCGGCTACTGGTAAAGCCATTCCTGATGTATTTTCGATTAAATTTAACTCATAATTTTCGTTTAAGCGCGGTTGATAAGGAGTAAAGGAAATAGAATTAAAAATTTCTTGCACTTTCTTTTCTAAGGCTAATCTAAATTGATTTTCTAGTCTTTTTTGTACCTGATTAATACATTTTATGGCTTCTTCTGTTGCTTCTATTCTTCGCATAATTAAAGTCTGTTTTTCAACTTTAGCTTCCTGTTTTTTTATCTGTTTTTCTAAGTTAATTAATTCTTCTTCAATGGTTTCTAATTGTAAATTGATTTCCCCTTGATTTAGGGTTAGTTGTCGAATATGTTGCTCAATATTATCTAATTGCTTTTGTGTATCTTGAATATTTCGATCGGGATATTGTCTTAATTGTTGATTTATTTTATCTAATTCATCTTCAATTTGTCCTAATTGATTACGCCAATTATTAACATTTTGCTGATGTTTATTTATTTCTAACCAAAATTGATTTTCTTGAGATTCAAGGTTATTAACTTGAGTTTCTAAACGAATGGAGGCTTCTTCTATTTCACTATTTCCTGCAATATTCATCCAGTTTTTTACCTGTTGATAAGGTTCATTTTCTGGATGTAATTCTGTACCGCAAATACATTTATTTTGTTTTAATAATTGAGCTACAAATTGCTTTTTTATACCACTAGGTAACTCTCCTTTTTCTCTTAAATCTTCAATAATAATTTGAAATTGTTCGATCGAACTTCCTAAAAATGTGATATAACTTCGAGTAGATATTTCCTTTTTTATAACCTGTTGAGTATTGACTAAATTTTTTCTAACTTCCTTTTCTTCTGATAGTAATTTCTGTTTTAATAATTGCAAATTTTCTATACCAGACATCGCTAACATTTGTTGAGAAAGACTTTGTTTTTCTATCTCTAATTGACTTAATCTTGTGGTTAATAAATTATGATCTTCTTTTAATTTTAGCTGTAAATTTTCTTGCTCTTTTTGTTTTTTTACTAGGGTTTTAATAGTTATATCTCCTAAAATATTTAACTCTTCCCTGAGAGTTTTTTGAGCATTTTTGAGGTGAGAAATTGCCCTTTCTAAAAGTTTTACGCCGATTAATTCTTTGGTATCTTCAGCAATTTTATGTCTTTCTTCTACTCGAAAAAGATGATCAATATGCTCACCATCAAAGAAAAAATATTGATGTAAACTTCGTGGTAAAATTCTTTCAATTATATCCATAGGTTGTTCAAGGGGATGTTGCCATTTTCCATCATCTCCTGCTACCATCATATATAATTGAGATTGATTAATAACTATTTTATTGTCTTTATTTCGATAGGCAAAACATTTTCTTTTTAACTGATAAGTTTTATATTCATGATCAAATATTATCTCAACAAAACATTCGATCGAACTGCCAAATTCTACCTCATAAATAGCTTTTTTATTAACTAATAATTCTGGGGAGGCAAAAGCGGAAGTAAATCTTTCATAAAATACCCAAGTAAAGGCATTTAATATAGTAGTTTTTCCTGCACCATTATTACCATGAATAATAGTCGTATTTTTTTCTCCATTAGCAAAATAAATTACGGGGGTTTTACCATAAAATTGTCTAAAATTTAAAAACTGTAAACTAATAATTTTCATGTCAAAATAGGTGATTAATTATTTTAATTTTGAATCATAATTACAATTATATAACTTATGTCGAAGCATGAAACAATTATTTTTAAGTAAGAAGTAAGTAAATAAATTTTGAATCAGTAATCAGTAATCAGTAATCAGTAATCAGTTATTAATTCTTAATTCTTAATTCTTAATTCTTAATTCTTAATTCTTAATTCTCTATAGTATATTTTGTTTAATAATGTTTAACACATCATCATTAATATAACGAATATTTTTTTGAGATAATCGATCTTTTTCTAATTGTAACACTTCTTCGACGATCGAGCGAATTTCTGGTTTTGCTTGGGTAATAGGTTCGGTAATTTTATCCAAATTATAATAATTATGATTAATCATGATATTAATTCTCAACAATTAAGTTAGTTTTATTATAAATTATTTTTCTTAAAACTTAATCTTAATATCGACTAAATTTACAAAAATTAATACCACTAAAAAAATAAAAGATTTAGAATAGAAAAAAGATTAATTTTTCCTCCTAAATGATTTATTATGGCTCAAAATAAACAAAAAAAAGTTCGTGAAGTACTAATTATTACCTTAATTTTAAATATCATTGTTTTAATATTAAAAGCTGTAGTTGGTACTATCACAGGTTCATTGAGTTTACAAGCAGATGCTTTACATAGCGTAACAGACAGTGCCAATAATATTTTAGGTTTAGTAACTAATCAACTTTCATCTCCAATACCCGATCGAGATCATCCGTACGGACATCATAAATTTGAGGCAATTGGTGCATTAGGTATCGCCGCATTTTTAGGTATTGCCTGTTTTGAAATTTTAACCAGTGCGCTTAACAGGATAATTTTTGGCGGAGAACCTGTTAAAATTGGAGGTGGAGAATTATGGGTTTTAATTATTATCTTAGGTATCAATATTTTTGTGGCTTTTTATGAGCGTAAAGTAGGAAAAAAATTAGGTAGTAATATTTTAATTGCCGATGCAACTCATACCATGAGTGATGTATGGATAACTATCAGTGTTTTACTTGGTTTAATCGGCGTTTGGCAATCAGAAGCATGGAATTTGCCTTGGTTACAATCCCTCGATTATTTATTAGCTTTTCCTGTGGCAATTTTAGTCATAAAAAGTGCTTGGGAAGTGTTAAAAGGCAACTTACCTTGGTTAGTAGATCAAATGGCGATCGCACCTGAATTAATCCATGAAATAGTAATGGAAGTACCGGGAGTAATTAACTGTCATAATATCGCTTCAAGGGGATTATTAGGAAGACAAATATTTATTGAAATGCACTTAATTGTTAATACTGAAAGCGTAAAAACTGCCCATGATATAACGGAAGAAATAGAGGCAAAATTAGAGGCAAAATTTGCTCCCGTGAGAGTATTAATTCATGTTGAACCTTTGGAGTATGAATCATCAGAAATTACCTATGAAAATAATTGAGAATTGATAAAAAAGTTTGTAGTAAGGGTTTTAACCCTTTCATAAATGGCTAAAGCCATCACTACAAACTAATAATTTTTCTAACTGTGGCTAATGCTAGAAACTTCGCTAATACGGCGAATATTTAAAACATCGCTCATATTTTTAATTTGATTGATAACATATTGATATTGCTGTGAATCTTGTACATCAATAGTTAAAGAAATTAACGCTGGTTTGCCAAAATCTGTTTTGACTCCTGCGTTACTAACATTAATATTTTGATCTGTTAATCTTCCTAAAATGTCTCGTAAAATACCCACTCGATCGATCGTTTCGATGACTATATCCACAGGATAAGTAGCATTACGACTCTTTTGATCACAACCATTCCATTTTACAGGAATTAAACGCTCTCCGGGGATGGTTGTCAAATTCGGGCAGTCGTGATGATGAATGGAAATACCTCGCACATTAGTAACAACTCCGATAATATTTTCCCCGGGTAAAGGGCGACAACATCCAGCAATATGATACATTAATCCTTCGATACCGCAAATAGGATATTTATTACCGTTAATTTCTTTATTAGTTTTAGTGGGAGTAGCTAATAAAGGGGTTTCTCCTAGGGGTTTTTCTTCTGTTTTTTCGGGATGTTGTAGCTTATTTTCTTCTCGCAGACGATTGATAATCTGCATACAAGTTACTTCTCCATAACCCAAAGAAGCTAATAAGTCATCTACCTTAATAAAGTTACATTTTTGAGCAACTTTTTGCATGGTATCGGATTTTAAGAGAGATTCTAAGCCATTTTTACCTAACTCTTTCTCTAATAACTCTCTCCCTCTGGCAATATTTTCTTCTCGGTGTGATCGTTTGTACCATTGACGAATGCGATTTTTAGCACTCGGTGTCACCACAAAATTTAACCAATCGAGACTAGGATGACTATTATTGCTAGTAACAATTTCTACTATATCCCCATTATGTATAGATTGATCAAGAGGACTCCATTTTCCATTAATTCTCGCCCCTTTCATGTGATTTCCCACTTCCGTATGAATACGATAGGCAAAATCTACCACTGTGGCGCCTCGTGTTAAGGGAATAACTTCTCCTTTAGGAGTAAAAGCATAAACATCATCATCAAATAAATTTTCCTTGAGATTATCCACATATTCTTGGGCATCTTGTAAATCTTTTTGCCAATCTAGCAGTTGACGCAACCATGTAAATTTTTCTTCATCACTGGATAAATTGGTATTATTAGAATTTCCAGCTTCCTTATATTTCCAGTGCGCAGCGATACCATATTCAGCGATATGGTGCATTTCTAGGGTACGGATTTGTATTTCTAACGGTCTGCCATTAGAATTAACGACAGTAGTATGGAGAGATTGATATAAATTGGGCTTGGGTAAACCGATATAGTCTTTAAATCTACCGGGGATGGGGCGAAAAGCATCATGAACGACAGCTAAAGCACGATAACATTCATCTTTATTATTAAGAATAATTCTGATACCTGCCATGTCATAAATTTGTTCAAACTCTTTATTTTGTTGCTCCATTTTATGGTATATTCCATATAAATGTTTTGGTCTGCCTTTGAGTTCTAAAGGATGAATGCCTAACTTAGCTAAACGTTGATTGATAATGTTCGTTATTTTTTGGATTCGTGCTTCCCTATCTTTTCTTCTTTCGGAGACTAATTCTTTAATATTTTTATAAGCTACGGGATTAAGATATTTAAAGGATAAATCTTCTAACTCCCATTTGAAGTGCCAAATACCGAGACGATTGGCTAAGGGGGCAAAAATTTCTTTGGTTTCTTCGGCAATTAGTCGTTGTTTTTCTGGGGATAAAAAGTCAAGGGTACGCATATTATGTAACCTGTCTGCCAATTTTACCACGATCACTCGAATATCTTGAGCCATTGCCACAAACATTCGCCGAAAATTCTCTGCTTGTCTTTCGGTTTTGCTCGAAAAGTTAAATTTTGATAACTTTGTCACGGCTTCTACTAATTGACGCACATTTGCTCCAAAAAGTGCTTCTATTTCATCGGGAGTGACTTCGGTATCCTCTACTACATCATGTAAAAATCCTGCGGCAATCATTTCACTATCTCCGCCTAAATCCCTCAATAACTCTGCAACGGCTACGGGATGGGCGATATAAGGCTCACCTGATTTGCGATATTGCCCTTCGTGTAAGGAATAAGCGAATTGAAATGATTTACATATTAGGCTATTATGGGGATCGTTTTGATCTCCTATTAAACAGTTATTTAACCAATTGGGAATATGTAATTTGGCAACGGCTTTTTTTTCGGGAATAAGTAGTGTTGTATTCATAATGATTTGGGATGATTGGGAATAAAAAATATAGCTAAAATGACTGAGATAAGTTATGATCTTGAACGGTTATGATCAAGTTATAATTTAAGAAACTAAAATCGTTCCTTCCAAGAGGGTTATAATTTTATTTTAGTGGATAGGAAAATTTACTCTTACTCAACTGTTTTCTTTCATCTACAGTTATCCTTAAGAGCTTATTGATCTTAGTTATAGTTAATGCTTTTAATTTTAACTTAATTTAGAGAAAATGTTATCAAAATCACATCAAGAAGAATTGTTAAGTTGGATAGAATTACTCAAAAATTTTGATACATTATTCTGTGATGATGTGAATAATCTTGCTTTACTTAAAGACAAATTCAGAGGAATTCAAACTTATTTAGACTCTCAAATTATGTCGATCGAACCGACTAATTTAGATAGTAATATTAGAGCGTTATTTCAGTCATGGCAAACAGAAACTCATCGTTATATTCGGCTTTTACAAACAGATTTTTTATTCTATCAATCTGCTAAACAATCTAGCACTAAGCTCGATCGAATTTCCTTAATTCAACAAAGGTTAAAAGATGCTATAAAATTAACCGAAAATTATCTAATGAATAATGAATAGTGAAGACTTTTAATTGTTAATTGTTAATTCTTCATTCTTAATTGTTAATTCTTAATTGTTAATTGTTAATTGTTAATTCTTAATTCTTAATTCTTAATTCTTTTAAGATGCTTTTTTAGCGATAGTCATATCTTGTTGACGGGGAGGCGGAGTAACTTGTGGCACAACTTGTTGTCTATTTGCCTGAACTTGTTGACGACCATTAGTTACAACCCTCAACATATCACTCAGGTCTTTTTCCAGTTTAGATAGAACCGAATCGGCATACATATCAGCTTCATTTTGAATTGCTTCAGCTTCCAGAATCGCCTCTTGTCTGCTTTTGATGACTTCCTGTTGAATCCGTTGTCTAATTTGTTCAACTTCAGTGATGGTTTTTCGTTGTAAATTCTCGCAGTCTTGTTGTACTTGTCGTCTAATCTGATTCGCTTGATTTTCAGCTTCTTGAACAATACGAGAATCATCTAATAGTTGTGCGGCTTTTCTTTGGGCATTTTCTACAACTTTTTGGGCATAGTTTTGGGCTTCTGCTAATATTTGTTGACGTTGTTGTAAAATTTGGGTAGCTTGTTCTAAGGAGTCTGGAACATTTATCCTAATTAAATCTAGTTGTTTGATTAATGTATCTTCATCAATGAGAGTTTTACCCATAAATGGAATACGGGTGCTATTAAGAATAAAATCTTCTAATCTTTCTATTTCTTCCACCATATCTACCGCCATTTCTTCAATTTGAGGCGGTTTATCGTTAGGTAACGGTAAAGTGTTTACTTGTAACTGATTTGTATAATTATTAGTCATAATCGATCGAAAATCTCCTGAACTGTTGTTAATATAATAATTTAAGATTATTGTAAATAAAATAGTGATTAGTGATTAAAAGCTATCAAAAAAAATTTTGATAATTACCTTTCAATAAATTGTACTATAGCAGTTCCAAATCATTTGTGTAAAAAATATTTAAAACAAAGCCGTTGACGGGAGAAGATAGTTAATAGGCAACACTTATGCTAGTTATTAAAAAGGCTTTGGGATGAGAAATTTCTTAATATCCTATTATTGTTGATGAAAAACTACTTTTAAAATAGATAAATCATCGTCAAAATTGTTAGATTTATTGATAACATGAACTCGATCGATCACCTGTTCTAAATTTTTATGAGATTCTTCAGTTGTTTCTAATAAAACATCAGTAAAATTGTTTAAGCCCCAAATATCCCCATTATCTAATTGAATTTCGTAAATACCATCACTAAATAAATATAAAGAATCTCCATTTTCCACATGACATAATTGTTGATCAAATTCAAAATCTAACATCATACCGATAGGAATATTCGGAGTGGATAACTTTTGATATTTATTCCCTGATTCAGATACAGAAACTAAAATTGCTGGAGGATGTCCGGCAGAAGAATAGACTAATTCGTTAGTGTTTTTGTTATAAACACCATACCAAATAGTAAAATAATTATTTCCATCCTCCATTTGAAAAAGACGATTTAATTCTGTTAAAATAGTCCAAGGCTGATAAGGATCGGTGTTATAAAGAGAGTTATTTCTAACTAAATTTAAGATAGAAACGGATAATAAAGCCGAATGAATACCATGACCTGCTACATCTAATAAATAAAAAACAATATGCTCTTCATCTAACCAATAATAATCAAAAATATCTCCCCCTAATTTGGCACAAGGAATAAATTTTTGCTCGATATTTAAGCCTTTTTGTTCATCGGGAGAAGGTAATAAGGAAAAGACATAATCGGAGGCTAAATTTAATTCGGCTTGGAGAGATAAATTTCTTTGTCTTAATTCTTCTTCCGCTTGTTTCTTTTTGATAAATAATCCAATTTGATTGCCCATCATGGCAACATTTTCTAATAAGAGAAAATCTTTTTGATGATTTTTGGAAGATAAGAAAAACATCACCCCTAAATGTTCTTCTCCATTATTAACAGGAAAGGCAAATATTAGTTGGGTATTTTCTTTCGTTTCTAAGACGCTTTCGATCGATTTTATCTCATGCCACCAATGCTCATAATTCTTAAAAGTCCAATTATCCCATACTATTGTTTGAGTAGTTTCTTTATCCTTGCTCGTAAAGTTATCATTTTCTGTTTCGTTGCTCAACCATAGATTTTGATAATGAATCAACTGAGTGATTTCATTAAAGCTCCAATATTCTCCCCTTTCCCAACTAAAATTAAGGGCGATGGCACTTAATACTCCATTAATGCCATCATCAACACCATCAGATTCTGCAAGAATCTTAATCACATCCCGTTCAATGTTTTGGTAACGTTCAATTCTTTTACGTTCTGTAATATCATTTAAAGTACCTGATATTCCAATCTCAAGTTGCTTTTTTGTCTCATAAAAATTACCTATTTTGGTAAAATTTCATTTATTGTTAATATTTTACAAACATTATAAACATTATTAAGTTTTATGAAGAAAATTATTAAGTAGGAGAGTAGGAGAGTAGGAGAAACTGTTAATTATTAATTATTAATTATTAATTATTAATTATTAATTGCTTATGGGTAATCCCCAAAATTGTGCTTTTTCCCTTAACCATCCTTCCTGATTTAATTTTCTGATGACTTGATTGACTTTAGTGCGTAATTCCTGATATTGTCTTCCTTTCGGTAGTACGATCGAGAGAGGATAACCACCATAAATAGTGGGTAAGAGTTGATAATCGGGGTTTTCTTGTACCCAACCGACTAAGACAGTAACGTCTCCTGCAAATCCATCAATTTCTCCTGATTCCATCAATTCTAAGGCTTTTTGATAGGATGATACTCCTTGTAATGTAATATTAGGTAAACTATATTTTAGCTGATCGATCGATCGAGAATTAAGAAGAATGCCGATTTTGCCTGTTAAATCAGTTTTTTGACCTTTTTTGACAATAATTGCTGTACCATCTAAATAGTACTGTTCACTAAAGTCCACTATTCTACGGCGAGAAGTGTTAGCCGTGACAGATGCGATCGCCAAATCCACTTCCACATCAGAGACAAGTTGCAACCTTTCTTGATTCGTTACAGGAATAAATTTAACAGCGGTTTCTTCCCCTAATAATTCTAAAGCTAAACGACGGGCTAAATCAATTTCAAATCCCCGTAAATTTCCTTGTTCATCACGATAACCTAAAGGGCGTAAATTGTCTTTAACAGCGATGGTTAATAGTCCTTTTTTTTGAATTTCTTGCCAATCTCCACCATAAACTGGAACATGAAGGAAAAACACGGTAAAAATTACACTTAAAGATAGCAATTTAGGCAAAAACATTTAGATTTTAGGAAAATACATTTTAGGTTGAGATTTTCAATTTTAAAAATTAGTAAAAAATTTAAGTTAAATGTGTCGATCTCTTAATCATAGTTTAAACTTTCGCTGTCGATCGAATTTTACAGTAATGATTTTACCAAAGTTTTTTGGGTTGAAAGCCTCGCACTTTAGGGCGACTTTCTATTATATTATATTCTTCTTTCCATTCCCTCTTTCTTTTTTTCTTCCCCCCCTTGTCAAAATGTGATCGGGAATACTAGGATATTATCGTCAACGCAAAAGATAATCCATGATCATCTACGAAACAAAACTAGAAGGGACAAACGACCAATACGAAAGGCTAGACAACGCTATTCGTACGGGTCGTTTTGTGCGGAATAGCATAATTCGTGGATGGCAAGATGGTATTATCAAAAGTCGCAATGATGCCTACAAATACTGCAAAACGTTAGCAGATAATCCCGAATTTCCTTGGGCAAAGCATTTGAACTCGATGGCAAGACAAGCTCACGCTGAAAGGGCTTGGGCTAGTATTGAGAGATTTTATCGCAACTGCCAAAAGGGAGTAAAAGGGAAAAAAGGCTACCCAAAATATGCAAAGCATACCACGAGAGATTCGGTCGAGTATAAAACGACAGGGTACAAGCTCTCAGAAGACCGAAAATCTATCACTTTCACCGATGGATTTAAGGCAGGCACCTTCAGAATGTGGGGGAGCAGAGATTTGCACTTCTATCAACTAGAGCAAATTAAACGGGTCAGAGTGGTTCGTCGATGCGATATTTCACTTCCCAAGAATGCAGTCAGTGTCATCAGATTGTCCCTAAAGCTCTAAGCACTAGGACTCATGACTGCCCTCATTGCGGACATAAAGGCACTCGTGATGGTAATGCGTCTAATAATATTTTGCAAAAAGCACTTCGTCAATTAGCAAATACCGTGGGGCACACGGAAATCAACGCCTCTGAAGAGAATCCCCTCTGCCCTCCTCTAGCGATAAAGGTTGGTAAGGGAACTCGTCGAAAGAGGAAGCTCTCCCAGTGATGAGAGAATCCCCGTACCTTTAGGTCGGGGCGAATGTCAAAATTACCACACAGGATCAGAATAGAGATTAATAATAAATTCTTCCCTATGGGGAGGAATGGCACTAATACAAGCACAAATAGGAGTCCCATCTTCTAGTTCAACTTCACAAGCGTGACATGAACCCATAACGCAACCAGTAGGAATAAAAACCCCTCCTCGTTTGGCTACTTCTAATATTGGTTCACCAACTTCTGCTATAACAGTTACATCATCGGGTAAAAATTTTACTTTGACACTCATAATTTAATTAGGGGTTGTCTCATCGTCTTTAGGGAGAAAGGAGAAAGGAGAAATACTTAGAAAGTAAACTACTTAGACAATCCTGCTATTATCAATAATAACATCCTGTAGTCGTCCATTGCCGATCGAGCCGATAGCTTCTTTTAAATCAACTTTACCCGTATAAAGAGCTTTACCCACAATAACACCAGTCACCCCCAAGGATTCTAAGGATAACAGACTGAGTAAATCCGTGAGAGAGCTAATACCCCCAGAAGCAATGACAGGAATTTTCGATACTTGTGCCAATTCTCTTAAGGATTCGAGATTAGGACCGACTAGAGTACCATCTCGACTAATATCAGTATAAATAATGGCGGCGGCTTTGTCAGAAATTCTTTGAGCTAAATCGGTGGCTTCCACAGTGGAAGTTTCTAACCAACCTTTGGTGGCAACTTTGCCGTTACGAGCATCGATACCCACCGCAATTTTATGAGGATAGGCTTCACATAATTCTTGTACTAAATCAGGATTTTCTACAGCTACAGTACCCACGATCGATCTTTCCACCCCTAAATCGAACAAACGTTCTACGGAAATTCGATCGCGCAATCCTCCTCCTACTTGTACGGGGATAGTTAAATGCTGTACGATCGATCGAATAACATCTAAATTGACGGTTGTACCCTCTTTTGCACCATCTAAATCCACTAAGTGTAAACGAGTTGCCCCTTGAGACTCCCATTGTAAAGCCACTTCTAAGGGATTTTCATTAAAAATCTGAGACTGTTCATAATCCCCTTGATATAATCTCACACAACGTCCAGCGAGTAAATCAATGGCGGGTATAACTTCCATAAAAAATAAAATTGCGTCCTAAAATTAAGAGAAATTTTATTATATCAAATTTACACCACTTGAGTTTAAGGGAGCTTTTAACTGTTAACTAATAGTTTATTATAGTTGTTTATACCTACTCACGGGATAAAGGTTGACATTTTTTTAAAAATATGTTAGCTTTTAATGAAGTCGATAACCAAGACTGTTAAAACTATTTAATTTAAAGATTAAATTAAATAAAAATTAGTTATTATTCAAGATTAATCAATTAATTAGAATAATAAAAGTAGGGTGGGTTACACCCGAATCAACGCTTGTGGACAGTATCAAGCCGACTTGACTGGTAGAAGCAAGAAGTAAACGTCATAGGTAACTATGAGTAAGTTTTATATAACAGTTAAGCCACAACTTTTTTTAACCAAGTAATTAGGCTTTATAACCTAAAATATCTTAGCGTCTTTGCGTCTTTGTGTGAGAAAAAATTAAATTTTAAATATATAGAGAAACCTTAATTAAACTTAGCTTTAGCTTCCAAATAAAGTTCTACAGTAATTAATGTTTCCCCCTTATCTTGAACAAATTTTTCAATTTTTTTCCTAGCGGCAGGGCGTACAAAAAAAGGTATTTCTTTTAATTTAGCTTCCGCTTCTGATGTCCATTCCATAATTTTAATGATGTTTAATGATTATAAATTTAATTTATTGTAACTGTAATTGCAATTTTTTTTGTGATTCTTCTAAGGCTTGAATGGGTGTTTTTTGTTGTAGCAACGAAGATTCGATCGAGCGTCCTAAGTTTTCTGAAAGAGCAGGATAATCTGTAATAATTGGTCGAGATTTAGCGAATTTCATCTGTTCTAAAAATACTTTAATCACTGGATTTTCTTTAACAAAATCTTGATATTCAGAACTATTTTGAGCATTAAAATTAATAGGTAAATATCCCGTTTTTAATGCCCATTGAGTTTGAAATTTCTCTCCTAAAATAAACTCTAAAAATTTTAAAGACGCTTCTTCTCGTTGAGCATCAGTCTTAAAAACAAAGAGATTTTCTCCGCCTAAAACTGTGGCAGGTTGATTAATAATCGGAATCGGAAAAACATCATAATCAATGTTACTTTGTTTTAATTGTGCTAAAGTCCAAGGACCTGTAATTTGCATAGCTACTTTACCATTAATGAAATTATCTAACTCATAACCTCGATCGGGCTGTGATAAAATAGCACTATTTTCTTTGACTAATTCCACTGCTAAATTTAAGGCTTTTTCTGTACCTTCACTAACTAAATTAGGTTGATTATTTTGGATAATTTCACCATCAGCACTGAAAATAAAAGGCAACCAAACAAAGACAGTAAACTCTCCTTTTCCAGAAGCAAATAACATTCCATTTTGATCAATTTTGCCATCATTATTAGTATCTTGAGTTAATTTTTTTGCAACTTCAGCAAACTCATCCCAAGTTTTTGGAGTTTCGCTAATTCCCGCTTTTTGAAATAAACTTGGACGATAAAAAACCGCAGTATTATTAGTCGCAAAAGGCACAGACCAGATGTTATTATCTAAAGTCATAGTGGATAACATAGCTGGATCAATTTCATTTTTTATATCTGAATTATTCCACCATTCTTGTAAAGGTTTTAAGGCTTGTAATTCGACTAATTTTCCTGTTAATTGGGGTACATACCATAATATATCAGGAGGTTGATTTCCTGCGATCGAGGCGATGATTTTCGGTAACTGTTCATCAGGTTGCCCCACATATAAAGCCTCTACTTGAATATCTGGATTTTCTGTGTTAAATTGAGCTAATAATTCATTAAAAATTTCTCTATTTTCAGGAGGATTAATTCCATGCCAAAAAGTAATTTTAGTAACTTGATTATTGCCCGATGAATCAGAATTTAAAGCGGTATTTTGACAACCACTAATAAATAATAAACTAAAAATGAAAACAAGACTAAGAGATTTTACAAAAAAATTGCGTCGAGAAAATATAATTTGATTTAATAACATTAATGCTTAACAATAGAAAATTAATCGTCTTATTATACCAATTTTGTGATCCTTGTAAAATAACAAAATAATCTCATTTACCCACCCTGTAATGAATTACACGGCTAATATTTTTACGTTCAATAAATTGAACTTGTTTCTTCAATTCGACTTCTCCATTTTCAATTCTCCATTATTTACTATGAGTCAATTTAATCAAGAATTTTCATTATTATTAAGAGCCTGTTATCCTCTTATTTATATCCCTACTCAAGAAGAAGAAAGGGTAGAAAAAGCTATTTCATCCATCGGCAAAAATATCAATAATCGCAATATTTATACATGGGATTTCGTTGACGGTTATCAAGATAATCCCAATAATGCTAACTTTGGACGGCGTAATCCGTTACAAGCCCTTGAATTTATCGAAAAATTGCCACCTAATACGGCAGGAATCTTTATTTTAAGGGATTTTCAACGATTTTTAGAAGATGTCTCCATTTCTCGAAAATTGCGTAATTTAGCACGAACATTAAAAGCACAACCGAAAAATATTGTTATAATTGCACCGGAAATCAATCTACCGACAGAATTAAAAGAAGTTTTTACTATCATCGAGTTTCCTTTACCCCAAGCCGAAGAAATCAAAACGGAAATTCAACGGTTATTGTCATCCACAGGGCAGTCTTTATCTGATAAATTTTTAGCAGAGTTAGTTCGATCGAGTCAAGGGCTATCCCTAGAACGCATTAGAAGAGTGCTTACAAGGGCGATCGCCCAAAATGGCAAATTAGAAGAAGAAGACGTAGAACTGATATTAGAAGAGAAAAAACAGTCCATACGGCAAACACAAATCCTTGACTACTACCCTGCCAAAGAACAAATCTCCGACATCGGCGGTTTAGACAACCTCAAAGAATGGTTATTGAGACGGGGGGGCGCTTTCAGTGAATCCGCACGGGCTTATGGTTTACCCTATCCTAGAGGTTTACTACTTGTAGGTATTCAAGGTACGGGGAAATCTTTAACGGCAAAGGCGATCGCACACCATTGGCACTTACCTTTACTACGACTAGACGTAGGGCGACTATTTGGGGGGTTAGTAGGGGAATCGGAATCTCGCACCCGTCAAATGATTACCTTAGCAGAGGCGTTATCTCCTTGTATTTTGTGGATTGACGAGATAGACAAAAGTTTTGCAGGTGCAGATGGTAAAGGAGATTCAGGCACAACCAGCAGGGTTTTTGGCACATTTATCACATGGTTAGCAGAAAAAGAAAGCCCCGTTTTTGTGGTGGCAACGGCTAACAATATTCAAAATTTACCCCCAGAAATCCTCAGAAAAGGGAGATTTGACGAGATATTTTTTGTGGGTTTACCCAGTCAAAACGAGAGAGAAGCAATTTTTAATGTCCATTTAACTCGATTACGCCCCCATAACATCAACGCCTACGATAGCAAAAGATTAGCCTATGAAACCCCAGAATTTTCGGGGGCAGAAATTGAGCAAACTATAATTGAAGCTATGCACTTAGGTTTTAGTCAGAATCGAGACTTTACCACCGATGACGTATTAAGCGCCGCTAGTCAGATTATACCCTTAGCGCGAACTGCGAAAGAACAAATCGAGTTTTTGCAAAATTGGGCAATGTCTGGAAAAGCGCGTTTAGCCTCCCGTCATCAGATGTAAGTGAAGATTTCATCACAATTAGATATATTGTAGGTTGGGTTGAGGATACGAAACCCAACAAAATCACCTGAGTTTTATCTTAAAAATGTATGTATAATAAGACTATTGGGGTATCGGTTAAAATAAAACAAAAAAGAGTAGCGGACAACTACTCCTTTAACACTTATTAAGATAAGGAAATTTTACCATGAGTACAATCATTGAAACCGACTTAAAAGAAATCTTAGGTCAAATTAACACTAAGCTAGACAATTTAGCAGAAGACGTTAACGAAATGAAGGTAGATATAGCTATCTTAAAACAAGGTCAAACTGATATTAACAAAAGACTGGATACGATCGAAGTTAGTTTAACAAAAAGAATAGATGGTATCGACACTCGTTTAAATACCTTAATAGCTGTAACTTTCACCGCTTTATTAGGCATTATTGCAAAATTAATCTTCATCAAATAATCAAAAATTACGATCGAACTATCAAGGGAGTTTTTTGCTTAATTCGTTGGGGAAAATTAAGGGGTTGCATTTCTTTTGCTGAAATTTTTTCAAGGATATTATTAAGTTTATTGATGATAATAATTTCTGTTTCTAAATCTCTTAATAAGCTAAAATATTCTTGAGTTTGTCTCATTTCTTCGGAGGTAAGTTGATTATTTTCCCAGAGTTTAATAATTTCATTTATTGCCCATAATCTTTGTAGGGGAGAATTGGCATTTAATTCTTTAATTAAGTCAGCAAATTTCGATAAGTTAGGTATTTTTGGAGAAGATTTTTGATTCAATTTCCACCCTAAAAAGCCAAGTCCGATCGAACTAAAAATAATTTGCCAAATAATGCCAAAGGCTAACCATTTATTATCAATTTCTGTCCAAATATTTAAGATTAAATAGCTACTAATCGCTAAAATTCCTGCTCCTGATACCGATAAAATTAGTTGTTTATTTTGAGGAGTTAAAATATCTTTAAAATATTTATAATAATTTCTCCATTTTATATTTTTTACTCTATAAGTAAATAAAATTGTTCCCGTAAAAATACCAGTAGCTAAAATTAATTTTATATCCCCTACGGTTAAAGTTAAACCTAAAAGAAATAAATAAGTTTTTCGAGTATTTAAACATCTTAAATACTTACTATTTAATAAAATATTTTGATGGGAAATATTCGATCGATTCATGGACATTTTAGCTACCAAAGTGATTTATTTTGAAAAAATTATCGTGACAATCATCAAATATTATAATCAATAATGGTGCAATAAATATTGTAATAGTAGGGTGGGCATTGCCCACCACAAATCAATAAACTACTCATTTTTATCGTTAACTCAATGTAGGGGTGATGCACCGCCTACCAAAAATGAATAAACGGCTAAAGCCATTACTACAAACTTCTTTTATTCTTAAGAGAATAAGTTTAAATCAGTTACTGCACCTAAACTACTAGAAGAAACTAATTTCGCATATTTACCTAAGACACCTCTAGGATAACGAGGTTGGGGCGGTTGCCAAAGAGTACGACGTTGGGCTAATTCTGCGTCTGAGACATTGATTTGTAACAGTTTTTGATGGGCATCGATCGTAATACTATCACCTTCTTTGACTAAGGCAATATTACCTCCCACGGCCGCTTCAGGTGCAACATGACCAACTACTAAGCCATAAGTACCTCCAGAAAAACGTCCATCAGTAATTAAGCCGACTTTATCCCCTAAACCTGCTCCAATAATTGCACTTGTAGGGGCTAACATTTCCCGCATACCGGGTCCGCCAACAGGTCCTTCATAACGTACAATGACAACATCCCCTTCTTTAATTTTTCCTGCTAAGATAGCGTCTAAACATTCTTCTTCTGACTCAAACACTCTAGCAGGTCCTGTTATGGTAGGATTTTTTACACCGCTAATTTTGGCAACTGCACCTTCGGAGGCTAAGTTTCCTTTTAAGATAGCTAAATGCCCTTCTTGATATAAAGGATTACCCCATTGACGGATTACGTCTTGGTTTTCGGGAGGATTTTCGGGAATATCTGCTAATACTTCCGCTACGGTTTGCCCACTGATAGTTAATGCGTCTGGGTGAATTAAGCCATTGACTAATAACATCTTCATAACTTGAGGAATGCCTCCCGCTTTGTGTAAGTCAACAGTAACATAACGCCCTGATGGTTTCAAGTCACAAATGACGGGTACTTTTTGACGAATAGTCTCAAAATCATCTAAAGTCAAGGGTACACCAATAGTATTAGCGATCGCAAGTAAGTGCAATACAGAATTAGTTGAGCCACCTACAGCCATAATCACAGCGATGGCATTTTCAAAGGCTTTGCGAGTGAGAATGTCACGGGGTAAAATTTGTTTGCGGATAGCTTCCACTAAAACTTCGGCAGATTTGCCTGTACTTTCTAGTTTTTCTTGATCTTCGGCTGCCATGGTGGAAGAATAGGGTAAACTAATACCCATCGCTTCAAAGGCAGAAGACATAGTATTGGCTGTAAACATACCGCCACACGAACCTGCACCCGGACAGGCTTTTTTCTCAATGGCAAGTAATTCTTCTTCGTCAATTTTTCCGGCACTATATTGCCCAACGGCTTCAAAGGCACTAACTACTGTTAAATCTTTACCATTGTGATGTCCGGGTTTGATTGTACCACCATAGACGAAAATAGCGGGAATATTCATACGAGCAATGGCAATCATCGCCCCTGGCATATTTTTATCGCAACCACCAATGGCGATTACCGCATCCATACTTTCGCCAGTACAAGCGGTTTCGATCGAATCGGCAATGACATCTCTGGAAACGAGGGAGTATTTCATGCCTTCTGTACCCATGGAGATACCGTCACTAATGGTAATAGTACCGAACATTTGGGGCATTCCACCTGCTTGACGTAAACTCGCTTCTGCCTTTAAAGCTAAGTCATTTAAACCCATATTGCAGGGAGTGATGGTACTAAATCCATTGGCTATACCAACAATAGGCTTGGTAAAATCATCATCCCCAAAACCAACGGCTCTAAGCATAGCACGATTGGGCGATCGTTGGACTCCTTGGGTAATAGCTTTACTTTTTAAATTTTCTGTCATAGGATTTACAATATTGAGATTTTTTTATTTTCTCATGATCTGTAGTGACAATGCACAAAAAAATTAAAAATTCATCTAAGTACTGATACAAAATAGATTGTGGACTTTGGAATTAATAAAATTTTCTCAATACCATGTTGCCTCTTGCCTTTCTTAAAATACAATTAATTCTGCTCACTCACTTATCGTTTTAAGTTAATCTTACTGTTGGTTTCTCAACAGTCCGAGGTATTAAGGAAGTTATCAGCTCGATCGAAATATTAAGAATCATTAAAAAAAGTTTAAATTAATCTCTAAAATAGTGAATAAATCGAGTAAAACGCTACACTTATGATTAAAAGGTTAAGTTAAAATTAGAGAAAATATTGTCAGATTAATCAATATCATAATTCTTAGTTATAGACTTTTTCAGGTCATTATCTCGCCGTCGATCGACCATAGCAGATAGTTAATTATTAATAGCATTTTATGATACTAAATAGCAAAAAAGTTGATAAAATTTGTTATGATTTTCTGACAAAAAACAATTAATTTACCTTGACAAAAGTTCAATTTTATAGGATAGAAATATGGGAAAACCCACAGGATTTTTAGAATTTACTAGAGAATTACCCGTTGACAAAGAGCCTCTCGAAAGAATCCAAAATTGGGATGAATTTCATCTACACCTCCCCGAAGAAACATTACGCAATCAGGGAGCTAGATGTATGGACTGCGGTACTCCTTTTTGTCATACTGGAGAGTTAATCAGTGGCATGGCTAGTGGTTGCCCTGTTAATAACTTGATTCCTGAATGGAATGATTTGATTTATCGAGGGTTGTGGAAAGAAGCCCTCGATCGACTTCACAAAACCAACAACTTCCCCGAATTTACTGGTAGAGTTTGCCCTGCCCCCTGTGAGGGTTCTTGTGTACTAGGTATTAATAATCCTCCCGTAACCATTAAAAACATTGAATGTTCAATTATTGATCATGGTTGGGATCAAGGCTGGGTAACATCTCAACCCCCCGAAAAACGCACGGGGAAAAAAGTTGCCATCGTCGGATCAGGTCCTGCTGGATTATCGGCGGCGGCACAACTCAACAAAGCTGGGCATACTGTCACGGTTTACGAAAAAGACGATCGACCCGGTGGATTGCTTATGTACGGTATTCCTAACATGAAACTCGATAAAGAAGAAGTCGTCATGCGCCGTATTGGAGTTTTAGAAGAAGAAGGTATTAAATTTGTCTGTAATACTACCATCGGGAAAGATATTTCTGCGGAAACTTTAGTTAAAGAAAATGATGCTGTCATCCTTGCCATTGGGGCAGGAAAACCCCGTGATTTGCCCATAGAAGGTCGATCGTTCAAAGGTATTCATTTCGCTATGGAATTTTTAACGGCTAACACTAAAGCGGTTTTAAACAGCAATCAAGAAGGTGTAATTAGTGCCGAAGGTAAAGACGTAGTAATCATTGGGGGAGGAGACACGGGAACTGACTGTGTAGGTACATCCGTTCGTCATGGTTGTAATAGTGTTACTCAATTAGAAATTATGCCTCAACCGCCCCAAGTAAGAGCAAAAAACAACCCTTGGCCCGAATATCCTAAAATTTATCGCCTCGACTACGGGCAAGAAGAAGCTGCCGCTAAATTTGGAGATGATCCCAGAGTTTATACTACCACTGCGACTAAATTTGAAGGTGACGCAGAAGGCAACGTTACCGCAGTCCACACCGTAGAGGTAGAATGGGCAAGGAATGAACAAGGGCGCTTTATTCCTAACCCCATGGAAGGCACAGAAAAAAGACTTCCTGCACAATTAGTGTTATTAGCTATGGGTTTTTTAGGACCAGAACAATTCCTTTTAGAACAAATGGGACTAGAAAAAGACGATCGTAGTAACATTAAAGCTGAATATGGAGAATATGCTACCAGTATTCCCAATGTATTTGCAGCAGGAGATTGTCGTCGTGGTCAAAGCCTTGTGGTATGGGCGTTTAACGAAGGGCGCGGAGTAGCTAAAGAGTGCGATCGATTCTTAATGGGTTACTCTGATTTACCATAGGTTAGGAGATAGGGAGATAGGGAGATAGGGAGATAGGGAGATAGGGAGATAGATGATAGATGATAGAATACAAGTATAAGTTTATGAAAAATTTATTATGAGTACTATTACGGATAACGATTTAAAAGAGTTAAAGGATTTAATAAATTCTAAATTTGAGAAAATCGATCGAAAATTAGAAACAATATCTAATGATATTATCGAGTTAAAAATTGATGTAGCGACTATCAAAACTGAAGTTAATGCAGTAAACAAAAGATTAGACGATACTCAATCAAACATGAATAAAAGAGTTGATGGAGTTGAAGCAAGATTAAACATCCTCATATCGGTAATGTTTATAGGTTTACTCGGAATAATTGCTAAACTTGTTTTCATCAAATAACTTCAAATTTTAAAAAATTGCTGTATCGTATAGTTATTAATTCCAGTCAAAAACAAGATAGTCTGATTCATCTACAGTCAGATCAAGAACATTATTTGCGTAGGGTAGTAAGATTAAATAATGGAGATAATTTCATCGCCCTTGATGGTAAAGGCAAGGGGTGGCAAGTTAAATTAACTGCCGATGGTGGTGAAATAGTTGATTTTCTTCAGGACGATCGAGAGTTGTCTTGTGATGTAAACTTAATTATTGCTTTGCCTAAAGGTAACGGTTTTGAGGATATTATTCGTTGTGTCACGGAATTAGGGGTAAATTCATTACAACCTGTCATCAGCGATCGAACTATTGTTAAACCGAAGGAGAATAAGCTCGAAAGATGGCGTAAAATTGCCATAGAAGCCTCAGAACAATCCGAACGCTTAATTGTGCCTTATATTGCTTCTCCTATCCCTGTTAAAGAGGCTTTTTCCTCAGTTTCTACTGTGAATATTCCTAAATATATCGCTGTAGCTCGATCGAACGCCCCCCATTTACTGCATTTTCTTCCCCAAGATTT
The DNA here is from genome assembly GCF_000332235.1 of Geminocystis herdmanii PCC 6308. NCBI lineage: Bacteria > Bacillati > Cyanobacteriota > Cyanophyceae > Chroococcales > Geminocystaceae > Geminocystis > Geminocystis herdmanii. The sequence continues at coordinate 2,496,844 of NZ_CM001775.1, read as the reverse complement.
TTTCCCCCAAAAAATGATTATTGCCACAGGTTGCGAAGGTGGTTGGACTCCTGATGAAGTACAGAGTTCGATCGAACAGGGCTTTCAAGAAATCTCGTTAGGGAAAAGGATATTAAGAGCCGTGACTGCACCGATTATGGTAATGTCTTTAATTGCTAGTGTTGAAGAAAATGTAGGGGTTGCCGAAAAAGTCTTTTGATGAGGGTAGGTTTCGGAAAGGGTGTTAGGTTTTAGGTTAAGAGTTAGTTAGGGTTTGCTGAAAAAGTGTTTTGATGAAGTAGGGAAAATTGTACATTAGACTTCTCCATTAATTCTGATTTAGAGGGCTGAAGCCCTTACTACAAACCAATAAAAAATCTTTTCTGGAGATGTCTATTGTTCATTGTTCATTAATAACCGTGTTGTAACAAAAAATCTAGGGTGATATTTTCCTGAATCGTTTTATTTCCTAGACGATGACTAATTAATCGATCGACATATTTGCCTAGTATATCACTTTCTAAATTCACTTCATCCCCCGATTGCAATAAAGATAAATTCGTTTCCTGATAGGTATGGGGTATTACCGCTACTGTAAACCATTTACCCTCTCGATCGCAATCCGCAATAGTTAGACTAATACCATTAACCGCAATACTAGCTTTAGAAACAATGTAAGGGGAAATATAATCATGCCACTGAGTTTGTAGGTAAGAAGGTGCAGTAAAAGTCATTTCCCACGCTTTTTGACTATTTACCGATTCTAACAAACAACCAACTCCATCCACATGACCACTAACAAAGTGTCCTCCTATTTTACTCCCTACGCGCAAAGAAGTTTCGAGGTTTACTTTCTTATTTTTCTTGGTACTTTCACTTAAAGTGGTACGTTGTAAAGTCTCAGGGGAAGCCGTGGCAATAAAACCATTACCAGTAATTTTTTCCACCGTCAAACAGATACCATCTACCGCCACGCTATCACCGATGGCTAAATCTGTACAAATCACATTTTTGGCATTTTTATCGATGTCAATGACAAATAAATCATTTCCCAACGTTTTGATATTTCCTAAACCTTGTATTAATCCTGTAAACACAAATTAATGAATAATGAATAATTAATAATGAATAATGAATAATTAATAATGAATAATTAACAATTAACAAATTTTTAGTCTAAGAATGTGTTTCTGAGATTGCCTTAGCGGCGACAATACCGCCAATAAAACCAAATAAATGTCCTAACCATGACACATGAGGATTAGAAGGCAATACTCCCCAAACCATACCACCATAGAGAAAAACTACCATTAAGGATAGCGCGATCGAGGGTGCATTTTTTTGAAAGTAACCCCGTAATAGTAAAAAACCTAAGTAACCGAAAACCACTCCACTAGCGCCCACGGTAATAGAATTAGGTTGAGCAAATAGCCAAACTCCCATACCACTAAAAAAGATGGAGTAGAGGGTGACAGTAAAAAAATCTTTGGTGTTTTGCAACATTACTAACCAACCCAATATAGCAAAGGGAAAGGTATTAGCGATAAGGTGAGTAAAATCGCCATGGAGAAAAGGAGCAAGAATTATGCCCCTTAAACCTGTTATATTGCGAGGAATTATGCCAAAATAATCGAGACGAGCATTAAAGAAAAACTGATCGATAATTTCGATAATCCAAAAAATGGCGATGAAACTACCAAGAATAGAAAATTGGGTTTTCAATTCCTTCGTAAATGCTTTAAAACTATTTTCACTCATGGATTATTACCATTGATTAGGGGATTAGAGGATTAGGGAGATAGAGAGACTAGAGGATACTTTCTTAATTCTTAATTCTTAATTCTTAATTCTTAATTCTTAATTCTTAATTCTTAATTCTTAATTCTTAATTCTTAATTCTTAATTCTTAATTGTTTTCTCCATTTTATATCGATCGAAGGAAACATCACCATATTTTACAGTTTCCATTGCCACAATCTCAAAACCACAACGGGAAAAAACTGGTTGAGAAAAAAAACTAGCCTCGGTGTAAAATCTTTTAAAGCCTTGTGAGATGCCTTTTTCTAACACATGAGTTAATAATGTCGTGCCATAACCCTGACGAGTAAAATCAGGGTGAAGGTAAAAAGAGGCAATATGCCCGTCTGATTGTAAACCACAGAAACCTATAATTTGTGTCTGATTTTTTAGTAAATATGTATCAGCTTGAAAAATAAAGTCGTGAAATTTAGCAAAATTGTCAGGGAAAGCAGACCAAGCGATGACTTGATCATGAGAATATAAACTAGGGGCTAATTTTTGGATACTTAGACGATATATTTCTCTTAAAATCTCAAAGTCACTGTCAACGGCTAAACGAAACATTAACAAAATCTCACAAAAATAAAAATCTAATCTTGACAAATAACCATAAATAATAGAGAATAAAGTTACTTATTACTTATTACTTATTACTTCGTCCCGATCGTTCTTAACCTTAAGTTCGATCGGGATTTTCATCATGATCAACACTGAATAAAGCCTTTTCAAAATCCATTCTTTGTTCTGCGTTTCTGAGAAAATAACCACTCATCATAGCTGAAGCTAATAAACGCCCTAGATTTTCCCGATTGGTACTAACCATAACTCCAAAATGTTCTGAGGGCAAACTACCAAGCATTCCCATTATATTTCTCTCCATCACCTGAAACACCTCTTGAGATTGAGGTTTAGAAAGTTGACTTATGGTTTCAGGAGTTAGTGACTGTAAATACTCTAAAAAATTATTATCCTCGTCAGGTTGGTTAAAAAATCTACTATTTTGATTTGTTCTATTATTCACTGCTTTTCTCCCTTAATGTTTATTTACAACAATTAATCTAATATCTATAATGTAGCAATTTTATTGGAAACTGTAGTTGAGTAAAACCGAACTTCTCAGAATTGAGAGATATAATTTAATCATCTTAACAAAAAATTTTAAATGGCGGCAAAAGATAAATTTCATGATATAGTTAAAACAACTTTAACTGTTCAATATCTTTGATAAGTATAAAATCTTGTTAGCAAGTAATATTTTGTAATATAACTTTGCTTGAGCAAAAAAATGTGTGGACATTGTACGAATAATTAAGGTAAACTAAAATTAAGCTGAATATCCATATACAGATTATGATTCAAAGTAAGAATAATTATGAGAAATTAGTATTATCAAATCAAGATCAAGATTTATTGTTATCTGTCATAGAAAATCCTCCTCAATTACAAGGAAAATTAACAACAGCAATCAAAAAATATCGTCAAAAATATAAAAAATAAATGAAAAATTTATAGTAAATTAGTAAACTCATCAACTTTTAAATTAGCATCATTTAAGATACTTTTTAAAGTTTTAACTTTCAAAATTTCTGTGGCGTGATAAGGAATTGTCACCCTTTTTCCTTCAGAATTTTTATAAATTTTATGACTCCCACTCTGTCTTACTAAAATAAATCCTATTTTTTCTATTACCCGAATAACATCGTTAGCGGTAACTCTAGGAAAACGATTACTCAAGCGACTACCTCCACAGAAGTTAAACTTATTTGTCCAATATTGGGTAATTCCTCTCCATTAGCAATACGATCTTCAAGATGTAGTAAAATAGCATCTTTGATATTGTCGATAATTTCTTCATAAGAATCCCCTTGAGTATAACAACCTTGAAGTGAAGGGCAGTAGGCGAAATAACCTTCTTCATCTTTTTCAATAATTACTGGTAAATTCAGTTTTTTCATAAGACTTTTTCTAAAGTTTGATTATATTGATTAACAATTATTACTTTTTTATGAAATTTTCTTCCCCTTTCTTTTCCTTACCCTAACCGACAATTTTATGGTTTACTGAGGTAAAAATGACTCATTCACTCTGAACTTGATACAAAGTATCTCGTTGACGATAAGGACGATCGATCGAACTGATGGCATTTTGTATGGTATCCTCCTCTAAACAAGTACCTCCTTTCGCCCCTGCCATAGTGGTAATATGTTCTTCCATCAGAGTACCGCCAATATCATTACAACCCCATTGCAAAGCATCTAATGCACCATCTAAGCCTAACTTTACCCAACTTGGTTGATGATTGGGTATTACATCCCCTAAAAATAAACGGGCAACGGCGGTTAATTTTAGGGTAGCTTGTAAATCGGGTTGATTTCTGCCTACACGATTTCTTAGGGGTGCTGGTGCTTGTTCTCCCACGAAAGGGAGTAAAATAAATTCTGTTATCCTTGCTGGATAGTTTTTTTCTAAGGCTTTTTCTTGGATCGATCGAATTTTACTTAAATGTGACAACTGTTGTTCTGGAGTTTCGATATGTCCACATAACATGGTGCTAGTGGTGGGCATTCCTAAACGATGGGCGGTGGAAACAATCTCTAACCAAGTATCGGAGTTGAGTTTTTCAGGGCAAATAATTTTTCTGACGTTATCATCTAAAACTTCCGCAGCAGTGCCGGGCATTGAACCGACTCCGTGATCTTTTAAGGCTAAAATGACATCACTATAGGTTAAATTATCTTCTCTGGCGATAAATTGCACTTCTTGGGGTGAAAAAGCGTGTAGATGTAACTGAGGAAAGTTATTTTTAATTCCTGTGACTAATTGGAGATAGTATTGCAAACTACTACCGTTGATTTTTGCTTCAACATTTAATCCTCCTTGCATACAAATTTCTGTGGCATTTTTTTCGATCGCACCCTGACATTTTGCTAAAATATCTTCTAAATTAAGCCAAAATGAGCCTTCTTCTTGGGCATCTCGTCTAAAGGCACAAAAACTACAATGTTGCTCACAAATATTGGTAAAGTTGATATTGCGATTAATTACATAAGTTACTGTGTCGCCTTTTTGTTGTTGTCTAGTTCGATCGGCTTTTGTCTTCAGATAGGATATATCTTCATCCGCAGTAGATTTAAGTAAATAAAGGGTATCAGCGATAGAATTTGACATAAATAATTAATGGAGAATGAAGAATGGAAAATGAGAGTCAATCAATAACTCTCGTTGAAATAAATTTTAATTTAAGAATACAAGTATGCTGAAGTTTTAACCTTATTTTCTTCAAATTTTATTACAATCTTTCTGTATATAGGGTTTGCTGAATAACTCAAAAAGCTATTAGAATCAAGGGTTTAGGCATAATACATTAAGAAAAAAGTGCGCAGTTTTAAGGATTTTTATTCAAAAATTCGACACTTTTGACCTTATTTTTAATAATATCTCTATATTTTTTTATATTATGCAAAGCCTCAAAACCTTGATTTTTCATTCTTTAACCTAAAACCTAACACCTAAAACCTAACACTTCCCCTCATCAAAATACTTTTTCATCAACCCCTAATTATTTACTATTTCTCTGATTCTGTAGATAGGGCGTTGTTGAGATTCGTGATAGGTACGCATTAATAATTCTCCTAGCAAACCAAAGCAAAATAATTGCACTCCTGTTAAGATTAATAATACACATAATATCAATAAAGGTCGATCGGCGATACTTTTACCTAATCCTAGTTTGATAAAAGTAAGATAACTACCAATCATAACACCTAATATCAAAGAAAATAGCCCGAAAAAGCCAAAGACGTGCATCGGGCGAGTAAGAAATTTTTTGATAAAAAAAACTGTTAGTAAATCCATTATTACTCGAAAAGTTCTACCTAAACCGTATTTACTTTTACCAAAACGCCTTGCATGATGATTAACAGGAATTTCTGTGATTTTTGCTCCTTCAATATAGGCTAAAGCAGGTAAAAAACGGTGTAATTCACCGTATAAATTAAGATCAGCGATCAATTCGCTACGGTATGCTTTAAGGGAGCATCCATAATCGTTTAATTTTACCCCTGTTATTTTACTGATGATCCAATTAGCAATTTTTGATGGTAAAAGACGAGTTAAGGTGTCGTCTTGACGGTTTTTGCGCCAACCGCTAACTAAATCATAGCCTTCCTCTAATTTCGCTACTAATAAGGGTATATCCGCAGGATCATTTTGTAAATCGCCGTCAAGGGTGATAATTATTTTTCCTGTGGCTTTTTCAAAACCTGCTGCCATAGCGGGAGTTTGTCCATAATTACGTCTTAAGATAATGGCTTTGACATGACTATGGATTTTAGCAACACTTCTTAATACTTCGATCGAACCATCGATCGAACCATCGTCAACACAAATAATTTCATAAGTAAAATTTGTATCTTTTAAACTATTAGTAATAGCAGAGATAAGCAGGGGTATATTTTCGGCTTCATTATAAATGGGGATAACGAGAGATAAATCCATAAAATTAGGAGTAAAGGGTAAGGAGTAAGGAGTAAGGAGTAAGGAGTAAGAAGTAAGAAGTAAGAAGTAAGAAGTAAGGAGTAAGAAGTAAGAAGTAGGAAGTAAGGAGTAAGAAGTAAGGAGTAAAGACAGGAATCTCGTTATTGGTAGGTAAGTTCTATAATAAGATAATATTTTGGCATTCTCAATTTTAGGTTCAATTTGTAAATATGACAAAAAAAGTTTTAGTAACAGGCGCAACGGGTAGGACTGGTTCTTTGGTGGTGAAAAAGCTACAATCTAATGATTATGGTTGGCAAGTTGTACCCTTTGCTCGATCGAGCCGTAAGGCTCAAGAAATTTTTGGCAATACTGATAATTTTATCTTCGGGGATATTCTATCACTGGAGGATGTTTCGATCGCACTGGAAGGATGCGAAAAGTTAATTATTTTAACGAGTGCCGTGCCAAAAATGATTACTCCTCCCTCGGAAGGAAAACCCCCTGAGTTTGATTTTGAAACTAACGGAAAACCCGAACAAGTCGATTGGTTAGGGCAAAAAAACCAGATAGATAGTGCTAAAAAAGCTGGAATTAAACATATTATCCTTGTCGGCTCAATGGGGGGTACAAACGAAAATCACCCTTTAAATCGTCTTGGCAACGGCAATATTTTAATCTGGAAAAGAAAAGCTGAACAATATTTAATGGATTCTGCCATAAATTACACCATTATTCGGGCAGGAGGGTTACTGGATAAACCAGACGGTAAACGGGAGTTATTGGTAGGCAAAGACGATGAATTTTTAGCCTCTCCTCCCAACGGCATTCCTACTTCTATCCCTAGGGGAGATGTGGCAAATATGGTAATTCAAGCCTTAAACAATCCTTTTGCCAAAAATAAAGCCTTTGATTTGATTTCTCAACCTGAAAATGATGATACCTCAATCTCGATCGACTGGGATGCACTGTTTCAATTAGCTTAAAGTAAACTAAAATGAGGTTTAGGAGTAACGGGTAATTACTCCTAAGCAATGACTTAAAACTAAGAGGATTTTACCATGAGTACAGTAACAGATAATGAGTTAAGAGAGTTAAAAGATTTAATTAACTCGAAATTTGAGAGGGTATTTGAGGAGTTAACAACGATTAAAGTTGATATAGCTACCCTCAAAAGTGATGTAAATGGGATTAATAAAAGATTAGATAGTGTCGAGACTCGATTAAATACTGTTACCCTCGGAGTATTTGGGATTATCGGAGTTTTAGTCACTGGGTTATTAACGTTTGTCGGTAAATTTGTATTTTACCCTTAACATTTAATCAAACTTAAGAGGCTGAAATATAGCCTCATTATTAATAAAGTTTCAGGTACGCTATTAAAAATGAGTTAGTAGGTACTAAATTGAAGATATTTGAGGCAAGGGTTAAGGCTTATAAATTATTCTACTTAGAGTGAACTAAAATAAAGTTTAGGAGTAACAGCCAATTACTCCTAATCAAAATACATTCATAACTAAGAGGATTTTACCATGAGTACAGTAACAGATAACGATTTAAGAGAGTTAAAGGATTTAATTAACTCGAAATTTGAGCAAGTCGATCGAAAATTCGAGCTAGTTAATGAAAAAATAGACTCTCGTTTTGAGCAAGTAGATAATAAGTTAAACGATATGAGAGTAGAAATAGCCTCAATTAAGGGTAATCAAGAGGGTTTTAGCAAAAGGTTAGATAATCTTGAGTTTACAAATAGAGGTATTTTGATTAGTGTAGTTAGTGGATTATTAATCGCAACAATTACGTTAATAGTTAAATTTTTAGCGCCGTCCTTCGGATAAATTTTAATTCCTAAAGGTAAAGGGATTTTCGAGACTTGAATCATGGCTAATTCTTTAAACCTCATCGTAAAAAGACAACTTGAAAGTTTAACAACATAATATCACAATAAATACATTGTTTAAAAGTTAATACAAAAACAAGTTGTCTGGAGATTATCAAAGAAAATTATCTTAGTTCAAATAAGTTACCGTCGGGTAAATTACTAACGGCTCTTTGTAATTCGTTTAAAGATTGGTTATAACCGATAATAGCTTGTAAAAAGTTACCCCTAGCTTCCGTTAAACTTCTTTGAGCGTTGATAACATCGGTTTGTGTACCAACCCCCGCTTGAAATCTTAATCTTGCTAAACGGAGACTTTCTGTGGCGGTAACTACGGCTTTTTCGGTACTACCAATATTTTCTTTATTGGCAATCATGGTATTGTAAGCAGTTTCTACTTGTAGCCTAATTTTATTCCGTTGATTGGCAAAATTAGTTTCATCAATCTCCATATTACGGGTTTCTTGATCTCCCCTTGCCCTAGCTGTGCCACCATCATAAAATCGCCAACGGAGTCTCGCACCAAGGTTATAACCATTAGCAAAGCCTGTATTGTTTAAGGTATCCGCAGCTGTGCCAGTAAAATTATAACCGGCAAATAAGCCCACTTGAGGGCGAGTTTCCGATAAGGCAATTTCTCGATTCTGTTCGTTGATTTCCCTTCTGACTAATAATTGTTGTAATTCGGCTCTATTCTTAAAAGCCATAACAATACTATCTTCTAGGGTATATTGCCATATTCCTTTTTCGGTAATTTCATCGGCGGCGGTTAACTCGACATTTTGCCCAACACTTAATACTTCTGCTAGGGTGCGTCTAGCGTTTCTTTGATTGGAGATAGCCACAGTTAAAGCCTGATTGGCGTTGGCTAAATCCACTTCGGCTTGTAAAACGTCAAATCTTGTGCCTAACCCCGCTTGTTCTAATAATTGCGCATCTCTGAGGGTTTGGGAAAAGTCTTCGATCGCAGCTTGGGCAATGGCGACTTGAGCATCTCTATTTTGTAACTCATAGTAAGAGTTAGTTACATTGAAACGGGTTTCTTCGGAGATACGCTCTACATCTAGTTTATTAAAATAGATTTCTCTACGGGAACGCTCGATCGAGGCACTACGACGACCACCGCTATACAAGTCATAACCTACCTCCAAACCCCCTAGAAATTGGCTTTGATGACGAAAAACATCCCCTCCTTGGGGGCTTGTATCTTGCCCCCGTTGGTTAAACTCCAAATTTCCGTCCACCGTAGGTAATTCTGCCCCTTGGGAAGCCCTTAAACCGTCTTCGGCTTTTTGTAGTTCAATTCTGGCGGCTTGTAAATCTTTGTTATTTTTAAGCGCAATTTCGATGGCTTCCTCTAAGCTGATGGATTGTTGTTGATCAATTTCTACCTCTTTGGGCTTGGTGGGAAACTGTAAAGGGTTGGCGTTGGGGTTAAATCGATCGAGATTAGCATCCACCGATTGAGCCAAGATCGGGTTTATATAGCCTATGTTTAAACATAACGTACTCAGAAGTAACGGAAAACTTTTTAGATAAGACATTTGTATATAGAAAATGATTACTTTTAATAGTGATTATAAAATATAGTTTTTATAGTTAAAAATATAATACTGGATTTAGGTTCGATCGCACAGCGCCGCCTTTGGCGATCGAAAATTTTGAATGACTAAAGGGGATCATATCCTATTACCCTGAAATTGAATCAAAAATTATCTGAGTTTGATGCAAGAATATTTGATCTAGGTAAGTTTTAGGTTTTAGATTTTAGGTTAATTTTTCAACTTTTGTTCCATTATTTAATTAAATTAATCGAGAGGGAAATCAATTATTAATAATTTTTGATCCATAGAAACGAGTGCAAAATAAAAAGTAGAATCTATTTTAGGGTGGAAAACATAAATTTCTTAACTTATTACTCATTACTCGACTTTTGCAAGAAGTCTAATTTTTTACCTAATACCTAACACCTAATACCTAACACCTAATACCTAACACCTCATCTTTAGCAATAAATTTTAGATTGAACTGAGGTAAAAATGCAAAACATCGCTCATTTTAGCTTAAAATTCTAATGACAGATAGTATTTATTATTAAATAATCTGCTCACCTGTAAAAACTAGCAAATAGTTATTGACATATTATGGCTCTTGGCTACCTCGCCCTCGTGCTACACGCACATTTACCCTTTGTTCGCCATCCCGAAAGTGATTATGTCTTAGAAGAAGAGTGGTTGTATGAAGCAATCACCGAAACTTATATCCCTTTACTCCAAGTTTTTGAAGGCTTAAAACGAGATGGAGTTGATTTTAAAATAACGATGAGTATGACACCTCCTTTAGTGTCCATGCTCAAAGATAAATTATTACAAGAAAAATATAGCGAACATTTAGAAAAATTACAAGAATTAGTCGAAAAAGAAATTGAATTTAATGAGCATAATGGCCATATAAAATACCTAGCTGAATACTATGCTCAAGAGTTTAGTGAAACTCGTCAAGTATGGGAAAAATACAAGGGAGATTTAGTTGGAGCATTTAAGAAATTTCAAGATAGCAACAACCTTGAAATTATTACCTGCGGTGCAACCCATGGTTATTTGCCCTTAATGAAAATGTATCCTCAAGCCGTATGGGCGCAAATTGAGGTTGCTTGTCAGAGTTATGAAGAAAATTTTGGCATTCGCCCTCGTGGTATTTGGTTGCCTGAATGTGCCTACTATGAAGGTTTAGAAAGAATGTTAGCTGATGCTGGGTTAAGATACTTCTTAACCGATGGTCATGGTTTATTATACGCTCGTCCGCGCCCTCGTTTTGGTACTTATGCACCGATTTTCACAGAAACAGGAGTAGCAGTATTTGGGCGTGATCATGAATCATCTCAACAAGTTTGGTCATCGGAAGTAGGTTATCCGGGTGATCCAGTATATCGAGAGTTTTACAAAGATTTAGGCTGGGAAGCGGATTATGATTATATTAAACCCTATATCATGCCCAATGGTCAACGGAAAAATGTTGGGGTAAAATACCATAAAATCACCAGCCGTCAAGCAGGTTTATCAGATAAAGCCTTATATGATCCTTATTGGGCAAGGGAAAAAGCCGCAGAACACGCAGGAAACTTTTTATATAATCGTGTTCAACAAGTGCAACACCTTGCAGGAATGATGCAACGAGAGCCGATTATTGTTTCTCCCTATGATGCTGAGTTATATGGTCATTGGTGGTATGAAGGTCCTCAATTTATTGACTTTTTATTCCGTAAAGCGTGGTTTGATCAAGATTCCATGTATATGATTCACTTAGCGGATTATTTGAAAGGACATCCCACTCAACAGGTGGCGATTCCTTCTCAATCGAGCTGGGGTTATAAAGGTTTCCATGAGTATTGGTTAAATCATACTAACGCTTGGGTTTACCCTCATCTACACAAGGCGGCGGAAAAGATGATTCATTTGTCAACCAAAGAACCAGAAGACGAGTTACAATTACGGGCATTAAATCAAGCGGCACGGGAATTGTTATTGGCACAGTCGTCAGATTGGGCATTTATTATGCGCACGGGAACGATGGTACCTTATGCGGTAAGACGAACTAAGAGTCATTTATTGAGACTGAATAAACTCTATGATGATATTTGGGCAGAGCAAGTAGATTCTGGTTGGTTGGAAAAAGTGGAAAAAATTGATAATATTTTCCCTAACATCGATTACCGTGTTTATCGCCCTCTTTAAGACCTGAGTTCGATAAAAGAATTCTTGAGGTTAATAGGTTGCAGGTTGCAGGTTGCAGGTTAACAATTTCTTTGTTTAGATCAATTAATTACTTAATTTAATTTTGATAAAATCAATTTTTGTTCAACTTTTTCACTAATTCTTTACCTGATCCCTAACACCTGATACCTGACACCTTATCTTAACCAATAATTTTATGTCGAACTGAGGTTCTTTAAGAGATTTTTCCAGAAAAAATTTTTAATAGCTAAAACTATTGTAGAGACGTAAAATTTTACGTCTCTATCTCAAATATGAAAGATTGTTAATCATTTCGTAGTTAGGGTTTACTGAATAAGTCAGAAAGCTATTAAAATCAAAGGTTTAGACATAATACATTAGTGAAAAAGTGCTCCGTTTTAAGAATTTTTATTCAAAAATTCAACACTTTTAACCTTATTTTTTTAAAATACAACTATACTTAGTCTATCTATTAACAGCATCAAAACCTTGATGTTTCAGTCTTTCTCCTAACTCCTGTCTCCTGACTCCTGACTCCTCTCTCCTACCTTCATCAAAATACTTTTTCAGCAAACCCTAGTTGCCCATAAGTGCTTGAGCAAGACCAATGAAGAAGGGGATACATATACCGATCGCAATGGGTGTTCCGATGGCGGTAGAAGCACCGATATAAGCGGATGGGTTCGCTGTGGGGATACCAGCTCGTAAGGTAGGAGGTCCAGAAATATCGGAACTGGAAGAAGCGATGACAGCGAGGATTACAACACCCCCCATACTAAAGTTCATAGTGTAGTGAGCAATCAGACCTAAACCGAAAGCGATAAGTCCATGGATAAAAGGTGCAATAGCACTATAAACAACATACCACTGAGCAACTTTACGCAATTCGCCAATTCTTGACCAAGCCTCCATGCCCATAACTAACATCAAGATAGAAAGTAAACCACGAAAGGCAGGATTGTAGAAACCTTCATAGACGCTTTCTGGCTTGGTCAATATACCAAGGGCAAGACCGAGTAACATTGCCGATAAAGCAGGACCTCGGAGACTTTCCTCGATAATAGGCCATATTTGAACACCTTTGTTTGCCTTGCTTTGTTGCTGATTAAGATACTCTTGTCTGGTGGCAGGGTACTCAGGGTTACTGTGATACTCTCCTGCCATAACCGCCTCTTTAGCGAAAGATTCTTCTGCGCTGAATTCCTCACTCATAGGACTTTTCTTTTTGTTGAGATAAATATTCGCTATTACGATCGCAGTCACTAAAGCGGGAATGTCCATGAAGGGATAAAGAGCTCCTGCCCATGCCTCGAAGGAAATTTTCTGTTCTTCGAGTACGGTCAAACCAGCCGCCATGGTAGAACCACTCACCGCACCAAATAATCCACCAGTGGCGATGGCATCTACGACTTTGACTTTTGGCAATTTACCCAATGTGTAACGGGCGATAAAAACAATTACAATACCTATTACTACAGCAAATATTACAGGTAAAATCATGTCCGCAAGATTGGAATTGCGGATGGCAATGCCACCAGTCAAACCGATTTTAGTCAGCAACATGAAAACGATAATTGTAGAAATTGACTCTGGAATTACTAATTCACTACCAAGAGCAGCAATGATCATTCCTCCAATCAAAAAAGCGAGGGTTGGGGACTGTAACTGCTTGATGAAGTCCGTCAAGAAAAGCGATAAAAAATCCATTAATTTCTCCTTGTGCCCCTTCTGGGGCAATTATAATAAGTGGGCTTTTTAAAGTCAGGGTGATTTTTTTCACCCCCACGGTACAGGTACTACGGAATGTCCTGTTTATAGGGTATTTAAACATAACTGTTCTAGGAACAGGGCTAGAAGATGATGCTGGAGGGCTATCATTATCTATAGTTTTTATTCTATAAAGAATTAAATATTGATTTATATAAGTCTATAGTAAAATCAACTTATTTTCAAACTATTTAACATAAATTTAAAACTTAATATTTAATCTAAATGATAAGTTTTTCTTTTATTTGACCAATAGTTTATGATTGAAGTGTAATTAATCCACTTGCAATGCTGGAGATTCCTTTGGGGAAGTCGGTTCTAAGGGAGGACTGTAACGAGCGAGGTTAATCCAAACTACTGAAATTAGTAAACCAACACCGCAACCGATCAGGAATACCCAACCGTGGGAGGGTTCTAAAACCCAGAGTAAACGGCGATTACTGCTATATACCTGTACGCTCCAACCCTCCTCTGTAGGCAACTTTGGTTTTGACTGCCTAGATTCAAAATTATTCATAGTTTTTTTGTCTATGGTTCGAATAAATACCATATATTTAAGTATATGAGAAGGTGGGCTAAGAAGCAACATTTGTGACAAAATATTGTTTTAGACTTATTAAATTTTAAATAAGTGAAACTTATATTTAAAATCGACTCTGCTATGGGTGTATCTCCTTGACTGATCGATAGTCTGATGCTAGAATGCTCACTATGGTAAGCGCGCAGTGTTGGCGTTTTCCTGAGTTTTATTAAATTCGATAACTATAGGTATAAAGAGGTAAATATGATCAAGAAAGCCAGTAAGCTCGTTATCGTCACAGAAAAGTTGTTACTGAAACCGATCTCTAAAATTATTGAGGAAGCGGGGGCTAGTGGTTATACGATCGTAGCCGCCGGTGGTAAAGGTAGTCGTAATGTTCGATCGTCTGGACACCCCAATGTTTCTGATACTTACTCAAATATTAAGATTGAGGTGCTGACTGCTGATCGAGATACGGCGGTGAAAATTTCTGATAATGTGGCAACAAAGTTTTTTGAAGATTACTCTGGCATCAGCTATATATGCGATGTCGAAGTACTTCACGCTCATGATTTTTAAGTACTAGGTATTATAGTAACCTAAGATATATAATTATTATATTAAGATTTTTGATAATACAAACTTAAAATTATGAGCGAAGAAGCTAAAACAGCATCATCTATCGAGAAACCGCCGGCGGAAACAAAAACCCCTCCTGCGAAGAAGGTTAAACCTCCAGCTTTGGAAGATAAGCCTTTTACGGAGTTTATGGAGCAACATTTTACTCCAACTCTCAAAACGGCTTTAGAAAAACAGGGGTTGGAAGATATACAACTGGATTTTGTCAAAGCGAAAATTCCGATTAAGGGTTTTGAGTCTAATCCTGAGTGTTGGCAAGTGTTGGGTAATCTTAAAAATCGTCAATTTTCTTTCTATTTTCTTGAGGAAAATATTAATGGACAAAAGGCTTTTTCTTGTGCTACAGACAATCAAAAACCGAGTACGATCGAATCTTTTATGATTGATGAGCGCAAGGCGAGTCTTGATTTGATGGTATTATTTGCCCTCAAGCGCCTAAATGGTCAAAAATGGTTAGCTAGAAATTAAATGAAGATATTTACCACCGTAGAATAGGCATCTTGCCTGTTTTTCTCCTAGATGTTTATTTGGGTTTTAGGGTTTAGAAGGGTTGAACAGTGTTCAACCCCTACATTTTCAAAAAAGTGTACAGTTTTAACAATTTCTGTATTTATTTTTTCCTGCCTTTTTTCTTCTCAGATTTTAATAAAGGCGTGTTGATTTGTTCATATAAATTAAACAAAAATTCGATGCGATTTAATTCACTGGAAAAAGATTGTTTTGTATAGCATAAATCCACCGCTTTGTCAAGGGCTTGATGGACTTTTAATAAGTCCCTTGGCATGGTTAATCGATCGTACAAATCGGCTAAACTACTATCAGGATATTGTGTTCTAATATCAAGGATTTTTTGAGCTAAATTGGCTACTTTTTCCCTCTGTTTTTCCGTCACATTGTCAGGGAAAGGATAGTTATTATAAACAATAGAATTAGAGTAACGATAATCGCTTTTTAGTCTTCCACAGACATATTTAACCCATGTCATGTGCATTTCTGATGTTAATATTCCGAATAAAAATAAATCAGCATCAGGGATAATTAAACAACTATCTCCTGCAATAACTTCTTGATTAAAAAAGCCAATAGGAATATATTTTCTATTCTCGGAGGAAACACGAGGTAATAATAAATAATTAGTATTAGGTTGTCTAATTTCGCCAAAAAGAGTCGGAAAATTAGCTAATTTTTGTGTTGCTTGTCTTTTACTTTCTAATCTTAATTGTTGAACATTTTTAACTCTTTCACTAACATATTTTAATAGTTTTAATTCTTGAGGTTGAATATCTACTAACCATAAACAATAACGTTTTTCATTATTAATAAATTCCTTTGCACTCAAAAAAGGTTTAATAATTTTTTTTGCTAAAGGTTCGATTTTCAAAAATTCTTCTTTTTCTGTTTCAGTAAATAAAAAATTGCCTCCATCATTAGGCATATTACCAAAATTAATTTCAGGTACATTAGAAAGAGGTTGTTTACGACTTGAGATAATTAAATCATTACCTTCTACTAAATAAGGATTGATATTTTTTACGTTAATTTCTGTTGCTTCACCTTTAATATTTTCATAGAAAAAAAGTCGCTTATTATCGATATTTTCTAAGCCAAAACCTATAATAACACAATGGACTCCAGCATTATTTTTTGCTTCATTATTCCAAGAAAAAGTACGATGAGCGAAGTGAATTTTTATCTTATATTTAGTATATAATTCCTGCCATAAAATGCCCACTTGTTCACCTTGAGAAATAGAATTTGTACTCACAAAAGCACAACGAATTTTAGTATTTTGAATAAATTGGGAGGCTTTTAAATACCATGCACAAACATAATCTAAAACTCCTGCATTTTTTACGCCATTAAAAACTAAACCCATGTCAGCTTTTTGCTGTGTATTTTGATAAGTTTTTCCCACAAAAGGAGGATTACCAAAGATAAAATTAAAGGAAAAATTCGATCCCCCTAAATCCCCCTTAATAAGGGGGACTTTTCCATTTTTATCCCCCTTTAATAAAGAATTATCCGTATTCTCCCCCCTTTCAAAGGGGGGTTGGGGGGGATCAATTATATTTTTCCAGTCAATTTGTAAAGCGTTACCATGAACAATAGTAGCAGATTTATTGAGAGGTAAACGGACAAAATATTGACCAAATTCATTACTAACTTTAATATTCATTTGATGATCAATTAACCACATGGCAACCTCCGCAATTCTTACCGCAAATTCATCGTATTCAATGCCAAAAAATCGATCGACATCCACTTTAATAATATTGCTAATATCTAACTCTAATTGTCCTTGTTTATTTAACTCTTTTAAAATTAAAATTTCTAAATCTCGTAACTCTCGATAACTAACAATTAAAAAATTACCACATCCACAGGCGGGATCAAGAAATTGTAAATTAGCGATTTTTTCGTGAAACTCTTTAAGTTTATTGTGATTAGTTTTTATCTTTTCAAACTCATTATATAATTCATCTAAAAAGAGAGGTTTAATGACTTTTTGAATATTTTTTTCTGAGGTATAATGAGCACCTAAATTACGTCTTTCTTGGGGATTCATAACCGCCTGAAACATCGAACCAAAGATAGCAGGGGAGATTTTTCCCCAGTCTAAACTACAGGCTTTTAATAACATTTCTCTCATTTCTCGATCGAAAGAAGCGTTATCTAATCTTTCGTCAAATAACTTACCATTGATGTAGGGAAATTGGGCTAAATTTTCATCTAAATTCTTAAGTCTGCTGGTTTCTGACTTATTTAAAATTTGAAAAATTGAGTCTAAATGAATGGCTAAATCGCTACCATCTTCTTTAGTGTGTAAATCGATATATTCGTGAAAAATTCCTTGATTAAAAATGCCAGTATCGTCAGCAAATAAACAGAATAATAAACGGACTAAATAAACTTCTAATTGATGGCCTTCATAACCAATTTCTTTTAATCGATCGTGTAATTGTCCCATTAATTCGGCGGCTTGAATATTAACGGGATCACTATCTTTATATTCTCGTTTTTTATACCCTGCTATAAAGTCAAATAAATGAACATGATTAACAAATTCAGAAAGTAAAAATTCGTGATTTATCTCATTTTCTAAATCGTATAATTTAAACCTAGCAAAGTCAGAAACCAAAATATATTTAGGCAATTCATGATCTTTTAATCCGGGAAAATATTCGATCGCTTGTTGATAGGCTTTATCTAAATTTTTGCCCTTAGATTTATGTTCAACTAAGATGACTCCTTTCCATAATAAGTCAATAAATCCTTGTTTATTATCTAATTTTTTAACAGATTTTTCAAAGGTAGCGACACGCCTTCTTGGTACTCCAAAAACATCAAAAAAACTATCCCAAAATGATTTTGCTTCGGCATTTTCTGAGGTTTCATTAGCCCATTCGTAGGTAAAATTAATGGCTCGATTTTTGATGTCATTCCAACTTAAAGGCATGGTTTTAAATAATTAAGAATTAAGAGTTAAGAATTAAGAATTAAGAATTAAGAATTAAGAATTATTTTAAAGTAGTTTCCTCCCAATATTTCTTATCAATTATAGTTTCCAGTTAAATCAAATTTGGAGAATAAAAACGCCCTGCCCTCTCTCATCTTCAACATGGTATATTGATAGAGATTGTTGTACCTTGATTAACTTTACTTTTGACAGAAATTGTACCTTTAAGCAAGTTTACACATTCCTTGACGATCGATAATCCTAAGCCTGTACCTTGAATATTACCAACATTTTCGCCCCGATAAAAAGTGTTAAATAAAGAGGATTGATCTTCTAAGGGAATCCCGATACCTCGATCGACAATTTCTAAGATAATATTTTTAGGTTCTATGGTTAATAATACCTCAATTTTTTCGTGGTGAGGAGAATATTTAACACTATTAGAGATTAGATTTGTGATAATTTGAGTTAAGAGTTTTCTATCTAACGATCGTTGATATTTTTCTATGTTTAATGGTTCTTGATTAGTCAATTGAAAAATTATTTGATTATGGGGATAAGTCTGGCAAATTTCCTTAACAATAGTTTGACAAAAATTATAAATATTAATACTTTCGGGTAGATAACTTAATTCTTTAGCTTCCGCTCGATTGATTAATAAAATATCATCTAATAATTTGGTGGTATGCTCTATATAAGTTTGAATAGTTTTAAAATGTTCTTGTTTATCTTCATAGGATAATTTATTTTCAAAGGTTTTTAAGATTCCCACAGAAGAAGAAATTACCGTTAATGGAGTGCGAAATTCATGGCTTGTGAGGGTGATTAAACGGGATTTTAATTCGTTAACTTCCTCCGCTTTTAATAATGCTTGTTTTAAGATTTTTTCTGATTCTTTTCTTTTAGAAATATCTCGACAAACACAAATTAAATAATTTTTATCAGTTAAAGTTAAAGATAATTCTAAGGGAAAAGTTGATTGATCTTTTCTTTTGGCAATCCCTTCTCCTCTCCATACTTTATTCTTAATTAATGAGGGTAAAATTTGACTTTCAAAATGTTGAATTTGATCATCAAAATAAAAATTTCGCCAATTATTTGTCGGTAATTCTTCCAATTTTTCATAGCCAAACATGGTTAAATGTGCCTTATTCATGTAAATATATCGATCGTCCTGTAAAATGGCTAATCCATCCACGGCAACATCAAAAGTGGCTAGATTTTGCTCTACGACTTCCTGAGATTGTTTTAATTTTTCATTGGTTAAATATATCTGCAATCTTTGACATTCTAATTGATTTTCTTTTTCTTGTCGTTCAATGGCACTTAATAAAGGTAACATAAAAACATCATTAGGAATAGTTTTATTTCCTAAATAATATTGTTTAACTAAATAATCCTGCGCACCCATTTTAATCGTTTCTAAAGCTAGTTTTTTTTCATAATCTCCTGTTAAAACAATCACCGCAATATGTTTAAATTTAGCCTTAAATTTTTTTAAGGTATTTAACCCATAACTGTCGGGTAAGTTTAAGTCTAAAATCACTAAATCAAAGTAATTTTCGCCATATTCTTCAATACTTTTAAATCCTTTTTCTAAACTATTTTTATGGATTAAATTAAATTTATATTCTGTTTCTAATAATAATCTATGTTCTAAAATTTTAACAGATATAATATTATCTTCAATAAATAAAATATGAATATTTTTTAAACTATCAAGGGTTTTAGTTAAACAAGAAAAATCATTAATTTTTTCTAACTGATTATCTAATATTTCTAGCTTTTCTTGTAAAAATTTGATTATCTTTAACGTTTGAGCAGAATTATTAGTATCACTGATAAAATTCAGTAATTCTTGTTCATTATCACAAGAAACTAAATGTTTTATATACTTATCTGACATGAATTTTGTCACCTTTAAATATTTTATTATTGACAATATTTTGAGTTGTTATCGCTTGGTGAGCTTAGTCTAACCAATGCCTTTTATCTATCTTTATTAGTTAACTTAAATAAGTCAAGTGTTTATATAGAAAAAATAAGTAACAGTAATTTTATCATTGTTGTTATTATAGATTGACTTTTCTATTTTGAGTAGGATCAATGATTCCTTAAAAAAATGTTAAGTAGTTAAACTGATGTTAGATTCAATGCTAGATTAAATTATAATAATCAATATATAAAAAATCGATGAGCAAATTCTTTTCATCTCTCTAATGCAATAATTGTAACAGTTATTGATTCAAAATTCATGAGAATATAGAAAAATTAATATAAATTATCTTAAAAACAAACATAAATATAGTAAGTTTTAAAAATGCTAAAAATTTTAGTTATTGAAGACGAAATAAACATCGCTAAAAATATTAAACAAATTTTAGATTTATCAGATTTTTATACGATTATAGCTCAAGATGGTCAGGAAGGAATTGAGTTAGCAAAAGAAGAAAATCCTGATCTAATTTTATGTGATATAATGATGCCAATTTTAGATGGCTATCAAGTATTAAAAGAACTAAAAAAAGATGCTAAAATTGAGAGTAAACCTTTTATTTTTTTAACAGCAAAATCCGATCGTCCTGATTTTCGTAAGGGTATGGAATTAGGTGCTGATGATTATTTAACTAAGCCTTTTTCTCCCGAAGAATTGTTAAATGCGGTAGAAATTCGTTTACAAAAACAAGCTAAAATTCAAGAAAAAAATAAACAAGAATTAAATAATCTTAGTTTAAAAATTCAAAAATCTTTACCCCATGAATTATATACTCCTCTCAATGGCATGATTTTATCAGCGAATCTTCTCAATGAATATGCGGAATCTATGTCGGTGGAAGAAATTAAAGAAATAGCTCAAACTTTATTGGAATCTTCGAGAAGGTTACATACTATTGGGGAAAAATTTATTCTCTATATTTACTTAGAATTAATCCTCACTAACTCTGATAAATTAAAAGAGATTCGCTCTCACAATCATCAATGTTTAACTAAAACTATTTTATCTACTTTTTCTCAGATTCAAGCCCAAAAATTACACCGAGAAGAAGATATTGTTTTAGAGTTAGAAGAAATGACGATTAATATGGCAGAAACTGATTTTTACAAAATAGTTACAGAATTATTAGATAATGCTTTTAAATTTTCTCAGCAAGGGGATAAAATTAAGATTTTAACGAACATTAGTGATGATAATTTATGCAATCTTTTTATCATAAATCAAGGACAAGGAATGTCGATCGAACAATTAAAAAAAATTACTAATTTCCTTCCTTTTAATCAAGGTTTAGATTATGCTGACGGCTTCGGATTAGGCTTAGTTATCGTCAAAAAAATACTAGAAATTTATCAAGGTTCAATGATGATTGAAAGTTTTGTCAACAATGAAACTATTGTCCATATTATTTTACCCCAAGGATCGCTATTTGATTAAAATATTTTCACCTTGAGAATTATTTTCTGATTTTTTGAATAAAGTGAGGGCATATTTTTCAACAATTAACTATTTTTTTTATTGATGGTATTCGGCAATAATATCTTGACATTCTGTTACTGATTTACGTTGTTTCATAGCTTCTACTAAAGCTAAATAAGCATCTTTATTTTGTTCAATAATAGTGGTTGCCTGTAAAATTGCTAGTCTTTGTTTCATCTGAAAATTAGTAGCGGTGAGGGTGATATTGCGATTAATTTCTTGAAATTTTTTAATATCTTCTTCTCCCCCTTGACTATTATTATAAATAACTTTTTCTCCTGCTATTCCTGCCATTAATACTACTCCAAATCGATCGAGCAGTCGATTAAATTCTCTCATATCCTGAGATTTTTTTTCGAGAAAAGAGGTATCAAATATTACTCCCCCTAAACCAGAATTATTATTTTTAATGGCTTCCCATGCTGTTAAAGTATAGCCAGTAACAGGAATTTGAGATAAATAAGCGGTTAAAAAATGTCCTGCTTCGTGATAAATAATACGCTGTTTTTGTTCTTCTGAAGCAAAAATATTTAATAATAAGTTTACTCCTTGATTTTTCCATGATAAAGTATCGATCGTAACTAATCCTAATAAAACAAATGTTATCCCTGCCGGAATATAAGGAGAAAAATGTAAAAGGGGAGATAATAATGCAGATAAAGTAATTGTAAAAATGGTAATAGCGAGAATATTTAAACCAGTGTCTTCTTCCATAAATTTAGCAATAAAATAATTGAATTTTTTGATTAATAATTTCTTAATATAACTATTATATATCGCAAACTTAACTAATTTATGACATTATCGATCGAACAAATTTTTATCATTGTCGGTATTTTATTATTATCCAGTGTTTTTGCCAGTAAAATCTCGAACAAATTTGGGATTCCTGCATTATTGTTATTTTTATTGATTGGTATTTTGGCAGGAAGTGAAGGCATCGGAGGCATCAAATTTGATGATTATATCATTGCCCGATACTTAGCGGATACCGCTTTAACCTTAATTCTGTTTGCTGGTGGTTTAGACACAGAATGGAAAAAAATAAAACCCCTCTTAAAAGAAGGCTTAATCCTTTCTACCGTGGGAGTAGTGATAACGACATTATTAGTCGGCACTTTTGCATGGTTGATTTTGGGGAGTTATACTAGCTTTTCTCTTGGCACTATGGGTATTACTTGGATTGATGGATTATTACTAGGCGCAATTATTTCTTCCACGGATGCGGCGGCTGTCTTTTCTATCTTAAAATCCAGTCAAATTAAACTCAAAAACAATATACAACCCTTGTTAGAGTTGGAATCTGGCAGTAATGATCCTGTAGCGATACTTTTAACTACATCGATAATTGGCATTATCACTATGGGAGATTTTTCTCCTGTGCAATTCGTAACAAATTTAGTGATTCAAATTATTTTAGGGATTTTATTTGGTTGTATCACAGGTTTTGTTATTGTCAAAGTCATCAACCGTATTAGATTAAATTCCCCCGGATTATATCCCGTTTGCAGTGTTGGCTTACTGTTATTAAGTTTTGGCATCACCGCCTCTTTTAATGGCAATGCCTTTTTAGACGTTTATATTGCTGGAATAATTTTTAGGGAAGAAGTGGTGAAAAACAAAGATTTAATCGTCAGTTTCCACGATAGTTTATCATGGCTCATGCAAATTATTATGTTCTTAACCCTAGGCTTATTAGTGCTTCCTTCCCAATTTTCCCCTGTCGTGGGTGTCTCAGTTTCGATCGCACTTTTCTTGATTTTCGTAGCTCGTCCTCTCAGTGTATTTTTATGTTTATCACCCATCAAAAAATATAACAATAGGCAAAAACTATTTATTTCGTGGGTAGGGTTAAGAGGTGCAGTACCAATTATTTTATCATTAATGCCAGTGATTAACGGTATCGAAAACGGCAAAGAGATATTTAACCTAGTATTTTTTCTTGTAATTACATCTATCTTAATTCAAGGATTATCCCTTGTGCCGATGGCAAAATTTCTCAAAGTTGTCGATTAGATGCTAATGTTAGTGTTAGTAACATATAGCAAACTTAAATCATTTATGACATGATCGATCGAATAAATATTTATCATTGTTAGTATTTTCCTAGGAAACCACCTTAGTGTTTAACCAATAATGGCATTTTAGGGATAAATTCACCAACTTGCAGAAATTGAGCTTCTGCTAACATAGCATCGGTTATTTCTGGTATATCCGAACAATCTATATCATCATCATCTTTGTATATTTCACGAAGAATATCCGCTTCTTCTTTCGTCATCGGTTTTATCTCACTCATCTTTTTTATTATAGTTGTTAAACATAACCCCACGTTCGTATTTTTCGATAAAAGAATACCACAAAAATCGGCGTGGGATTAACAACCATCAACTATTCATAATTACCTAACCCACACTACCTTCTAACTTGAGACTGAGAAGTTTATCAGCTTCCGCCGCAAATTCCATGGGTAACTCGTTTAACACATCTTTACAAAAACCACTTACCAACATTGACACCGCATCTTCTTCGGAAATGCCCCGTTGAGCAAAATAGAACAGTTGATCTTCGCCAATCTTAGAAGTAGAAGCCTCATGTTCGACTTTAGCACGACTATTATCCACTTGAATATAAGGGAAAGTGTTGGCTTCGGCATTGTCACCAATTAACATGGAATCACATTGAGAGTAATTTCTTGCACCAGTGGCTTTATTACCCATTTTCACTAAGCCACGATAGCTATTTTTCGAGTTTCCTGCGGATATTCCCTTAGAAATAATTGTACTGCGGGTATTTTTGCCAATATGTACCATCTTAGTTCCAGTGTCCGCCTGTTGCATATTATTTGTCAAGGCGATCGAATAAAATTCTCCCACAGAATTATCACCCACTAAAACACAGCTAGGATATTTCCATGTTATCGCAGAACCAGTCTCCACTTGAGTCCAAGAAATTTTTGAGTTAACTCCTTTACATAAACCGCGCTTAGTCACAAAATTATAAATACCACCTTTACCTTTTTCATCTCCTGCATACCAATTTTGTACTGTGGAATATTTAATATCAGCGTTATCCAAAGCCACCAATTCCACCACCGCCGCATGAAGTTGGTTACTATCATACATGGGTGCAGTACAACCTTCTAAATAACTTACGGAAGCCCCTTCTTCAGCTACAATTAAAGTACGTTCAAACTGCCCCGTATCACCGTTATTGATACGAAAATAAGTCGATAATTCCATAGGACATTTTACCCCTTTCGGAATAAATACAAATGAACCATCACTAAAAACTGCACCATTAAGCGCCGCAAAATAGTTGTCTGCTGAAGGTACAACACTACCTAAATATTTTTGAATTAAATCAGGATGCTCTTGCAATGCTTCGGAAATAGAGCAGAAAATAACACCATCTTTAGCTAGTTTATCCTTAAAAGTGGTTGCGATCGAGACACTATCAAAAATAGCATCAACGGCGACATTTCCTAGGCGCTTTTGCTCAGATAATGGGATACCTAACTTTTCAAAGGCTTCTAATAAAGTGGGATCAACTTCATCAAGACTATCCAATTTTTTCTTTTGTTGTTTAGGCGCGCTGTAATAAATAATATCTTGATAATTAATACTAGGATAACCCACATGAGCCCATTCTGGTTCAGTCATTGTCAACCATTGACGATAAGCCTTGAGACGAAATTCTAACATAAATTCAGGCTCATTTTTCTTGAGAGAAATCAATCTCACCACATCTTCACTTAAACCTTTAGGAATAGTATCCGACTCAATATCTGTAATAAATCCGTATTTATAAGGCTGATTAACTAAAGTTTTAACAGAAGCGCTCATATTTTTTAATAATAGTAAATTTGTTTTATAGTTAAACAACATTTTTGTTGTTTAAGTCCATTGTACAATGAATCGTGAATAATAGACTTCCTCAAAAAAGATATTTTATTAGTTCGTAGTCAGGGTTTTAACCCTTACTATGTAAATTGATGGACAAGTCTAATTATGGTGATAATGCTTTTCATCGATAAACATCATCGTGACTGCCAATATCAATTAACAAAATCATCATTTCTAATAACTTCCCGTCTTCAGAAAAACTAAAAATAATTCTACAGTCATAAGCGACAGAACAAGACCAAAGTCCTGACAAATTTCCAGTTAATTTATGAGATTTAATCGAAGGAGTAAAAGGATCGTTTGCCAATATTTTAATTACATCCGCAATTCTTGATTTTAACTGGGGATTTTTTTGAATGACTTTCTGATAAGAACGCTTAAAACCTTTACTCCATAATATCTTCATCTTCAACCTCATTTAAATCTGCGATCAAATCCTCCACTGTACCAACTTTAGCAGTACCCAGCGCGATCGCCTCTTTCAATTCACGGACATTAGCTAAAATTTCAGCTTCCCTCATTTTTGCCCGATGATTGCGGAGAATTTCTAACAAAGAATCTTGCTCATCTGGAGATAAACTCTGAAAAGATTTAATCATGTCAACTATGCTCATCATTACACCTCAAGAGCTTTTAACTGTTAACTAATAGTTTATTATAGTTCTTTATACCTACTCACGGGATAAAGGTTGACATTTTTTTAAAATATGTTAGCTTTTAATGAAGTCGATAACCAAGACTGTTAAAACTATTTAATTTAAAGATTAAATTAAATAAAAATTAGTTATTATTCAAGATTAATCAATTAATTAGAATAATAAAAGTAGGGTGGGTTACACCCGAATCAACGCTTGTGGACAGTATCAAGCCGACTTGACTGGTAGAAGCAAGAAGTAAACGTCATAGGTAACTATGAGTAAGTTTTATATAACAGAAAAACTTATCTTTACCTAATTGTAGTTTAATCGGACGATCGTTTTTTGAGTTGACGAGCCGTTTCTAGGATAGAATCAGCAAAAGCGATGGCTTCCTCCGCCGAATGCCCTCCCGTCAATTCTGCTAACTCATCTCTACGGTGTTCTTGATGTTCTAAATGTGTGACTTGCACGATCGTTCTTACCTCTTGGGTTTGTGATGATTGAGTCAAATGTTTTTCCACCCGAAAATGATCATCTGCCATAGCCGCTACAAGGGGTTGATGGGTGACACACAACACTTGATGCTGAGAACTTAATTTGTGTAACTTTTGGGCGATCGATTGAGCTACCTTCCCCGAAACTCCTGCATCAATTTCATCAAAAATCAGAGTTTTACCATTAGTTTGAGACTCCGTAAAACAAGACTTGAGCGCCAAAAGAAAACGACTCATTTCCCCCCCCGATGCCGTCATAGCTAAGGGTTGTAAATCTTCCCCCGGATTTGGACTAAAATAGTATTCTACATGATCTGCTCCCATACTATGGGGATTAACGGGGGTAACTCGACATTGAAACTGTACTTTTGCCATACCTAGGGGTTTTAATTCTTGGGTAAGCTGGGTTTCTAATTTTTGAGAGGCAGTTTGCCTTAATTGGCTTAATTTAGTACACAATTTGATTAATTTTGTGTGATGTGCTAGGTACTCTTGTTCTAGTTCGTCGATCGATTTGCTATTATCGGTTAACTCGATTAACTCTTTCTTCAAACTATCATAGTATTCGATGACATCCCCTAATTTTGGTCCATATTTACGACAAATCCGCTTTAAGAGTCTAACACGTTCTTCTACCTCCTCTAATCTTTCTGGATCGGCTTCTAACCCTGCCCCATAACTATAGATTTGTTGCCCTGCCTCCACTACTTGATTTAAGGCTTCTTGGATAATTTCCAAAATGGGGGTTAATTCTTTGTCATAATTCGCCATATCTCGCACAATGGGCTCAACTTTGGCTAAAATATCCGTTACGGCAGGATTTTCATCTGATTCACTCTGATAGAGTAATTGATAGGCTTGATAGCTTAATTGTTGTAATTCTACCACATGGGTAAGTCGATCGCTCTCAATCTCCAAATGCTCTAATTCATCGGCTGATTGTAAATGAATTGTACTCAATTCCTTGATTTGATGTTGAATCAAGTCTAACCTTTGTAACCTTTGTTGTTCAGATTCCCTACAATGTTCTAAAATTTCTAAGGCTTGTTGAGTGTCGATAAATGAGCGACTGACAAGGTTTCGTTGAGTAATTAATTCTTTACCGCCATAGTCGTCTAACAAATCTCGTTGACTACTAGCAGAAAGTAATTGCCCTGTTTCCCCTTGCGCTGTCACTTCCAAAAGTCGATCGCGCAAAAGAGTTATAATTTGTTTATTCACTACAACCCCGTTGACTCGACAGCGAGAGCGAAAATTATCTTTACCAATAGTTAACTCTCGACTACATACGATCGTACCATCTTGAAAAGACTCAACCTCTTGAGATTCCAACCATTTTTCTAAATCCGCATTGGTTTGAAAACTAGCTTCTACAATAGCTTTTTTTGCACCAGTGCGAATCATTCGTTGATTAGCTTTTCCTCCTAATACCACATCAATGGCATCAAGAATAATCGATTTTCCAGCCCCCGTTTCTCCCGTGAGGACATTTAAACCAATACCAAATTCTAACTCTAAGTGATCAACTAAAGCAAAATTATCGATGCGAATAGCAATTAACATTTATCAGCAATGGACATTATCGAATAATCACTATTGTATAATTTCTGAGGAATGAGTAATGAGTAATATCAAGTTCTGATAATTACTTACAATTAGATATATTGTAGGTTGGGTTGAGGATACGAAACCCAACAAAATAGACATCTCCATAAATTGAGAAAAGAAGGGTTAAAACCCTTACTACGAACAAATTAAAAATCTTTTTTGAAAAAGTCTAATAAAAGAAGTAAAAAGGAGAGAAAAAAATGGATAATTTAAAGTATAAAATGGTAATTAAATGGTCTGATATTGATAATTGTTACTTAGTTGGTTTTCCTGATTTTAAAGGGCAACAATGGCGCACCCATGGTGATACTTATGAGGAAGCCCTTAAAAATGGAATCGAAGTTTTAGAATTATTAATTGAGGATTATCAACTATCGGGAGAAACTTTACCAATCCCTAGTATTTTAAAAGAAAAAGTTGCTTAAATTCTACCGCTTTGTCATCACTACATTTTCCCTTATTTTATATATTTCTTGGTGCGATCGACTGTCCTTCATAAAATTTTTTCTCTAGTTTACCTAAGTATAAATAAAGCAATAAATTAAGGATACTTACGGAAGAAGATACGATCGAAACCAAAGAAGGTAAACTATTAATATAGAGAGAAATTAAAGGAGTTATTGACCATAAACTAGCAGTAAAAATCAACAAAGTCAAACGAATATTTTTGATAGTTTTTAAGGCTTGACGACAACTGCCACATTTTTCGGTATGGGAATAATATCTTTCTAATAAAATATCATGATTAGGAGTATCAGGAAAAGATTGATTAGGGAATAACTCATCAGTATATTTATTAACCCATTTTCTTAATTCACTAACAAATAAATCGGCTTTGGTGGGTAAATAATAGGCTTGGGCAAACTTTTTACTACCTCCTAATTCTGCTAAAAATCTCTCTTGATAATGTAAAAAAATTTGGTCATCTTCAAGGATAGCATTTTGATTAATATGGGAATACCAACGAGGAGTTATTTTAATAAAAAATTGCGGTATTTTAGAAGAAAATTGAAAAGGAAATAAGGCAAATAAGCGACATTTTCCCTTACTAATAGGCGTGGCATAAACTACCGTCATTGTCCTCCCAAATTGTTTTGATGTCAAGTCGTGCCACATTAAATTTGGAGCGACAAAAGTTGTGTATTGTGTACCTAATTTACCCTTTCTTGGTCCTTCTTGCCATACCCCTTTAAAACCCTGTTTATCGGCACTAATAACCTCTAATTCTACAGGTGAAACGTTCGATCGATTTCCCACTGAACCATGATGAGTGTAGGGAATATGGCTAGAGTCTAACACATTTTCTAACAAAGTTAAAGCATCATAGGGAATATCCCTAAAAGTATTTAATATCACCCAATTATCTTCATTTTCTGCTAAAGGTTCGATAACAGGTAAAGGAGTTAAAAAAGCATTATTAGGATTTCCTGCATAGGCAAATAATAACCCATGTTTTACCGTACAAGGATAGGATTTAACACAACTACGGGGAGATTTTTCGGCATTATTTCCTATTACTTGTTGAGGGATTAATTGACAGTTTCCATCATGAGAAAAAGTCCACCCATGATAAGGACATTCAAGTAAACCATCTTCATTAATTCTACCTTCGCTAAGGGGTGCTAATCTATGGGGACATTTATCTGCAAATACGCACCATTTTTCTTGACTTTTATCCCACCAAATAACTAATTTTTCTTCTAATAAAGTAAAAGAATTAGGTTTGTTTTTATCTAAATCTTCTATAAAAAAAAGAGGATACCAAACCTCTTGATAATCAAATTTATTGTCTTCAATTCCCCCAATGGGTAATGATTTTACGTTACTAATATTCATGATTAAAAATTAAGAATTAAAAAGTTTCCCCAATACCCCAACACCCCAATACCCTATAACTATTAACTATACTTAACTAAGCTAATCATCGGTATATCTGGTAATTTTTTTCTACCTTGTAAACCTTCTAATTCCACAATAAAACCACAGGCGACAATATTACAACCAATGCGAGTTAATAAGTCGGCGGTAGCTTTTGCCGTGCCTCCCGTAGCGATAACGTCATCAACTATCATGACTTTGGCATCAGGAGTTAAAGCGTCTTGATGAATTTCCAATATATCAGTACCATATTCTAAATCATACTCGATCGAGTGAACTTTGGCGGGTAATTTGCCTTTTTTGCGCACAGGCACAAAACCAGCATCAAGATGATAGGCTAAAGCGGGAGCAAAAATAAATCCTCTGGACTCAATGCCGATGATATAGTCTGGTAATATATCTAATTTTTCTGTTTGTACTGATAAACTATCGATGACATACTTTAAACCTTGAGGATTGCGCAGTAAAGTTGTTATGTCACGAAAAATGATACCGGGTTGCGGAAAATCGGGTATATCTCGAATAAGTGCTTTTAAATCCATAGTCATTAATTATAGGTGAAAGGAAGTTCGATCGAACCTTATAATTATAATGTCCCAATGGAGACAAGGAAGCAATCTTCTTCTCTCTAATTATTCTATACCAAGAATAAAATAAAAAGTTGCCCCTTGATTTAATTCTGATTCTGCCCAAATAACTCCATGATGAAGTTCAATTATTCTTTGTACAATAGATAAACCAATACCAGTTCCTTCATAGGAAGAACTTTTGTGTAACTTCTTGAAAGGAACGAATAATTGATCTATCAATTCCGGATTAAAACCGATACCATTATCTTTAATAAAATAGATGTTTTTATTTTTAAATTGAAAACTAGAAAAATCCCCCAATTTTATTTTTTCAGTCCATAATTTTTCTGTGAATTTAATTTCCCCAAATTCGATAATAGTTTGTTCATTTTCTTGAGTATATTTCCACGCATTTTTTATTAAATTTTCGATGGCAACATTGATTAATTTTCGATCGCCCATAACGGTAATATTATCTTGAATAGTAGTGATAAGATTAATTCTCGGCTGATTACTCTGAAGATAATTTAAAATTTCTGTGATTAATTTAGAAAGATTAAAAGGAATAGGTTGAATCGGCTCAGAGTTTAATTGTGACAACTGATTTATCCCTTGTAAAATAGCCATAGTTCGCTCACAAGAAACATTAACAATGTCAATTAATTCTTTTTCATTATCAGAGCCATTTAATTGAATTTCTTCGGCTAATAAAGTACCAGCAAAATTAATATTATTAATATAATTTCTTAAATCATGGACAACACTACGAGAAAAAGTTTCTAAATCTAAATTAATTTTTTTTAACTCTAATTCTGTTTCTTTTCGACTGGTAATATTTTTTACGGTAATAGCACAACCATCACCTAATTTTACCGCAATAAAGTGAAACCAATATTTCAAAGAATCATATTGATAAAATAAATCTGTGGCTAAAGGTTTTCCTGTTTCCACTACTTGAATAATAGAATCAAACAAATTTTGATCAATTTGATTAATAATTTTGCGGATGCCAGTTTTACCAACTAAATCAGCTTTATTTTTTCCAAAAACTTTAGCAATAACAGGATTAACAATCAAACAACGAAAATCTATTATCTCTCCTGTGGAGATATTTCTGATAGCTTGTATTGCTAAAATACCATCAAGAGAACTATTTAAAACACTAGATAAAACTGCCCTTGATTGATGTAAAATTTCCTCTGCATATTTTCTTTGTTTAATCTCTTGTTGTAATTGTTTTTTTTGTCTCTGAATAATTAATTGAGTTTCAATTCTTGCTACGACTTCTTCCACATGAAAAGGTTTTGTTATATAGTCAACTCCCCCTACTTCAAAGGCTTTTATTTTATCTAAAGTATCATCTAAAGCACTAATAAAAATGATCGGAATTTCTGCCGTTATTTTATTAGATTTTAAGATTTGACAAACCTCATAACCATTCATTTCAGGCATTTTTATATCTAAAAGAATCAAATCAGGAGGCGAGACTTGTGTCGCCCTAATAGCAGTTTTTCCGTTAATTGCTTTTCTTACTTGATAATTTTTTTCTACTAAAATTTGAGATAAGACTCTCAAATTATCTGCTAAATCATCAACGATTAAAATATCTCGTTTATTTTGGTTATTATTTTTGGTCATATTTAAAATTAAAATTATTAACTTAGGTTTATTTTTTATATCTGATAGTTATTTGTTCTAAAAAAATCTTTAAAAAATAATGATAAAATACTGGTCATTATATATGACTAATTTATCATAACTACTGTAGAAGAGCGACAATTTTATGTTGATTAAAATTAAGATTGATGAGAGTATTTTTTTCAGCTAAGTTTGTTACATTAAGGTCAATTTTTTGAATATATCAATAGTAAAATACTGATTAATTCTTATTCTATACTATTATTTTTTGAAAAAACTACCCCTGATTAATCTACATTAGAAATTTTCACGATTTAAATCCAAGATAGTTATACTGGTAAAGATGATAATTTAATGTTGCAAAAAAAACTATTGCCTATTGCCCATTCTCCATTCCCTACTTTCATTAATATCAAATTATTCCCATAGTTCGTATATAATTGATGCTTACATTATTATTTTAAACCTAAAATCATTGATGAATACTTTTAAAACTTTTATGATTAATCCTCGTCTATTTAAAACTACAATGTTTTTAAGTGGTAGTGGTTTTACTTTAGCTATTCTTCTGGGTTTATTTGGTATCTGGAAAACTACAGATAATTTTATTCAAGGAGTGAGTAATCTTTTTCGTCATGAAGTTACCTCTCCTAATGTCACCAATCCTCATGTTATTGTTAAACAAGTACAAATGGTGAGTGAATTAACTACTAGCGTATTTGTCATGGATTCGATCGTACCTACATCCTCAAGTCGTAAAATTGGTAATTGGGTAGTAGGAGAAACTAATTTACTCTATGTAGCCAGAGGAGAGGTTAAAGCAGGATTAGATTTAAGCGCCATAACCGTTGATGATGTTGTCATTGACAAAAATAAAATCACCATCACCTTACCCCCCGTCAAAATTTTAGATGAAAAAATAGACGTAAATCAATCTCAAGTCTATAATTACGATCGAGGTTTTCTGAATTTAGGTCCTGATGTTGCTCCAGAATTACAGATAAAAGCACAACAGGAAACCTTAATAAAGATAAGAGAGACTGCTTGTCAACAGAAAATATTAGATCAAGCTAATGAAAAAGCCGTTATACTCATCACGGAGTTAATGAAAAATAGTGGTTTTGCCACCGTAGAAGTGAAAACAAACCCCAGTGATGATTGTCAGTAAAAATTTATGGTTTTATCGATTTTCTCATAGTCAATTGTTAATTGTTAACTCTTTTAGCCAAAACGCCCACTAACGTATTCTTGGGTAGCTTGTTCGACAGGATTTTGAAATATATTCTCAGTTCGATCGTACTCTACCAGATAGCCTAGTTTTCCACTACCGCCATCGATACTTTTGGCATTGAAAAAAGCAGTATAATCTGATACCCTTGAGGCTTGTTGCATATTATGGGTAACAATAATAATGGTATAATTTCTTTTTAGTTCATGGATAGATTCTTCTACTTTAAGAGTGGAAATAGGGTCTAATGCAGAACAAGGTTCATCCATTAAGATAACATCAGGTTGAATAGCGATCGTTCTTGCAATACATAAGCGCTGTTGTTGTCCTCCAGACAAAGCTAAACCGCTTTGACGTAACTTGTCTTTAACTTCATCCCATAAAGCTGATTTCCGTAGAGATTGTTCTACTAAATCATCCATATTACCTTTATAACCGTTAATTCTCGCACCCCATGCAATATTTTCATAGATAGATTTAGGGAAAGGATTGGGTTTTTGAAATACCATGCCAATGCTACTTCTTAGTTTCACGGGATCAACATTAGCATTATAAATATTTTTACCTCTAAAAGTAATTCTACCTTGAATTTTGGCACTAGCAACTAAATCATTCATGCGATTAAAGCATCGTAAAATAGTACTTTTGCCACATCCCGAAGGACCTATAAATGCGATCGCCTTATTAGTAGGAATGTCTAAATTTACTCCAGCAACGGCTTTGTGAGAGCCATAATACACATCGACATTTTCTGTCCTTAAAACTGCCTCGTCTATCAAATCTGGGGAGGATAAATTACTCATAAATAATACTCTAAGCTAATATAAATTAAAAATTATTAATATACCAATACTGGATTAATTATAATTCTTATGGGAACAGTATTAAGTTAAGATAAGATTAACAATTTTTAAAAGAGTTCGATCGAGTAGCAACCTTTCACGATCGAGCAATAATCTAAGGGTGACTAATGGATAAAATGAAAAAAACTCCTCGTATTCCTATCCCGATCGAAGTGAGAAAATATGTATATAATAGGGACAAAAATCAGTGTCAAAGTTGCGGAAAAAAATTGACAGAAACGACTTTGAATATTGATCATATTATCCCTTTAGCTAAAGGAGGAAGTAATGATATAAGTAATTTACAAACCCTTTGTCAAGACTGTAATCAAGAGAAAAAAGCCAAGATTGATCATCGTTTTCGCCGTCATTTTACTAACTAAATTTACTGGAATAAACATCTCTAATAATCGAACAATAAAGGTTAAAACTCAATAAAGTTTGAATAATATTAAACCCTTACAGGGGAAGAATAAATAAGTTAATCAAAGTAAAATAGTCTTTTTTTAAGACAGTTTAAATTCCTTTTCCGTACCTTTAAATCAAGTTCAAAAAATTATGAATCATAAAACTTTGCGCCTTTGCGTGAAATTATACAAATTATTTAATTAAACCTGATTAACTTAATAGTTATAAAAAGTTAATTAATTTCGGTGCTAT
The DNA here is from genome assembly GCF_000332235.1 of Geminocystis herdmanii PCC 6308. Lineage (NCBI taxonomy): Bacteria > Bacillati > Cyanobacteriota > Cyanophyceae > Chroococcales > Geminocystaceae > Geminocystis > Geminocystis herdmanii. Next base: position 2,461,661 of record NZ_CM001775.1, on the reverse strand, counting down.
TTCCTTAGAAAAATGTTCTTGAGGATAGTGTTTTGCTTCTTCTAGGGTAATTAATTTAAGATTTTTATTACTTTTAACTAAGGTTTCTACAGGCTCAAAATCTAACCAAGGATCATCTTTTCCCCAGATAATTAAACAAGGTTTTTCCCATTGTTTTAAACCTAATTCAATGTCAGTAATTACTTGTTTTAAGTTTAATTTTTTTACCACTGTTACTAATGTTCTACCTGCTAAAGATGAGGTAACAATAGGTTTACGATAAAAGGCTAAATTATTGTCAGAAATCACAAAACCTGAGCCTTTTTCTAAAGTTCGATCGACAATTAACGGGTCTTGTGTTACCATATCACCTAATAGGGGAAAACCACATTGAGCAATTTGCCAAGGTAATTTTGCTGTAGAATAAATAGGAGTATTTAAGATAATTAATTTATCAATTTTATCGGGATATTGCAAAGCATATTGAATGCCAACAGTTGCTAAAAAACCTTGCACCACTAAAGATATTTTTTCTAAATTTAACTCCTCAATAAACTCTTTAAACGCCGTTACATAAGCGGAAGGAGTATAGGCAAAATCTCGTTTATCGGGTTTGTCTGATAACCCCCAACCTAACCAATCAGGAGCGATCGATCGATAACCATATTCTGCTAAAATAGGCATAATCTCAAGCCAACAAAAACTTTGAGACATCAAACCATGAAGTAAAACTACGGGAGTTTTATCACTATTTTCTGACGGTAAACCTTCCCGATAAAACCACTCTAAAGAGGAAACTTTGATCTTATTTTCTTGAATTTTCATTTTTAATAACTAAGATTTAAACAAATTATGAAATTTTTATCATAACCACTTTAGCAGATTTATGCCCAACCCTTTGAGATTGCTTTATCACTGTTCAAATAATGACATAAATTAAAGGTTTTTTGAAAAAAAATCCTCACTTTTTACATTATTGATTAAACTATAAATAAAATCAGCAAAATAAATTTTAAAAGTTAAATATTATGCACAGTTTATCAATTCCCACATGGATAGTTCATGTTTCTAGTGTTATCGAATGGATTGCAGCAATTTGGTTTGTATGGCGCTATGGAGAAGTTACCAAAGATAGTAGTTGGTATTGGTTAGCCTATGGAATGTTACCAGCTTTAATTAGTGCTATGTGCGCTTGTACATGGCATTTATTCGACAATGCAGAATCTTGGGAATGGTTAGTAACAATTCAAGCCTTAACTACTGTTATCGGCAATATTACTTTGTGTTTGGGGGCGTGGAAAATTTGGCAATCTTCCCTTAAAGTTATTGATAATGAGTAATAAATTTTAATTTTTTTTACCCATTAATATTATTAACATTTAGTTAACTTTTTTTCTTTAATTAAAGTGACGTTAACCCATGCCCCCGTATTGTCATATTGACGAATTAAACGGAGTCTTAAATTAGGTTCAACTAACCAAGCACATTCCACAAAAAATTGTTGACGATGACTTATTTTTAAGGGTGTTGTGGAAGACGCTCCATCGGGTAATAATATTACTCTAATATCTTGATTATTTTGGGAAAAAGTGATTTTATTTTCTTCAATTATTCCCTCATAATTTAAGTTTAACTCAGGAGTTTTTACCTGTTGAATTATTCTATTACCTTCTTTTTTTATGGTTAAATTAGTTGAATAAGGTTGAGTATTTCGCCAATCAGGATACAAGGTTAAAGCCTCTCCTTGCCATTCCCCCTCTAATTGTTCTATAGTAAGGTTCGATCGTTCTTTACCGTTACCATGCGATCGAAATTCTCTAATCAAGGTAACTTGTTCTAAATTACCCTCTTTATCGAATAATTGTACCATTCTTAAACGTCGATCGAGTTCTAAAAAGCCGTATTCTGCACCAAAAATGGCAAAAGGGCTAAGTTGTTGAGAACCTTTCGCAAAGTGACCTTCTTCAAAAAGAAAAATATTACGATTAAGGGCGGTAAATTCGTTAATATGAGGAGGCTCACCGCTATCGAGGCGATTAACGGTTAAACGTATGGTTTTATCGTTGTTTAAGCCTTCTAAAGTGAGTTCCGTTGGGGTGTTTTTAATCAGGATTCCATCAGGAGAAAACTGAGTAAATGATCCCTTCCAAATGCCAGAATTTTTTAATAAGTATGACCACTGAGACATAATTAAGTAATGGGTAATAGTTTTTAGGGTGTTAATCAATAACCCACCGTGTAATAAATTACACGGTTAATATTATATCGTTCAATAAATTGAACTTTTTTTATTCATTCTCCATTCTCCATTCTCCATTCTCCATTCTTTATTATCCCTTGACACCACTACTGGCAGCGCTGGGAATAATATATTTTTGCAGTAATAAAAATAATAGCAGAACGGGGACGATCGAGATAATCGAACCTGCGGCGATAAAGCGCCAATTCAAATCCAGAGAACTTGCTAATCCTGCTACCCCTAATGGTAGAGTATAATATTCAGGTCGATCGAGGATAATTAAAGGCCATAAAAAATCACTCCATGAACCGATAAACACGAAAATTGCTAAGGTAATAGTAGCAGGACGCACAGCAGGTAACATGATATGCCACCAAATGCCTAATTCACTGCAACCATCGATTCTTGAGGCTTCTTCTAATTCTTTGGGTACACCTTGAAAGGCTTGTCTTAATAAAAAGATACCAAAAGCAGAGGCAATTTGAGGTAAAATAATGCCTAAATAATTATTTCTTAAACCTACTTGAACAGCAAAAATATAGAGAGGAATCATTACTATTTGAAAAGGGATCATAATTGTGGCAATAACTAAGGCAAATATGAAATTTTTTCCCTTAAAATCTAATCTTGCTAAGGGATAAGCCGCTAAAGAACAAAATAGTAAATTTAAGACTACCGTTAAAACTGCAGTAATTGTGCTGTTTAATAAATAACGTCCAAAGGGATAATTTTGCCAAACTAAAGTAAAGTTTTCTAAGGTAAATTGTTTCGGAATAAATTGAGGAGGAAAAGAAAAAATATCTTCTCCCGCAGACTTAAAGGAAGTACTTAATAACCAGAGTAAAGGAAATAACATTAATAAGGCTATGAGGATTAATAAACCATAAATTAAAATATGTTCGATCGTCCTTTTATTAACCATAGAATAAAAAACTTGAGATAGTAATTATTGCTCATTTTATTATATTTTGTTTGATCGAAATAAACAATACTTTCTCCTATAGACTTCTTCAAGAAGTTTAGTAATGAGTAATAAGAAAAAAAATATGTTTTCTATCATACAATAGATTTTACTTGTTATTTTGCAAGAGGTCTAATTTAGATTATTTACTCTTTAGTAAAAATTAAGATTAAATATAATTCAACAGTTTAGTGTGAGAAATTGACTTAACTTCTGTTAATATAATTATCTTAGAGATGAAATTTATTTCATTGTAAGTTTTTTAAATTTTTCCTCATAAACTATGCTCAATATGGTATAATATAATCACAAAAATTAGTTATTATAAAGAGTAAATAATTATTAAATTATTCTTGATTAATAAGTTTTATTTGTTCTGAAAATTATTATAACAATTAGAAAATAAACATCAACTATGAAACAATTTTTAGAGTCAGAAATTCAGTCCACCTACGAAGAATCAAAAGTCGTTATTTTACCTATTCCTTATGAAGCTACTACCACCTATCGAAAAGGTTGTGAACATGGGCCAGATGCTATTTTAAGCGCTTCTGATCAACTAGAATGTTATGATGAAGAATTAGACATAGAAACTTGTTTTAAAACTGCCATTTTTACCTCTAATTATATTGCGGATACAAGGCTAAATAATTTGCTGACTGCTGATGAAATGTTGAAAGTTACTACCGATACGGTAAAACAATTTATTCAAGATGGAAAATTTGTCATTGCCTTAGGTGGTGAACACGCTATCACGACAGGAGTTGTTCAAGCCTATCAACAGAGTTTAGATGAACCTTTTACAGTGGTGCAAATTGATGCTCACGGTGATATGCGTCATGAGTTTGAAGGCTCAATTCATAATCATGCTTGTGTGATGCGTAGAGTTTTAGAGTTAGGATTACCGACTTTACCCGTAGGAATTCGTGCTATTTGTCAGGAAGAAGCTACTTTAATTCGAGAACAAAATATTCCCGTTATGTGGGCAAGGGATATATACTATAACTCGGATTGGATGGAAAGATCGATCGAAAATATTAAGACGAAAAAAGTATTTATTACCATTGATTTAGACGGAATTGATCCTAGTTTAATGCCGGGAGTTGGCACACCTGAACCGGGTGGTTTAGACTGGTATCAATTATTAGCATTTATGCGATTAATTTTCGCTAAATTTGAAGTTATTGGCTGTGATATTATGGAATTAGCGCCAACAAAAGACTCCGTTGTTTCTGAATTTACGGCGGCCAAATTAATCTATAAATTAATTGGTTATCAATTCTTAAATCAACATTAGATATCCACTATATTATCTTTACTTTTTCTTTTTCATGTTTTATTGTTAAACTAAAAATGGGAACAATAAAGGGGGAGTAGCTCAATGGTAGAGCAGCGTTTTACTTTCCGCATGATGCACAGAAAGTTCCTTAATTTTGGCTTTTTTCCAATCATTACTTTCCGCATCATGCAAAGCAAGTTCCTAAATTTGGCTCATAACCCGCTGGTTGCAGGTTCGATTCCTGCCTTCCCCAACAAAAGGGGGCAAAAGAGATTCCTTATAGTGGCGTAAGCCATTAGTATTAAGAACTAATTTTATCTCTCGCCCTCTTTATAATTCAAGGATATTGAAAGATGAATAAAGCAACGTTAAGATTATTTAATGCGATCGAGCTGCACCACTTCGTGATCGAAGTTAAGAATAAGGAAAAGAAAAACTTACCTGAGTCAGTATTGGTGAGAACAATTCAAAATGGTTATATTCTTGAAGATACGATCGAACCTAATAAAAACTTGTTTGAAATAATTGAAAGTGTTGTCGGTATTTCAGGAATTAAAGCCAATTCCGCCTTTCATAAATCTTGGCAAATAATTCAAGAATCGGATTTAGAATTACTGGTTACGCAACAAATCATTCATTACATTACCACCTATGGCTTTGAAAGACTAGGTATTTATCGAGAAGACGCAGTTTATATCCCCAAAGAAATATTAGAGTTACCTGCTATCACCGATGATATTCCGTTGGTGGTGATTAAAGCCATGACGGCAGATGAAATTCTTGAGCAGATTATTAATTTAGCCAATGGTATTGCCTTAGCACAAGAAACCCTCGATGATATAATGGACATCATCAAAAGTCATCAATATAATCCCTCCTTTGTGGAAAAAATTGGCAACCGAGAATTAAAAGCCTTACTCTATGACTTTTATGGCATTGTACCATCAGAACCCGTAGAATTTTTGCGTCATTTGATCAGTAAATTAACTGATGAATCTTTGCTAATAAAAAATAAATATCTCATCGATAAAATCAAACAATCTAACGGTAAATTTTTGGATACTTTGCTCAAAAACGCACCCGATGATTTAGCCTCAATTTTCTTTCGCTTCAAACCATTATTTTTAGCGATGAAATCCATTTCACAAAATAAAACATATTTTAATCAGTTAAGAAAAAAAGCGAAAAAATTACATAAACCCCTTCCTGTTGACTATCTAAATAATATCACCAGTCAAATAAAATATGAAAAATTAAACCTAGAAACTTTAGCCCAAAAAATCAAAAAAGCAACTATTTTTCGCAAAATTCGCCTCGCTTATGCCTTAAAATACCGCTTAGAGATTACAGATGCCATCGTTTATCGAGTGAGAAATGGTAAAGGTTGGGCAACAGAATTTGATTTTGAATGGTGGGATATGGTTAAAGATAAAACTCAACAAGCCTTAGATATTGTCGTCAATTCTATTGTGGAAGATGTGAAAAAAAATGTTGAGGGCAAAACTATTTATATTCCCCATAACGTTCATTATGCTTTACCCGCCACAGAAAAACAATTCACAGGATATTTTCCCACAGGTACTTATGTTACCACTACGGAAGATATGATTGTCGGGATTCATTGGACAAATACGAAGAAAAACAGAGTTGATTTAGACTTATCTGTAATCGGAGAATTAGGAAAAATTGGTTGGGATGCCAATTATTATGCAAAAGAAAAAGAGATTTTATTTTCAGGGGATGTTACGGATGCACCGCCTCCGAATGGTGCAGTTGAGCTTTTTTATTTTAAACAAGCTGATTACGAAGCGAGAATTTTAATGGCAAATTATTATAATTTCATAGAAGGAGAAAAAGTTGAAGCTAAATTTTTAGTAGCACAGGAAAAACCAGATGATTTTAACAGAAATTATATAGTAGATGTTAATAAAATTATTGCCTTTGCTAATGTAACTATTACTAAAAAGCAAAATATTTTAGGTTTAATTGTTAATATTAATGAAGAAAATAGAGTGTATTTTGCAAATATAAGTATCGGCAATTCTATTACTTCTAGTCAAAATAAACAGTCTCAAAAAACAAAGCAATATCTAGCCAGTAAATTGTTTAATTCTATTGATTTTCGTGAAATTTTAATTATGGCGGGAGCAAAAATTGTGGATAGAATACCATCTAATAAAGAAGAAGAATATATTAATCTTTCTCCGGAGACGTTAGATAAAACAACAATTATTAATTTAATGAGAGGTGCTGAATAACTCAGTCGGAAAAAAGAAAAAGGGAAAAGTGATAATTGAACTTCCCCCGTACATTTGTACAGATTATTCTGGTTCATCCTATCTAATATTTTATTTTGCAAGAGATCATTTTATCGTTACGGAATTTTCAAAAGTCTATATAATGAAAAAGTATGTTTTATGGTGTGAGATAGACAAATGGTAGATGAATTAAGAACCGTTTTAGAATTAGCAACCGAAGATGAATTGCAACAAGTCACCAATATTCTTTTTTCTCGTCGATTAAATCCGTTAGATTACTTACAAACTCCAGAACCTTTAGATGTGCAAAGCTACGATTGGCATACTTGGTTAGATACTTTAGAAAATCGTTTCCGTTTTTTAGCGGCTGATGGTATAACTGTATTGCGTGGACAAACTCAGAAGATTGGCTATCGAGATGTTTTGATTCAAGTATGTCGTTATCTCAAAATTTCTTATGCTCAACAAATGAGTACGATCGAAATTGAAAGTGAAATATTTTTAAATTTGCTCCAAAAAGCATGGCACAAATTACCGCCATCAGAGCAAAAATCCCTCAAAAATAAGGTAATTTCTTCTTTAGCAGACAGTACAAATCCCGAACCTTTACCGCTAAACTTACAACATGATCCTCTAAAAATTTTACTACAAGGGGGAAGTTTAGTCGCCGTGAGTTCTATCTTAAAACCTTGGCTACTACAAAAAATTGCCCAACAATTCGCCCTACATTTTGCAACCTATCAAGTAGCGAAAACAAGTCTTATTCAAGGAGGCATCGCTACGGCAACCCAATTACAACATCAAATTGCTTTACAAATGGCAAAGCGAGGTATGATAATTAGTACCGCTAGATATACCGCTGTTAAAGGTATTTTTGCCTTTTTAGGTCCTGTTTTGTGGGGTTGTTTCCTGGCTGATTTGGGGTGGAGGACGATCGCAGTCAACTATACAAGAATTATACCCGTCATCTTCACTTTAGCTCAAATTCGTCTAACCCGTGGCTACGACTGGGAAGAAATTCCTTGTTAATTAGATTCCAAAGACAGAAAACAGGAAGACAATAAATATTTAATCGATTTCTGTTATATAAAACTTACTCATAGTTACCTATGACGTTTACTTCTTGCTTCTACCAGTCAAGTCGGCTTGATACTGTCCACAAGCGTTGATTCGGGTGTAACCCACCCTACTTTTATTATTCTAATTAATTGATTAATCTTGAATAATAACTAATTTTTATTTAATTTAATCTTTAAATTAAATAGTTTTAACAGTCTTGGTTATCGACTTCATTAAAAGCTAACATATTTTAAAAAAAATGTCAACCTTTATCCCGTGAGTAGGTATAAACAACTATAATAAACTATTAGTTAACAGTTAAAAGCTCTATTTTTTTGTTTTAACCCTTCTGGGATTTTTTCTCACGGATTTTTGACGATTTTTGGTAGGTTTATTTTTCGACTTCCACCAACTACCAATATTATCCGCTAAATAATGGCTCATTGCCCCTAACTCTAAACCGATAAATAAAGATAACACTTCTTGCCAATATTGATTTTTAACGATAGTTATACCGTAAACTATAAATTTTTGCCAATGCCAAGAAAAACCTAAAATTAATTGAGCAATAGCCACAAAAAAAATAGCCAGAATAAACAGTATCAGACTTAGATATAAAATTCTGACGATCGTACCTATGATAAAACCATGAGAGATGATCGATCGATGTTTTAATTTTTTTTGATAGGGAAGCCAAATAAAGCGCAATACTCCCCAACGCTGAAATTGTACCGAATAAATATCTAAATCAGGTCCAAACATCAACCCACTAAAAATAAAACCGATACTAGCTAATAAGGTTAAATCTAGTTGTCGGGTAATGATGGCAAAAAGGATTATAACTAAGGGTAAACTGTACCATGTGATTCGATCGTGAGTTTTTCCCGAAGGCATATTGCATTTTTAAAAATTAGTTGCTATAATAGAAAACGTGATTAAGGGCGATTAGCTCAGTGGTAGAGCGCCTGCCTTACAAGCAGGACGTCACTGGTTCAAATCCAGTATCGCCCATATTATTATAAATGATGTTGATTGAAATTAGATTTTTTTCTGTAAACTAACAAGCTGTTTGTGATCAGAAATACCTATGGGATCATCTTTTCTATGTAGTTATCGAAGGAAAAAGGAAAATAACCTCCCAATGACAGAAGGAAAATATTTTTGTCAAGAAGAATCGGATCATTGATAATAATTAATGGTTTATTGTTTATTCTTTTTTGCTATGGAAACTAATACCTCCTCTGTTAAGCGCCTTTTTAATCCGTCGGGATGGTTTTTGCTGGGTTTTTTAGCCTTGATTTTAATTGTCGTTGCTTTCACTTTCCTTGATGCTGTAGCAATTTTACCTCTGTTTTTAAGCTCGATCGTCAGTGCGATATTAGGTTATATCGTTGTACCTGTTTTACAAAAAATTAAAGCATCTCAAATAATACAAGAAGATGGACCTCAAAGTCACCTCAAAAAAGCTGGTACACCTACTATGGGGGGAATTTTCTTCATTCCTACGGCGGTAATTATCGGCTTAATCATGGGAAGATTTACTCCAGAAGTTATAGCTGTGGCTTTAGTAACTCTTGCCTATGGATTTATCGGTTGGGTAGATGATTGGCAAATTTTGCGCAAAAAAACCAATATGGGATTAACTCCTAAGCAAAAATTAGTTTTACAAATCGCTTTTGCCGTGGTTTTCTGCTTTTGGATGTCTATAAGTCAACCTGATTCTATTACTAACGTTAGTTTACCCTTCAATATTATTTTACCCCTGAGTTTTCTTTTCTGGTTTGTAGCTATTTTTGTTATCGTAGCGGAAAGTAATGCCACTAACTTGACTGATGGTGTTGATGGTTTAGCAGGAGGTACAGGTGCGATCGCATTTTTAGGTTTAGGTATTTTAACAGGTGTAAATCACCCTGACTTACTCGCTTTTTGTTTGGCTATTAGCGGAGGATGTCTTGGTTTTATCGTTCATAATCGAAATAAAGCCTCGGTATTCATGGGAGATACTGGTTCATTAGCACTAGGGGCTGGATTAGCGGCAGTGGGTATTTTGAGTCAAAATTTATGGGCATTATTTATTATTAGTTTATTATTTTTTATTGAGTCTTTATCGGTAATTGCTCAAGTAAGTTATTATAAAGCGACAAAGGATCAACATGGAAAAGGAAAAAGACTATTTAAAATGGCGCCGATTCATCATCATTTAGAATTAAGTGGTTGGACAGAAACTCAAATTGTGGGGGCATTTTATGTTATTAACACGATCTTAATTTTATTGGTGTTGATGAAATTAAAAATATATTAAATACTATGTCTAAATGATTTAGGATTGAGGTATAACCACTTTTCTCTAACTAAAAGAGGTAACAATTATGTCAAAAACAGTTATTATTGATCCTGTTACTCGTATCGAAGGACACGCTAAAATTTCTATTTATTTAGACGATCGAGGAGAGGTAAATAATGCCCGTTTTCATGTAGTAGAATTTCGGGGTTTTGAGAAATTTTGCGAAGGTCGCCCCATGTTTGAAATGGCGGGAATTACTGCCCGTATTTGTGGTATTTGCCCTGTTAGTCACTTATTAGCATCTGCGAAAACTGGAGATAAAATTTTAGGAGTAAAAATCCCTCCAACAGGGGAAAAATTACGCCGTATGATGAATTTAGCGCAGATAACTCAATCCCATGCTCTTTCGTTTTTTCATCTCAGTAGCCCTGATTTTCTTTTAGGTTGGGACTCCAATCCCTCTACCCGTAATGTTTTTGGCTTGATGGCGACTGATCCAGATTTGGCTCGTGCCGGTATCCGTTTACGCGCTTTTGGTCAAAACATTATTGAAATACTCGGGGCAAGAAAAATTCATGCCGCTTGGGCTGTACCCGGAGGAGTGCGATCGCCCTTAACCGAACATAATCGCCAGTGGATTGAAGATAATTTGCCTGAAGCGAAGAAAACCACCGCTTTAGCTCTAAATCTGTTTAAAAAGCTCTTAGATAGCGAATTAAGCTCAGAAATCGATATATTTGGTAAATTTGACTCTTTATTTATGGGTTTAGTTGCCCCTGATGGCACTTGGGAACACTACGGCGGACATCTACGATTCATCGACAGTGAAGGCAATATCGTTGCCGATGGTTTGAGTGAGGATAACTATCAAGACTTTCTAGGGGAAGCGGTGGAAAATTGGTCTTATCTCAAATTCCCTTACTATAAACCTTTAGGCTATCCTAATGGTATCTATAGGGTAGGTCCTTTGGCAAGATTAAATGTGTGCGATCGTATTGGCACACTCCAAGCAGATCAGGAGCTACAAGAATTTCGTCATCGTGCTGGTAGTCGTGTCGCTACGTCTTCATTCTTTTATCATTATGCCCGTTTAATTGAGATTGTCGCCTGTTTAGAAGCCATTGAAAAGTTAATACACGATCCCGACATTTTGTCAACCAGAGTCAGGGCAGAGGCAGGAATTAACTACTTAAAAGGAATAGGAGTAAGTGAAGCGCCCAGAGGTACACTTTTTCACGATTACGAAGTTGATGATAATGGCTTAATCAAAAAAGTTAACTTGATTATTGCCACAGGGCAAAATAACCTTGCTATGAATCAAACCGTTACCCAGATTGCTAAACATTATATTCATGGAGAAGAAATACCCGAAGGAATGTTAAACCGTGTAGAAGCAGGTATTCGTTGTTTCGATCCTTGTTTAAGTTGCTCGACTCATGCCATCGGACAGATGCCACTACACATCGAATTATTAAATTATGAGGGGAAAATTATTAAGGAAAAATACAAAAATTAAAAGTAGGGCGATGCACCACCCTTCATCTTAAAGGAGTTCAAATTATGGTCAAAGAAAACTTATATTTGTGTATGGGTTCAGCTTGTCACCAATTAGGGGTTTATGAAGTTTTACCGCAAATACAATCATTAATAAACCAATACGATCTTAACGATAAAGTAGAACTAAAAGGCTCATTTTGTTTAGAAACTTGTAGCTCTGGAATTGTGATGAAATTTAGAGATAAACACTTTATTCATATTAGCCCTCAGAATTTAGAAGACAAATTTTTAAAAGAAATATTACCCATGATCAAATAATAAAAATACTCTAAAATTTATTACTAATAATTATGTTAGAAAGTAGTCAAACTAATCTTTATAAATTGTTGTGGGAATATGATCCTAATGCCTTAATTGCTATCGATCGTCACTTAGTAATAAGATTAGTAAATCCATCATTTTGTCAACTATTTAAAATAGAAAATGAGCAAATAATTGGTAAACCAGTAACAGAAATATTAGGAGATATTCGTCATATTAAAGAGGCATGGGATAAAAAACAGGTAATCAAAAATAGAGAAACAGAATATATCACCCATAATATTATTGTCAAAGAATTTATTTTTCCTATACCAGAAGAAAATTTTATTTTGTGCATTATGACAGATATAACATCAGAAATTTTGCAACAAAAAGAATTAAAAGAAATGCAGGAAGAAATGATTAGTAAAGTTAATAAAGTTGTTCATAATCAAATGAAAGTTGCCCAAGAAATAGCAGGTTTATTAGGAGAAACTACCGCAGAAACTAAAGTAACTTTATTTAAACTTTTAGCACTTTTTAATAAGTAGTCATTACTAAATTTCTTATCTTGTTTATTTAACTTGCCAGAATATTTATTTTACTTAATTCTTCATTAATCAATAATTCAGAAGATTTAATAATGATAATTTTATTATCTTCTAAAGAGAATAACTGATGATAATTGTTAGTTTGAATAACTATTTTAAAATCACTTTTTTTTGCTTGTTCTGAATTATTAATAGAGGCGATCGCATCTTCTAAAGTTTCATCTTTTTTCTGTATTCTAACGGGTATAGGTTTATCATTAAATTGTCTTTTCAAAAAACCATCAATGCCGTTATTTCTTTGTACAGGAATAGCATTAATACTTTTCAATAAAAATAGTTCTTCTTCTGATTTTTCCATATAACTTGTTTTTCCTTTTTCCAGAAGTTCAGACTTAGTTATAATCATCTCATTTAATCTTTTTTTAGTAAGTTCGATCGCATCCTCCGATATATCTATTCCAATAAATCTACGATTTAAAGACTTTGATGCGACGCAAGTTGTACCACTACCACAAAAAGCATCTAAAACTAAATCGTCTTCATCGGTAGAAATATTAATAATTTGTTGTAAAAGTAAAACAGGTTTTTGTGTAGGATAACCAACTCTTTCTTTTGCTTTTGGATTTAAAAAAGGTATTTCCCAAACATCCGATAAAGGAACACCTTTTTTCTCTTGAGCTAAAATTATATTACCATTTTTATCCTTTTTATAAACAGATTTACCATTACCATTTTTTTCTCTTAATTGCCATATTTGATCAACATTTGTTGTGGGAGAATAATCAGTATAAATAGTGTTAAATTTAAAATCATCTGTTTTGGAATAAAAATAAATAGTTTGATGAGAATTAAGTAAACCTTTTTTAGAATTTGACCATCTTTTATAAGACCAAATAATTTCACTTCTAAAATTATCAGAGCCAAATATTTTATCTAATAAAATTCTTAAATGATGAGAGGCTGATTTATCACAATGTAAAAAAATGTTTCCCGTTTTTTTTAACACCCTTTTACATTCAATCAAACATTTTTCCATCATTAATAAATAATCATTTAGACTATTCCAAACATCATTAAACTCATAATTAATGTTATTATCACGAGTTGTTAAAGAATGTTTTTTTTGAGTAAAGAATGGCGGATCTAAATAAATTAAATCAATTATTTCTGAGTCAATATTTTTCAATTCATTAATACAATTTCCCTTAATTATTTTGTCCATAATTTAACTTTTTTCTGGTGTTTTTTGATCCGCAATATTTATTAAAATCTGTTTTAAATCAAATCCTGTACGATTTTTGATAAAATTCCATGCTTCTTCTCCTGCATAATATTCCCCATTTACTCCCTTGTAAACCGTTTCTAAGGTTTGTTGAATATTGATAGCTTGTTCTCTTTGAGGATAATAAAACATTACTCTAATGGGTTTATATCCATGATTTTCGATCGCTTTTACCCTCGTATGCTCTTTGGTGATATGGTCTCCATCAGTAGTGGCATCTCTCCATTTAATTTCTATAGCGTCATTACCATCTAAAAAATCAATTTCAAAGGCTTTCGGTTTTGTACCAAAAGAATTTTTAACAGTAGTTTTTCTTCCTTGAGGATTATTAAATAATAAACATAAAGAGGCAACTTCTTCTAAAAAAGAACCAGCATAATTATATAAAAACCTGCCAATATTTTGATATTCGTCTATTTTTTGACCTTCTTGACTGGTTATTCCTAAAACTCTATAAATTAAATAATGGGAAGTATCATCATTCTTCATTTCTTTTTTTCTCAAATCAATTTGTATTTTTAATTGAGAAGCATATTCTTCAGAAAGTAAATGAATTTGCGATATTAACAATTCTAGTTGTTTTCCTTGTTTAATAGCATTATTAATTTTGTTAAATTTATCCTGATTAATTAATTCTAATAACTGTTGTTTTGTATTTTTACCTTGTATTTTAATACCATATTTTTGACAATAATTTTCAAGCTCTTTTTTCTTTAAAGATTCTATTTTCATTTATTTATAACTAAAATTTAAGCAAAAATAAAGGTTTTAGGCTGAGGTAAAGTTTTACCATCTTCTTGATATTCTTCCATAATTAATTCTAAAACTTCTTGCCCATTTTTTAAGGCTTCTTCATAGGTTTCACCATGAGTAATGGGTTGCATTTCATTTTTAAAATCAGGAAGAAGCACGACAAAACAGTTATCTTCATTACTCCATTGAATAACGATCGTATATTTCATAATTAATTGTTCTCCTTATCAATAACTTATAACAACTTTATTAATTCTTCGATCACGAAGTGGCGCTGCGCGATCGATAATTCCGAATCTCGTAGAATTTTTGTAAACAACCCTTTTCCTAGAATTTTACCACTATGTACGGGTATCGTAACAATTCTGTTATCTGGATGTTTTAGTCGAAGATGACTTCCTTTTTGTCTGATTTCAACAAAACCAATTTTTTTCAATGCCTTAATAATTTCATTGGCAGTGACACTAGGTAATTTAGGCATTAGACTCTAATTTTTTGTACTCCTATAAATTCATTAAGACTGACTAAATTGTTATTTTCTTCTAATTCTTCTAAACACATAGTGATAACTTCCTTCATATTTTCCATTAATTCATCAATGGTTTCTCCTTGGGAATAACAGGCTTTTAATTGTGGCACTTCTCCCACATAAAAACCATCCTCATCTTTTTCAATTACTACATAAAATTCTCTTTTTTTCATTATCTTAATTTAGAAATATTTACTAATTTGTACTTTCTTAATAAAATTTAAGCAAAAATAAAGGTTTTAGGTTGAGGTAAAATTTTACCATCTTCTTGATATTCTTCTATAATTAATTCTAAAACTTCTTGCCCATTTTTTAAGGCTTCTTCATAGGTTTCCCCATGAGTGAGAGGTTGCATAACATTCTGACTAAATTCAGGTAAAAAAACCACAAAACAATTATCTTCAGTTGCACGAGGCTTAATTTTTAGAGTAAAATTTTCGTTATGATTGTTCATAGGAATATTATATTTTAACGGAATCTAAATGTTGAGCAATCCAGACTTTAATTAAAGATTGAGACTCAATACCTAATCTTTTCGCTTCTTTATCTAAGGCAATAATCATCCATTGGGGTAAATCTAAATCAATTTTTGTCTTTTCTAAAGCGGGACGTTTTGCCGTTGATAAATCAAAATATTCTAAAATATCCTCTTTTCCTTCATCAAATAATAAATCTAATTCTTCAGCTTTCATAAAAATTTACCTCTTGTTTTCTCGATCGTCTAACAGATATAATTCTAATTTTATTTTGACGATATGTTATTATTGCAGACCAATATTTTTCTCGAATTTTACCAATTATTATAATCCGAAATTCATTGGTTGAATTTGTTTTTATCTCAATACGATTATTGTCTAACCATAATAATTGGGCTTCTTCAAAATCAATTCCATGTTTTTGTTTATTTATATTACTTTTATTTTCATCATACTCAAATTCCATACTTTCGCAGTAACAAAGACTCTTAAAAACACTTTCTTATGATAGCAACAAAAATCAGCAATAATAGGAGATAGACCATTATTGATAATATTTTATGACTAATATCCCTCCCTCCCTCACGGGAAACGAAATCAGAGAGAAATTTTTAAACTTTTTCGAGCAAAAACAACATAAAATCTTGCCTAGTGCCTCATTAGTGCCAGAAGATCCCACTGTTTTACTCACGATCGCAGGAATGCTCCCCTTTAAGCCCATTTTCTTAGGACAGAAAACCTCTGAATTTCCCCGCGCAACCACTTCTCAAAAGTGCATCCGTACTAATGATATTGAAAACGTAGGGCGCACTGCCAGACATCATACTTTTTTCGAGATGTTGGGTAACTTTAGCTTCGGTGATTACTTTAAGTCACAAGCCATCGCATGGGGTTGGGAATTGTCAACTCAAGTGTTTCAATTACCTCCAGAAAGAATCGTTGTCAGTGTGTTTAGAGAAGACGATGAGGCTTTTGCTATCTGGCGTGATGAAGTGGGAATCCCCGAAAAACGGATTATTCGCATGGGAGAAGAAGATAACTTCTGGAAATCGGGGGTAACAGGTCCTTGTGGTCCTTGTTCCGAGTTATACTATGATTTTAAGCCCGAATTGGGGGATGATAATATCGACTTGGAAGACGATACCCGCTTCATCGAGTTTTATAACTTGGTGTTTATGCAGTATAACCGAGACGCTGAAGGCAATTTAACCCCTCTGCAAAACAAAAACATTGATACAGGCATGGGGTTAGAAAGGATGGCGCAAATTCTGCAACGAGTGCCGAATAACTATGAAACTGACTTGATTTTCCCGATTATTACCACCGCAGGAAAGTTGGCAGATATTGACTATAAAACTGCTTCGGAAAATACTAAGGTATCTTTGAAAGTTATCGGTGATCATGTGCGATCAATCGTACAGATGATTGCTGATGGTATTTCGGCATCGAATATCGGCAGGGGTTATATTTTGCGCCGTCTGATACGTCGTGTGGTGCGTCACGGGCGTTTAATCGGCATCGATGGCAATTTTATCAATGAGGTAGCCGAAAGCGCTATTAAGCTATTAGAAGGGGTTTACAGCAACACCAGAGAAAGAGAAAAGGTAATCAAAACCGAGTTGCAACGGGAGGAGTCGGCATTTTTAGCAACCCTCGAAAGGGGTGAAAAACTCTTAAATGAGGTGATAATTAAGCTCAAAAGTCAGCAAAAAACCGTTATTTCGGGAGAGGATGCTTTCACTCTTTATGATACTTATGGTTTCCCTCTCGAATTGACTCAAGAAATTGCAGAGGAGGAAGGCTTAACGGTTGATGTGTCTGGTTTTGAAGCGGAAATGGAAGCCCAAAGAGTTCGATCGCAGTCTGCCCATGAAACCATTGATTTAACTGTACAGGGTAGCATAGATAAGTTAGCAGAGCATATTCATCCCACGGAATTTTTAGGCTATAGCGAGTATCAGTTAATCAGTCACATCGAGGCGTTATTGATTGAGGGTAAATCGGTGGAAAAAGCCGAAACTGGGCGTAAAGTTCAGCTAATCTTGAATAAAACCCCATTTTATGCGGAATCTGGGGGGCAAATTGGCGATCGAGGTTATTTAGCAGGAGAAGATGTGTTAGTATCGATCGAAGATGTACAAAAAGAGTCGGGCTTTTTCGTCCACTATGGTACAGTAGAAAGAGGTTCGATCGAAGTAGGGCAAAAGTTACGCGCTACTATTGATAAAGCCTGTCGTAATCGAGTTAAAGCCAATCACACCGCAACTCATTTGTTACAGTCAGCTTTGAAAAAAGTTGTCGATGAAAACATCTCTCAGGCTGGTTCTTTGGTATCCTTTGATAAGTTAAGATTCGACTTTAATTCTCCTCAACCAATTACTAAGCAACAGTTACAACAAGTTGAAGATTTAATCAACACTTGGATAGCAGAAGCACATCCTACCGATATTAGTATTATGGGCATTGATGAGGCTAAAGCTAAAGGTGCGATCGCCATGTTTGGGGAGAAATACGGCTCAGAAGTGCGTGTTATCGATATTCCTAGCGTTTCCATGGAGTTATGCGGAGGCACTCATGTTAATAATACAGCCGAAATTGGCTTATTTAAGATTATCTCCGAAACTGGGGTTGCTTCTGGTATCAGACGTATCGAAGCTGTGGCAGGTGCATCTGTTTTAGAATATCTCAAAGTTAGAGATGAAGTAGTGAAGCAATTATCAGACAAATTAAAAGCCAAACCAGAAGAAATTTTCGATCGATTTTCTAACCTTCAAAGTGAGTTAAAAGGTACTCAAAAAGAGTTAGAAAATATTAAGCAAGAGTTAGCTTTATTGAAGTCTGAAAACTTAATTAATGATGCGGAATCTGTGGGTGAATTTAAAATTTTAGTCGCCAATATGGGGGCATTAGATGCTAAATCGTTGCAATCCGCAGGAGAAAAATTACAACAAAAACTAGGTAATTCTGCGGTGATTTTAGCCTCCATTCCTGAAGCGAGTGAAGGGGCGAACGGCCGTTCGCCCGTACATTTAGTGGCGGCTTTTGGTGAAAAAGTTTATAAAGAAAAACAACTTCAAGCAGGTAAATTTATCGGCGAAATTGCTAAAATTTGCGGTGGTGGAGGCGGTGGAAAACCAAATCTTGCCCAAGCTGGTGGTAAGGATACAAGTAAAATTGAGGAGGCTTTAACTATAGCTAAAAATAAATTAATTGACGCTTTATCTTAATCTTTTTGGTGGGGCGGTGCATCGCCCTACTATAACTTCTTTCTCTATTTAAAGTTAAATATTTTTTTCTAACAATTCTTGAAACTGAGGAAAAGGTAAAGGGCGACTAAATAAATAACCTTGATAATAGTCGCAATTATTCTTATATAAAAAGGCTAATTCTGGTTCAATTTCGACTCCTTCTGCTACCACTTTTAAGTTGAGATTATGTGCCATTTCTATTAAATATTTGGTAATGGTAGCATTTTTAGGATTATGATTAATGTCTTTGATAAAACATTGATCAATTTTAAGAATATCGAAGTTAAAATCTTTAATATAGCCTAAAGAAGAATAACCTGTACCAAAATCATCGATAGCAATGCTTAAACCAATAGATTTAAGTTTATTTATTTTCTTAATTGCCATAGAAGTATTAGTAATTAAATTACTTTCTGTCAACTCTAACTGTAATAATGAGGGATTAAAACAATGAAAACCTAGAATTTTTAAAATTTTATGTTCTAATAAATCTTGATTAAATTGACGAGAAGAAAGATTAACAGCTACTTCTAAATCACTTCTATATTTTTGTTGTACAATTTTGAATTCTTCACAGGCACGATTTAAAACCCATTCTCCGATTTCCTCAATTAATCCTGTTTCTTCTGCTAAAGGAATAAATACGGCAGGGGAAATAAATTTTTCTTCAGGATGATTCCATCGTAATAATGCTTCAGCACCGATAATTTTACGGGTGGCAATTTCAATTTTTGGTTGATAATATAACTCAAGTTCATTTCTTTCTGAAGCATGGTGTAATTGTGCCTCTAAACTAATTTGTCTGGGGGTATATTGATGCAAAGTAGAAGAATAAACTTGATATAAATTTTCTCCTTTATTGTCTAAGTCTTTAACAGCTTCTTTTGCCTTATATAAAAGCTCATCTATATTTTGTCCATGTAAAGGATATAGACTAATACCTATTTTAAAATCTATATAAATTTCATTATTTTTATAGATAAATGGAGGGGTAATTTTTTCTAACAATGTTTTAGCTATATCCATGACTTCTTGTCTAGTAAAAAGAGGAGGAATAATCAGGACAAATTCATCGCCATCAAGCCGAGCAAACATGGTATCTTCAGTTAAATTAGCTTGAAATCTTTTCACTAAAGCCTTTAATAATAAGTTACCTAATTCTTGTCCAAATTCATCTCTAATGAGTCTAAATCGATCGAACCTAAGATAAAATATAGGGATTAGTTTAGGTATATCTCGATCGTGTTCAAAAGATTGTGTATTTAATTGTTGATAAAATACCTCTAAAATACCATTAAAATTTTCTACTAAAGATAATTGATTAGGTAATTGAGTTACTTCATCATGTTTAATAATAAAATCTAATTTTTCTTGTTGTTGTGTAAGTTTAGATTTAAGATATTCTAGTTCTTGATATTTATTTAGGGCAATAATAATAGTACTAGCTAAATCTTGAATTTTATAAGGCTTTACAACATAACCATAGGGAGAAGTTTTAATAACTCGGCTTAAGGTTTGATCATCAGCATAGGCAGTTAAATAAATGACAGGAATAGGGGGGAAAATTTTACTTAATTCTTCAGCTAATGTGATACCATCTTTTTCTCCTTTGATATGAATATCCATCAAGACTAAATCGGGATTGGTATTGATAATTTTCTCGAATGCTTTATCTCCATCACTACATCTTCCAGCGATTTGATAGCCTAATTTTTCTAAGTCAATAATAAGACTTTCGGCTGCAATAATTTCATCTTCTACGATAAAAATTTTCATCTTTGTTTAATTAATAATTTCTTAGCTTTTGAACTTAATTAATTTTAAATATTACCTTTAAATTTATTGATATGTAATAATTTAATTATTAGCAATTATAACACCATAAGCACTCAGGAGTAAAAATTTGTGAGCGGCTTTTTGTATATCTTCAACGGTTAACTTTCTGATTTTTTCAGCATATTCTAAAGCTGGATTGAGACTCCCTACCTGTGAATAATAATAACCATATAAGTTAGTTCGATCGCTCGGTTTTTCACTTTGGAAAATATATTGATTCGCCACAATTTGAGCAACTCGATTTAATTCTTGAGATGTTATGCCTTTATTTTGAATATCTGCAATATGATCAATTATAGCATCTTTGACGATCGAGATATTTTCTTTTGGTAATTGAGAGGCGATATAAAATAAACCTTGTATTTGATTAGTCATATTAGTTGCTGAAATGCGAGTGACAATACGACGATTTTCTCGCAAATCCCGAAATAGTCGGGATAATCTACCTTGTCCTAATATTACCGCTAAAACATCTAAAGGGAGAGTTTCTTCTAAATTATTTAACCCCGGCACACGCCATGTCATCATAAAACGAGATTCTTGTAAAGCCTTATCGGTATATTCTTCCGTGACAATTTCGTTAAATGCAGATTCAGGTATATAGGTTGGTTTTTCGGGTAGGCTATTAATTTTGTCAAGGTTAAGGGCATTGATAATCCTATGGGTTAACTCCTCATGAGGTAAATTTCCTACGGCTACCACCGTCATATTTGAGGGATGATACCATAAATCATGAAAATTCTGCATTTGTTCACGGGTAACATTTTCGATGATCTCTTTTGTGCCTAAAATGGGACGACTATAAGGCAAATTAGGAAAACTGTTGACCATCATTTTTTGATATATTCTGCGTCTTGGGTTATCATTCGATCGATTAATCTCCTCTAAAACTACCATTCTTTCTCGTTCAAATTCTGCCTGAGGTAATAGAGGATTTAACACCAAATCCAACTGTAGAGGTAAAATATCCCCAAAATCTTGAGGGGCGCAAGTAAAATAAAAATGAGTATATTCTTGACTGGTTGCCGCATTCGTCACCGCACCTCTGGCTTCCAATAAACGCTCAAACTCCCCACTAGCAAGGTTTTTTGTCCCCTTAAAGATCATATGTTCTAAAAAATGAGCCATGCCGTTAATAGAATCTGACTCTACCGACGAGCCTACATTAAACCATATATTAAGATTAATCGCAGAAACTGGAATTTGTTCGGTAATAATAGTTAAACCATTAGGAAATTTTGTAATCGTAGGGCAATGAAGGGCGTTTGGTTTAACTAATGTTAAAGTCATAGGAGATTTTGGTTCAATAGTTTAGTTACAATTTTTATTCTAACGTGAGAGTTCTTCATCTTGATTTATCTTTTCCTCATGCAAAGACGCAAAGATATTTTTATTTTGTTGATGATGCGGTGTAGTTTCCTAAGTTATTTTATTACCAATCCTTATCAGGTGAACTCGATCGTGTTAATTTATATTAAGTAATTGAAATAGATAAGGTAAAAAAACAATGAATTTTGAGATTCCCCAAGCGGTAAAAACATGGTCACAATTTGGACATCCTATTCTAATGTGGGTATTATTTGCCACCGCCATTTATGCTTTATATTTAGGAATAAAAGCGAAAAAAACTCGTCAAGCTGACAAAGAAGCTAGAAAAGAGTTAATTAAAGGTAATTTTGCTAATCGTCATCATAAAGTCGGGGCAATTTTTATGGCTTTGGTAGTCTTAGGCACGATCGGCGGTATGGCGGTGACTTATATTAACAATGGTAAATTATTTGTAGGACCACACTTATTAGCAGGATTAGGTATGATGTCAATGGTAGCCGTTTCCGCTTCCTTAGTACCCTATATGCAAAAAGGTAATGCTTTCGCTAGATTGAGTCATGTGGGTATCAATATGAGTATGCTATTAGTTTTTGGTTGGCAAGCGTTTACGGGTATCGAAATTTTACAAAGAATTATTAGCAAATTATAATTAGGGTTTGCCTCATAGTATTTATCGATTAGGGTGTTAGGTTGTAGGTATTAGATTTTAGGTTAAATAATTATAAATCAAGGTATTTAGCCTAATTCTTAGATTGACAAAAAACAAATTACATCATATCTCTACTTGAAACCCTCAGAAAATGTGCAATTTTTAAATAAAATTTGTTAAAACTACACACTTGATCATCTTCTAATTACATTTGCCCAATCATTGTTTGTACTTTTTGTTTCAAAGTAGGATTATTTCTAACTTGCTGATGAATTTGATTAAATTGAGTATTAGTTAATCCATGTTTTTTGACAATGGCTTCGGATTGCTGACAATAATTTTCTGCTATGTTACGGGCATTACTTGGTAATTGATTGAAGGTATTTTCTTGATAGCAGTTTAACTGACTAGGTTTTGACTTGCCAACGATACTTTCTATGTTGCTTAAAGTTGTAACTCTCAAGTTTTCGATCTCGATCGCAGCTTGGGCATATTTTTTTAAATCTCCATCACTAACACTTTGAGCTACCACATGATTATTAAAAGTAATCGTTTGTGAATTTATTTCAGGAATGACACCGAATACGATCGCACCAGTACTTAAACCTAATAAAATTAAAATCTGATAAACGGTTTTAGAGAAAGAATAATTATTTACTAACATAATTCTAAATTAAAATAAAAATAAATCTATATCTAGTATGAAGAATTTTGAACTTAATTTGTTCCTGATGTTTGGCTAATCCAAGAAGTTAACCATCCTCCGACAATGGCGAATAAAGCGAGGATAAAAAATACTATTTGTAGTCCAAGATACGTTTCAGCAATACCGGCTAAAGCTAAGGGTAAAGATAAGGCAATGTTAACGGCGTTATTTTGCAAACCAAATACTTTTCCCCGCATATCAGGGGGGGTTTCTCCTTGAATAGTCGTCTGCATAGGAATCCCGACAAAGGCGGCAAAAATACCTAAAATAACCGTCATAACTAAGGCAAAAAAGAGGCTATGGGTAGAAACAGATAAACCCATTAAAGCAAAAGACATCCCCATTGATCCCCAAAAACCTAGTTGACTATGGGAAGTAATAATATTCTGGTGAGTTACGATCGTGCCTCCGATGGCAATACCAACTCCAGTGGAAGCCAAAAGATAACCAAACTGAGAGGCTTCCATCCCCGGTATGGTTTCCGCTAAACGTACAGCTAACACTGCCAAAGCCGCAAAAATTGAGAACAAAATTACTAACTGAAACAGGGCATTGCGCACTCGATGATTTTTTTGTAGGTATCGTAAACCTTCTTTTATATCTTCGATGGGGTGTTTTTCTTCCGTTTGTTTATCCTTATCTTTTTCTTGAGTATTGAGACTTAATAAGATTAATCCTGCGAATAAATAGGAGATTCCCACAAATAATTCTTGGGCATAATTCAAGTTAAATTTTGTACCCCAATTACCAATTAATTCTAAAATGGGATCACCAATGGCAAAACCGATAATTAACATTGCCATCATGGTAGTTGTATAAACAGAATTAGCGGCTAATAAATTTTGTTTTTTTACAATTAAAGGGATGGTAGATTGTTCGGCTGGAGCAAAAAATTGAGTTGCTGTAGATACAGAAAAAGTTATCAATAAAATTAACCAAAATCCTACGGGAAAGTTTAAAAATTTTTGGTTAATATTATTATTTAATAAGCAAAAAGGGATCAGAAAAACTAACATTCCTCTGATTAAATTTGAGGAAACTAATACAGCTTTTTTTGACCATCGATCGACATATACTCCTGCTAATGACCCGAATAAGACAGCAGGAATAGTAAAGGCAATCATCACTAAGGATACCCAACGACTAATGCTTTCTCCTTCGGTTTGGAAATTACTGCTAATAATAGCAATGATTAAAACTAAATATATTTTATCGGCTAATTGAGAGAAAACTTGCCCTAACCAAAGTACCAGAAAACTTGAATTTTTTAATACTGCCATGAATCCTTTTTTTGCCGTATTTTCAATTAATTCTTCGTCGATATTTTCATGATTTAAAGATATAGATTTTAATTCTGATAATTCTTGTTTTTCTGTGTCTGATACAGGCATTTTTATTCAATTCTAAGTTATTTAATTAGTATTTACTTAGTCTAATAATTAGTATAAATTATTTAGGAGTATTTTCTTAAAATCAAATCTGGCATTAACTACGAAGTACATTGATTAAGAAAATTGACAGGAAATATTATTTCTTTTTCTCTACGTTAAAGCATATTTCATAATCCTTTGTGATACTACCACATGACCTAAATAAAACTCAAGATAATCGTTGAGGACTTTTTCTATTTTAATCCATGCTTTTTCAATATCGCTATGGGAATAAGAAGAAGGGATACTTTCAGGAATGGCAAATACCGTTTTAGCAGAAAGACTTTGTAATAATGCTAATTCTATGGCATTAAGGTTCACATCGATCGAAACCGATGATAGATTATTCTTAATTAACCCTCCTGCTTCAAAGCTAAATCCGACTTTCCAGCGTCTTTCTTCAAAATTAGGGTTAATGGGATGTTGACTATTAACGCAATAATAGGCATTGGGGGCAACTCCAGCGGTAGCTAAACAGTGAAATACCCCTTGAGAGATATAAGGGAATAAACTCTCATCTTTCCCCGTGTTTTCAATGCGATACAAATGTTCTCGAAAAATACTATATAAATCTGGTTGTGCTTCTTGTGCGATCGCTAAATTTAAGACTAACTCCGCTAAATATTGAGATACCGTTAATTTTTCGATCGTTCGACTTAGTTTACTATAGGATTCTATGGTATCAACTTCGAGGATTCGATCGAGACTTTTACCCTTAGCAATAGAAAAATGATTAACGATGAATAATTCCGTTTTACCCCTAAGATGAGAGTTATGATTTCTAGCTAGAGGTGCAACAGCTTTGACTAATCCCCTATCAGGAGAAAGCATCGTAATCAATAAATCATTTTCGCCCAAAGGTTGTTTTTTGAGAATAATTCCTTCAACTTGATATATTTTACCCATGAATAGTTAACAACGGAAGTTACGCAGAATAAACTAATCAAGTATTATAGAAGGTTTGAGGTTTTAATTGTTAGGTAGTAGCTTAAAGATAAACTAAAAATAATATGGTAAATTACGGTTTAGAACAAAAAATGGTTAAAGTAGGTTTAGTCGGCACAGGATATGCCGCCAAAAGAAGGGCGGAGGCTTTTCAAGATTCTCCTTTTTGTGAATTAATCGCTGTAGCTGGAAATAGTTCGGAAAGTACTCAAGATTTTTGTCAAACGTATAATGTTGATGCGGTGGCAAGTTGGGAAGATTTAGTGAATAATTCGGCACTAGATTTAATCTGTATCTGTAATGTTAACAAAGATCATGGTTCGATCGTCCGTCAAGCATTATTAGCCGAAAAACACGTTATTGTCGAATATCCTTTAACCCTCAACTCTAGTGAAAGTGAGGAGTTGATTAACCTAGCACAAGCAAAACAAAAATTACTCCATGTCGAACACATTGAGTTACTAGGAGGAGTACATCAAGCCATTAAAAAATATTTACCAGAAATTGGCACACCTTTTTTAGCTCGTTATAGTACAATCTTAACAAAGCCCAAGGTTACTCTCCATTGGACTTATAATTATGAATTATTTGGTTTTCCGTTTGTTGGCGGGGTGTCTCGTATCAATCGATTTACAGATTTATTTGGGGAAGTGGAATCCGTGAATTGTGATGCTCGTTTTTGGGATGCGCCTGAAAGTGGTTATTTTTCTTCCTGTTGGTGTCAAGCCCAATTACAATTCAAAAATGAGATGATGGTGTCTCTTACCTATGGTAAAGGTAATCAATTTCAGACGAACGATCGAACTCTGGAAATATATGGCGATCTAGGTACATTAGTATTTGATGGAGAACAAGGAAAAATCAAACGAGGAGAAGAAGAAATTATCTTAGAAGTTGCCAGTCGGCGGGGATTATTCGCCCAAGATACGAACCTAGTTATAGAACATTTGCGTACTGGAAAACCACTATATATCAAAAATACTGATAGTGCCTATAGTTTAAAAGTAGCTCAAGCAACCCTAAAATCTTTTCAAAACAAAACTTCTTGTAGGTTGGGTTGAGGAAACGAAACCCAACAAAACCTACGTTAGACAAAAGAAAACTAATGAAGGTAAAATCATTGTAGAGGCGTAAAATTTTATACCTCTACGGGAAAAAAAATTTTTTATTAAAATGAATATGCGGTTAATTATTGAAATCGAAAATGAAAAAGATTTAGTAAAAGCTCAATCTTTAATAGGTGATAAAAGTCTTAATTTATTGGATAAAGCTAAGACAAAAAAACGTACTAGAAAGGATTTTGCTCAATGGTGTAGAGAAAATAGCACCCCTATTAGTGATATTCCTTCTAGGGAAGAAAGAAATGAAAGATAAATATTTTTTTGATACTAATGTTTTTATTTATGCTCTTTTAGAATCTAGTAATGAGAAAGATATTAGCAAAAAAGAAATGGCTTTATCTTGGATTGAAAATAAAGAAATTGAGGTGATTATTTCTAGTCAAGTTCTTAATGAAGTATCTAATATTCTTTTAAAAAAAAGTAAGTTTACACCAGTGCAAGTTATTGAGACTTTGGAGTGGATGATTGATAGTTTAGATGTTATTTCCCTTACCCCAGAGATAAGCCTAACGGCGTTAGATTTACATTACCGTTATCAGTTTTCATTCTATGATTCTTTAATCGTCAGTGGGGCTATTTCTTCGGAATGTGAATATTTACTTACAGAAGATTTACAGCAAGGGCAAATTATCACTTATAAGTCTCATTTAGTTAAGGTGATTAATCCTTTTGATTAACAATCTTAGTCAAATGGGGTTGCTCGATCGTAAAACGGCGTTACTCGATCGAGGTAAAATAGAGAGGACTTATTATGAAAAAACTTTGCGTCTTTGCGTCTTTGCGAGAGACAAAATATATTAAATGCTATGACAACAGAAACGATAAAATTACCACGCACCAGCGAATCAGAAAACTTAAAAAAAATTCGTCATACCACTTCCCACGTTATGGCGATGGCAGTACAAAAATTATACCCTAAAGCACAGGTGACGATCGGTCCTTGGACAGAAAATGGCTTTTACTACGATTTCGATTTGCCCGAACCCATAGCAGAAAAGGATTTGAAGGCAATAAAAAAAGAGATGATTAAGATTATTAATCGTAAATTGCCCGTGATTCGAGAAGTAGTTAGTCGAGAAGAAGCACAAACTAGGATCAAAAGTATTAATGAGCCTTATAAACTAGAGATTTTAGACAGCATTAACGATGATACTATTACCATATACCATTTAGCCGAAGAATGGTGGGATTTATGCGCAGGTCCTCACGTTGACTCCACCGCTGACTTGAATCCCAAAGCGATCGAACTGGAAAGTATTGCAGGAGCTTACTGGCGTGGTGACTCCAATAATAAGCAGTTACAGCGATTATACGGCACAGCATGGGAAAATCCAGAGCAACTAACAGAGTATAAAAGACGTAAAGAAGAAGCCTTAAAAAGAGATCATCGTAAACTAGGTAAAGAGTTAGGCTTATTTATTTTCGCCGATCCCGTAGGTCCGGGTTTGCCACTTTGGACACCAAAAGGCACTCTAATTCGATCGACTTTAGAGGATTTTCTGAAAAAAGAGCAAATGAAACGGGGTTACTTACAAGTAGTTAGCCCTCACATCGGCAGAGTTGACTTATTTAAGATTTCTGGACATTGGCAAAACTATAAAGAAGATATGTTTCCCATGATGGCAGACAATGCCGAGGAAGCGGAAAAAGAAGTCGGTTTTGTCTTAAAACCCATGAATTGCCCTTTTCATATCCAAATCTATAAAAGTGAATTACGATCGTACCGTGAATTACCCATGCGTTTAGCGGAATTTGGTACAGTGTATCGTTATGAGCAATCAGGAGAATTAGGAGGCTTAACAAGGGTGAGAGGCTTTACTGTGGATGATTCTCACCTTTTTGTAACACCTGAGCAGTTAGAATCAGAATTTTTCAGCGTAGTTGAGCTTATTTTATCAGTCTTCAAGAGTTTGCAACTGAAGAATTTTAAAGCCCGTTTGAGTTTCCGTGATCCCAATTCTGACAAATATATTGGTGGTGATGAAGTGTGGGAAAAAGCTCAAAACGCTATTCGCAACGCCGTGCAACACCTTGATATGGAATACTTTGAAGCGGAAGGAGAAGCGGCATTTTATGGGCCAAAATTGGACTTTATCTTCCAAGATGCGCTAGAAAGAGAGTGGCAATTAGGCACAGTACAAGTGGATTATAATTTACCTGAGCGTTTCGATCTAGAATATACCGCTCCCGATGGTACTCGTCAACGCCCGATTATGATTCACCGTGCGCCCTTTGGCTCTTTAGAGCGTCTTATTGGCATTTTAATTGAAGAATATGCGGGGGATTTCCCCCTGTGGTTAGCACCCGTTCAAGTGCGTTTAATGCCCGTTAACGAGGATTTTTCGGGGTACTGTGAAGATGTTTGTCAAAAAATGTTACTCGCTGGTATTCGTGCTGAAGTCGATCGAAGTAACGAAAGATTAGGTAAGATGATTCGTAACGGTGAAAAACAAAAAATCCCCGTCATGGCGGTGGTGGGCGGTGAGGAAGTAGCTAATAATACCCTTAATATTCGTACCCGTGCTTCTGGGGAGTTGGGCGCTATTGCTGTTACTGAAGTGATGGAAAAACTGGTAAGCTCGATCGAATCTCACGGTAATTTTTAATTTGTTCGTAGGGGTTGAATAATATTCAACCCGTATAAACGGCTAAAGCCATTACTACAAACTTCTTTTATAATGGATTATCCGAACATACCAAATTAATGAATATGCAGTTAAAACGCCTTTGGGATACTCTCAGTTTTTTTGATGTCTTACCTTTTTCCCGTTGTCTGCAATCATTTTTTAATAATGAACGAAAACAAACTTCTCGTTATGTCTCAACTATGAATTTAATCTTACTCTGTCATGATCATACTCCTTTAGCTCAAGAAACTCTTACCTATTTACAAAAGCAAAATTTACCCCTACGCATTCTCACCACTTCCCCTAATTCCATTACCTCTACCCCTACCACAGAAATTATTAACTTTAATCCAGCCCAAGATACTTTATCCTCCTCATTGCTAGAAAGG
The DNA here is from genome assembly GCF_000332235.1 of Geminocystis herdmanii PCC 6308. Taxonomy (NCBI): domain Bacteria; kingdom Bacillati; phylum Cyanobacteriota; class Cyanophyceae; order Chroococcales; family Geminocystaceae; genus Geminocystis; species Geminocystis herdmanii. The sequence goes on along the minus strand of NZ_CM001775.1, from coordinate 2,431,934 downwards.
GTATCTGATATTATTTGTCTAAATGGTGAAAATGTTGAACAATTAGTCAACTTAATTCAAAAAAATCTGAATCCCAGTGAGATATTACTATCTACTTTTAATAGTCAAAATCAATATCAGGCTTATCTTTGGGGTGCTGTGGATGATGTGGTAATGGGGGGAGTTAGTAGCAGTAATTTGATTTTAGGGCAAGATAAGGCTATTTTTACGGGGAATGTTTCCACTAATAATAATGGTGGTTTCGTTTCTGTGAGAAGTAAAAATTTTACTCCCCCTTTGGATTTATCCCCTTATGATGGTATTAGATTAAGAATACAAGGAGACGGGCAAAGATATAAATTTATTACCCGTTGTGAGGGTAAGTGGGATGGTATCAGTTATTGTTATTCTTTTGATACGATCGCAAATGTATGGATGACAATTAATATCCCTTTTGTGGATTTAATCCCTGTATTTCGTGCTAAAACCGTGAGGGATGCAGATAAGTTCGATCGGAATCAACTATATTCATTACAATTAATGTTGAGTAAATTTGAGTATGATGGAGGATATAACCCTACATTTCGATCGGGCTTATTCAAATTAGAGATAGAATCCATTAAAGCCTACGGTAGAGCAAATTCCCCTCGCTTAATCCTTCTTGGTAGTGAAAAAGATCAAGTAAACACTTCTTTGTTAAAAGTTTATGGTAAAAACATCGAGGAAATCAACTTTTAACCTTATAAAAAAAAACCGACATAAAATGTCGGTAAAAGTTTATTGTCGTTTAATCTTGAGGAAATCTTTGCAGGGAGTTTCCAATGCTTCTCTGTTAGATTTCTTTACATTACTGTAACAGAAAGTACATAATTTGTAAAATTTTTTGGTAATTATTTTCTGATGGAGGAAAAATATTGTTGTCAATCGGTAGTAACGGGAGACTGTTCGATCGCACTAGGAATAGGAATAGAGTTATTACTTAAAGGAAGTGAAGGCTTAGAATTATTGTTAGTATTAGGAGAAACGATACCCCCAGAAATAAGAATTTTAAAAGCATCCTCAATGGAAAGAGAAAGATTAATCACTTCTTCTTCGGGAATCACCGCATACCATCCCGAAGTAGGATTAGGAGTAGTCGGGATAAAAACACTTAACATAGTTTTCTGATGATGAATTTGAATCATTTCACTAACTTTTCCCGTGACAAATCCCACACTCCATACCCCTTGACGGGGATATTCCACCATCACAACCCTTCTAAATTTTGTTTGGGAATCCTGAAAAAGAGTTTCTAAAATTTGTTTAAGAGTCTTATAAATCGAACCTGCTAGGGGAATCCCCTGCAAAATTCGCTCTCCAACATCCAGTAACCATCTACCGACAAAATTTCTTGCCATTAAACCAATGATGAGAATTAAGACTAAGGGTACTGTCAAACCTACGGAAAAATTCAGTAAATTAGTTACAATAGGGTCAAATCCATCAAAAGGATTAATCTGTTTGGGAATTTTGGTTAAAAATTTAATCGCCCAATTGGCAATAATATAACTTAACCAAATAGTAGTAGCTAAGGGAATTACTACTAATAATCCTGCGATTAAATCATTTTTTAAATCTTGTTTTATTTTCTGTAACACAAGCTCTTTTTATGTATTCCTGATTAATGACTAATACCTCCTATTATCAACTAAAAGTTAATCATTAACAATCATTAGATAGGAGATAGGAAACAGGAGATAGAAAATAGGAGAAATACTTAGAGAAAAAGATGCCATAGTATTGAGAATAATAGCAGGAATATTTATTTTAGAGAATAGAATCAAAAATGCTAAATTTTTGCATCAAAATCACTGAAATCTTGCATTATTAAATTATTCCCCTATTGAATATATTTCCATGAAACAATATCAAACAGACCTTTATATAGAAGATTTATACTTTTTCGATCGTAAACTAGAATCTCCGATTAAGGAATCTGAATGGCAAAATTGGCTAGAAAAATGGTTAAGTCTTTTAGAATTAGATTTGGATGATCAAAAAACCTATGAGATTAGTTTAATACTGACGGATGATCAAGAAATTCAAAGTTTAAATCAACAGTATCGAGACAAAGATCAACCTACGGATGTGTTATCTTTTGCGGCTTTAGAAACGGATTTCCCTGATACGGATTTTTTGGATTCTATTACTTTGGGTGATATTATTATTTCTGTGGAGACGGCACAAAAACAAGCCTTATCTCAAGGTCACTCTTTGAGGGTAGAATTGGCATGGTTAACCAGTCATGGTTTTTTACATCTTTTAGGATGGGATCATCCTGATGATGATTTTTTAAAGGAAATGCTTACTCTGCAAGAGTTTTTACTTAATTCGATCGAGCTTCAAGCACCTTCCATCGAACTTTTTTTCGATTCTTAACACTAAATTTCGACACAGAAAAAAATTAATGAGTTTTAATTCTCCATTATCCATTCTCAATTCTCCATTAATTCCTGATTTCGATCGAAAAATGATGCAAAAATGCCTTGAATTGGCTAAAAAAGCGCAAGGCAGAACTTCCCCTAATCCCCTCGTAGGTTCGATCGTGGTCAAAGATGGTAAAATCATCGGTGAGGGTTTTCATCCCCAAGCAGGACAACCCCACGCTGAAGTGTTTGCACTACGATCGGCAGGAATAGAGGCAGAAAAATCAACGGTATATGTGAATTTAGAACCCTGTAACCACTACGGAAGAACGCCTCCTTGCACGGAAGCCTTAATTAACGCTAAAGTCCAAAAAGTGGTCATAGGCTCGATCGATCCTGATAGTCGTGTTTCAAGTAGAGGAGTACAAAGATTAAGGGAAGCAGGTATAGAAGTTATCGTGGGAGTGGAGGAGGAAGAGTGTTTAAAACTCAACGAGGCTTTTTTTCATCGAGTGAAGTATAATCGCCCTTTTGGTATTTTTAAATATGCCATGACATTAGACGGCAAAATCGCCACCAATACAGGACATAGCCAATGGATTACAAGCCCAAGTTCTCGAAATTTTGTCCATTATTTAAGAAGTAGTTGTGATGCGGTGATAGTAGGAGGGAATACCGTAAGACAAGACAATCCCCAATTAACAACCCACGGCGTAACCAATCATAATCCCTTGCGAGGGGTGATGACAAAAACCTTTGATTTACCTTTTGATTGTCATTTATGGGATGTAAACCAAGCAAAAACCGTTATTTTTACCCTTCCTCAACCTAATTCGACTCTCAAAACTCATTTATTAACTCAAGGGGTGGAAATTGTGGAAATGGAAAATATTAACCCTTCCCTTGTCATGGAGAATCTTTGTCAACGGGGTTTTAATAGTGTGTTGTGGGAATGCGGAGGCAATTTGGCTTCTGAATGTATTAAACTTGGGATGATTCAAAAAGTATATGCTTTCATCGCACCGAAAATCATCGGCGGTGATGGTTTTAATCCCATTGGTAGCTTAAATATTAATACCATGAATGAAGCGATATTGTTACAGGATACTAATATTATTCAGATCGAACGAGATTTTCTCATTGAAGGATATATAAAACCTTCTTACCATGATTGAGGTTGAAAATTTTTAGGGGTATTCATTTTAAAAACATCATTGTGGATACGGGCAACATATAAACCCTCTTGTAACGCTTTATTGCGGACATCCGCCGACATATCGACTGCGGTTAAAATACCATAAACCTGTTTATTTTGATGTTCAGGAAAAAAGTGACGAAAACGGTCTAAGATGTTTTTTAATTGTTCGATCGCTTCTTCTTTAGCATGGCTTTTAACTTCCACTACATAAGCCCTATTAATCCCACCATTACTATAAGCTAAAACATCTATTTCCATTTCTTCTGCCCCTTTACGAACTCTAACACGAGGGCTAATCACCTCCATCTTGAATTGTTTGCTTAAAATTTTTTCCATAGAAGGCAAGGCTAAACCTTCGGTAAAACTACCAAACTTATCTGCTAATCCGCCGATTTGTTTGCCTAATTCTTTGATCTTACGATCGGTTTTCTTCATTTGTTCACCAGTTTCTTTTTGTAACTCACGAACTTCTTTAAATTGTTCACGAGTTTCTCTAAGTTGTTCACCATTTTTTCTAATTTGTTCACCATTTTTTCTAATTTGTTCACCAGTTTCTCTCATCTGCAATTCTGTTTGTTTTTGAAATTCAACTAATTCTCTTAATATTTCCCAAACTTCATCGGCGGTAGTTGTCATAATTTTTCTCTGATTTTATTTTACTTACTATTATAATATTTTAGCTCGATCGATTAAGATAAGTGAACTGTAAAACCTTGAAAAATAAGTATTAAAAGGTAGTCTTGGATCAAATTTTACTCGCTTCCAAGAATTAAATTTAGTAAAATATTCCTGAAAATCAATTTAACTAATGTTTAAATCAATTATTAATACTATCTCCTGTCTTCTAACTCCTATCTCCTCTTTTAGTCAGGATACCAAAACATACCCTTAATCCCTTCTGGGTCTAATACAAAACCTAAACGGCGGTAAAATTCTACTACTTGAGGATCGGCAAATAAGGTAACGTTACTAATATCATCGCTACGCAATTTTTTGATCATATATTTCATGAAAGTTTTGCCTAATCCTTTGTTTTGAAAACGAGGATGTATTACCACATCCCAAATAGTGGCATTAAATGATTGATCTGATGTGGCACGAGCAAAACCGATCAATACAGTTCTCGCCCCTCGTATTTCCCATGCAGAAGCCACTAAATAGCTGTTTTCTAAGGCTTTACGGACTTTCCTTACTGGTCTTCTAGCCCACCCTACAGAGTCGCATAATTCTTCTAATTCGTATAAGTCTATCTCTTGACTTGTACTGAAATAAATTTTACTACGTCCAAATACATTGGGATCGAGTGTCACCCAATCTCGATCGAACTCTTTGTTGGTTCGATCGTCGTTAATCTCAGTTTTTGTAAACAATTTTTGTAACCAAACCATGCCTATAGGTCAATGTATCTACAAATGGTCTATTTATTGTAATCCCTAATGGTGCAGAATCTTTCTTTTCCATTTAGGCACTAAAAAAAGATAGTACCATAAAATGAGTAATGAGTAAAATAGGAGAATTTTGAAAGATTTATACAGCTAAATAGGGTTTGCTCATGGGCATCAGAAGACTATTAAAATCAAAGGTTTAGATAGCCTCAAAAGCAATATCTTCTAAAGTGAAGTTGGGATAGTTTTGAGTAATAACATCTTTTTCCGCTTCTTTCACGAAGATATAACTACCCGGTTGAGTTTGGAAACGGTAAATCTCATTAGTTTGATCCGAATCTGCATCATAGGTATAAAACGCTAAACCTTCCTCCACAAAATTAGGATATTGTGTCAAGATAGTTTCACGTTCTTCTTGTCCTACATAAAGATATGCACCCGTTAACTCTTGATTGCGGAAACGATAGAAAGGAATTAACTCGTCATGGGCTTCAAAAGAAACTTTGAAGGCTTCTCCCTCCTCGATAAAGCCGTAACCATTGGCTAAGATACTTTCTCTTTCTTCTTCCCCTACATAAATAAGCGCACAATTCCACCAAATTCCTGCTGACGAGAGAATAAGTTTAATTCTCCATTAAAGGTAGTGACGCTAAAGGGAGAGAAGTTGTTATTAGAAGGTAAGAAGTTTTCTTGATAACGAAGGGTATCTAACCCTAAGGTAATAGGAGGATTGAGGGTGGCGTTGAGAAAATTTCTTCTTTGGGAGTTACCATAAACAATATTAACTCGTCCGTTGTTATTATTATTGGTACTGTTACCAAGAATTACATCGCTGTAACCATCGTTATTTAAGTCTCCTCCCGATGCGATCGCGTAGCGTGCCGTTGGCAGCGAACTTCCACTACCCAAAAGAATAGGACTTGAAGGCGATCGAGTTGCAGTATTTACGCCAAAGGAAACATAGGCTTCATTATTACTGTTTAAAATAATAACGTCTGCGAAACCATCACCATCTACATCGCCTCCTGATACCACTTGAGTAATAGTGAATCGTTGACTAGGATTAGTGCTTTGAGCGAAGTCTGCTAAAAGTCTTCCCTGAGTATCGTCGATCGTGAAACGGCGCTGCGCGATCGAACTCCGTAAATTTTGACCAATTTTAACCGCACCATCGGTAAAATCAACGTTATCAACTTGCTCTTGTTTGACTAACTGATTGTCAATGTAGAGAGAAGCAACGGGAGTTATAGGATTATTTTGGGCATCAACTCGATTATGTTGATAGGTTGCTACTACATGATACCAACGATTAGTCTGTAAGGCATTGCTACTAAGGGTTTTACCACCGATTTGATAATTTAAAACCCCTTGATTATTAGGATCGAGAAGATATAAGACTCCTTTGGGAATATTGTATTGTTGAGCCGTTGTATCATCACTTAATCCTAGTACATATTGACCGAGAATTTGACTTTGGGCAATAATCATTTCTCCCGTGAGGGAATCAAATTTGAGCCACGACTCAAAACTATAACCGTTTTGGAAATCTTCACCACTGACAGGAATAGCTAAATAACCACCACCTAAGAATTTTACTGCTGAATCTCGATCGCCTTTGGAGTTACGGGTGTTAAATAATGCCCCTTGTTGCCCAAATCGGAAGGGTAACGAATTATTTTTTCGTGAAGGATTAGCATAACTACCATTTCCTGATACCCCTTTTGTACCTAAGTTGGACGCAAAATCTTGTTCTGATTCATTGAGACGATAATAGTAAAGGGGATTATCTGCTAATACTGCTGAACTGTAATTGAGTTCGATCGAATCTGTCCAATAAAGAGCGGGTTGATTGCCGAAATTTTCTACAATAATTTTCTCGACATCTAAATCATTGCCTTGCGCTACGGTTTGGACACTATTCCATTTTTTACCATCCCAAGTGGTAGTATAAAGAGTCGATCGTTCAGTTTGATCATTTACCCAAGCTAATCTTAACGCCCCATTGGGGTCTAAGCCAAGGGTAGGAGTTCGATCGACTCCTCGATTGGAAACAATGACTTGGGGAGTACTCCAATTACTCCAACGAGAACCAGTGACAACAGAACGACTAGAAAGACTATAAACTAGATCGGTGCTTAATAAGGCTTCTCGAACATCATCGCTACTACTTTCAGGAGTAAGATTTTTACCGTCTTGCCCATAACTCCACACTACCATACGATTAATGGTATAGTTGCCACTGTCAAAATCCACTAGATCAGATTTAACAGGAGTTTGAGTTCGAGTATTGGTATAGAAAAACAACACCGTTGGCTCAAAATTAAATCCTTGAATGAGATTACCGTTTTCTACGTTGAGCGCACCGATATTTTGCCAACCGCCTCCCGAATCAAAAGTTGACACCATGACACGACTGACAACATCGGTTTGTGACTCAAGGGAAATATTGCTTTCTCTACCATCAGCAACCCACGCCAACAAAACATCTCCACTATCACTAAAAGCTAAAGCTGGAGGGCTATCATTAACTAAATCTTCAAATTTATCGGGCTTGATCTGCTCCGCTTTGGTGGCAACTGGAGTACCTGAATAAAGACTATCATCTCCTGTAGGGGGATTATAAGTGAAGGTTAGTTCATTATTATTATCATCTAAAGTCGCTAATTCTTCTTCGGTGGCGGTAACTTCTCCTGCTTGAGTGACTCTAGGATTTGACGATTTCAAAGGAACTTTTAAACTAGCACCGTAGGAAGCTGACCATTCAGGTTGCCATGCACCGATTTTACCTGAAAGTTTGGCGGAGGCTAAAAGATTGGCTATAAGAGATATTTCTGTGGATGGTTGAACTTTCCATTCAATGCCTCCCTCAAATTTTCCTCTACCTTCCACACTAGCATTAAAAGTATTGAACATGGCACTTCCTTGACCGCTTAATGCTAGTTCAGCACCTACTTTGATGGTTGCCCCCTGAAATCTATAATTAGAAATATCTCCAAATAGAGTAGTGGCGGTTTCTCCAAATCCGTAGCTATATAAAATAGTTGATAAGGTAGAAACGATGGCATCGCTCAAATAAGTTAGTTGAATGGCACGACTACCGTCAGTTCGATCGAACTTAAACAGAGAAGAAGGTAGTTTATCGCTTCCTTCGTTAGCAAATTTCAAAATATTGTTAAATTCGGAATACTTGGATAAAACTTCCGCTAACTTAGAACCCTGTACACTGGTATTTTTAATAACGATATTTCCGTCTTTATCTTTTTCCAGAAAAAGAGGAGGAGTAAGGGCTTTTCCCTTATTTTCCCAAGCTAAATCAAAGGATAAACTGTAATTAGGATTTGTGATCGTAACTGTTGCAGAAATAATTGAACCAGTGCCAATACCCGCAGGAGGAACATTATACTTAATGGCATAAACAGTGCCATATTCCATCGCAACGATGAAGTCAAATCCCGTATATTTGAGTTGTTGATCAAATTTCAGATCAAAAGAAACATCAAAACCAAAGGTATTTTGTACCGAAGCACTCAAAAGTTCGATCGGTTTATTCGCCGTGCCAACGGTGGCTTTATCCACTAAATTTTTAATTTGTGAATTATTGTTAAGATTTTTGGTTTTATTATCATTTTGTCCTCCTGAACCAACCCCAAAACTGGTACTAATGACATATTCAGTGGCTTTTGTCTGAAAATTATAACTTTCTGTACCTTCTATTTTTCCTCTTAATGCTAAATCTGGATTACTGCCGGGTAAAAATGATGGTAAAGATAATGAGCCACCAAATAACTTGACAAAATCATTTAGGTTGAGACTAAAAGAAGTGCCTCCCCCCAAGGGGGTATTTTTAATTAGAGATAACTCTGTGTTTTCCAAATCTGGTATAATTCCTGCCGTTTCGGTATTAATGCGCCCTGCGGTAGCCACCGCTTGAATTGTGGGGGGTAATGGTTCATAAACAGGGGCAACGGCTTCTTGAGTTTGAAACGTCACCGTTTGATTATTTTTGCCTTGAGTAACTAATTCTAATTGATTATTTCTTAGTTGCAGATTGAAAACTTGACTATAAATATCTGTATCGGCTTCAGGGTTATCCGCTTGTATTTTCTGAAAAGCAATGAGGATACCGGGAGGACGTTGTCTGCCTCCAGAGGCTATAGTTTCAGGGGTTAAAGCAATATCTAAATTTTGATGATTGATTCTATTTCCTTCTTCATCGATTTCTGGTAGGGTAATAGGTACGGTTTCAGACCATTCTATCTTTCCTTGATTGTTATACTTGCCAATAACGGCGAATAAGGAGTTACCTAGTTCACACACGGCAACCAATCCGGGGGCATATCGTGTTGCACCATTAGCATCTTGATAGGGGATAAATCTGCCTGTGAGTAGCTTTAAATTTTCTCCTGATATGGGGGTAATAGATTTGGCGTTATTCCATTGGTTTGTATCGTCATCAAATATACCGTGCCATAATTGCCCATTTTGTACCCATACTGCGTGTTCAACTCCATCGGCAGAAACTTCGATCGCAGCGTTAGCCCCATAAAGATTATCCATAGAGTTTACAAAAAATAGGTATCCTAACCAAAATAATTTTCTTGCCTAAAACATAAAGAAAGATAAAGGAATAATCGTTTTTACAGAAGGGATAAGAAAACCATAACTTTGTATTTAAATGGACGATAAGTTAATCTAGTTTTTGCTTTTGACAATGAATTGTATAATAAGGTATGGTTTTTGACTGAAACTAATTTTTGTGTAAAATTGAACATTTTTGTTATGATTTCATCATTAACGATGAGATTTAGTTAATAACTTTTAATTTTAAATTTTCAACGCTCAATTCTCAATTATTTCCTGATGACTCAATCTGCTTCTTTAATGCCTGAATCTAACTCTGAATTAATTACCGAAAATAAATCACAGCCTTCTATCCTGTTGACATTGCCAGATTTTCCCTTACCTGCCACCAGTGGCATGATGCGGTTACAGCAACATCTGGATTTACTGTTATTGGCGTTGGAAGCCTTGCAGTTAGGAGGTTCGGAATATATGTTAGCAACGGCGACAGAATTAGGGTTAAAGGATATTATCAAAAATCGTCTGAGTTTATGGCGTTTACGTTGTACTAATCCTTGGCGTAAATGTTATACAAGAGAGTCTTTAACTTTGACTCAAGCTAAAACAATGGTATTTATTACGGCAGAATGTGCTAAAAAATTTACTATTCCTTTGCGACAACTTCTCGTATCTGTACAGCAGATGAAAGATAAAGGAATGCCTTTAGAAAATAATTTTCGTCTTTCGGAATATTTTACGAGATTTCAGGCTCATTTTAAGAGTCGCATGAATCCTCGCCGTGCAAAAGTATCGGTTTATTTATCTTCTGGTGAGCAATTAAATGAATTGGCGTTATCTTTATTAGAGGAGTTATTATTTTGTACGGGAGTTAAGGGTAAGGAAAGATTTTGGATTAGTCTTTTTGATGGTGAAGTTAAGTAGAATTGAAAATTTTTACCATAAAATTAAGTTTGACAAACAAGTATCTTTGAGTAACTCTCAAGAAAGATAAAAAATATTAAAATTGAAGAAAAAAATTCCCCTAATTCCCCAATACCCAAATACCCTACTTTTAATTATGAGCCAAACGATCGAGCGACAATATATTTCTCCTAACTGTGTGTTATCATTACAGGGCTTTAGTGATGATAATGGTAATGATATAACTCCCGTAATGTCAGTTTTAACTCAAGCAAAATGTGAAATAGTCGGCATTTCTACCACTTTAAGCGGTGGTTTAATTTTTATTCAAAATTTGATGAAAGCCGTCAGCGCTTATTCTCAGGAGTTGTTAAGTGGGTTGAGTCATCAGGAAGAATCAAAGGGGGAAAGTGATTATATTTCTTTGTCTAAATTACCTGAAAAAAACCGTCATCTTTTGATTTGGCAGGAGAAAAAAGAGGATACCAGTAACAAATTAGAGATAGAATTAAGTACTATTCAACTGTTTGATTTATTGGATACGATCGATCAACTTTGTTTAGATAAATATACTTTACCTCAATTAGAAGATACCCTTCAACCTTTATCTTCTCGTCATCGTCAGGGGGAAATCTCGATCATCGAACAAAGTACACCTTTAACATTAGGGGTGGCTGGTTTAGCTTTAGCGACGATCGCACTATTTATGATTCCTAATCCTACCACGATCGAAGACCCCAACAAAGAATCAAAACCAACTCCCAATAGCCCAGAAGAAGTTATACCACCTACATCTATCCCACTCCCCAACGGGCAATAACATAACATCTCATTTATTCTTAATTCTTAATTCTTAATTTTTCATTATTGCCGATTACTTTCTTCAACACCTTTAGCGATTAAAAGTCTTTCTCTTTTTCTTTTCGCAATCTCTCGCAGACTGACAATTTTATCAGTTTCGTCCACAATATCCCCCGTTAAAACTTCCAAGACATCTTCTAAAGTGACTACCCCAGAAACCCCACCATATTCATCAATTACTACCATTAAATGTTGTCTAATTTCTTGGAAATCTTTTAATAATAAATCTGCTCTAATAGTTTCGGGTACAAAGTTTGCAGTACGGGTTAAATTAGCTATTTTTTCCTCTTGTTTTCCTTGAATAATTGCTGTTAATAATTCACTCTTAAAAGCAATACCAATGACATCGTCGATCGAATCTTGAACTACTAAAATTCGGGTATGTTCAGAATTAATTACAAAGTCTTGACAATCTTTTAAAATGGTATCTCCTTTTAAATAAGTAATGATAATTCTAGGGGTCATTATATCAGAAGCGGACAGATCATTTAAGTGAAAAACACGGTTAATCATTTCAGCTTCATCCGCTTCAATTACTCCTTCATGACTACCAATACTTGTTAATAATTTTATCTCCATTTCATTAGTAGTTGGTAACACTTTTCCTTGAGTTAAAGGTTCAGTTATTTTTTCCATTAACCACACTAAAGGACTTAAAATTAGAGTTAAAAATTGTACGGGTAAAGCTAAAAATAGAGCAAAATTATCTGCATATCTTTGTCCGATGGTTTTGGGTAATATTTCCCCAAAAATAATAATTAAAAAAGTTAATAAACCAGAAAAAAGGCCTATCCATCCACTACCTAAAATTTTACTAGCTAAACTCCCAATAATAATACTACCAACAATATTAAAAATATTATTTAAAATGACGATCGTAGCGATGGGGCGATTCATTTTTTTCTTAATTTTTAACAAAGCTAAAGCGGATGTTTTTTTTGATTGCGCCCACTGTTTAACTTTTATGTCTGATACCGTTAACAATACTGTTTCAGCAAAAGAACAAAAAGCCGAACCTAATAAAACTACAATCACGATCGAAAAAAGAGTTAACATAATAATTGGGTGAAAAATCCCCAGTTAGAAAAAATAAATTGATGAATTGAGTACTTAAAAACTATGTAATTGTTAATTATTAATTGTTAATTGTTAATTGATTATATTTTAGTTTCTAAAGATTTTAAATACTCAGTATTAACTCCCGATTCTCTGATTAAAGCAACCTTTCCAGTACGAGCAATTTCTTTAATACCAAATTTATTTAACATGGAAATAATTGCTACCATTTTACCTGGGTCTCCCACTACTTCTAAAGTTAAACTATCATCAGACATATCAACCACTCGTGCGCGGAAAATTTGAGCAATTTGTAGCACTTCTGCCCTAGTATTTACATTTGTGCTGACTTTAACTAACATTAATTCCCTTTCTACACAAGGAATTTGAGTAATATCAGTGACTTTAATTACATTAATTAATTTATGTAACTGTTTGGTGAGTTGTTCGATCGTATTTTCATCCCCCGGTACAACCATTGTAATCCGTGAAATATTACCTTGTTCTGTAGGTCCTACAGCCAAACTTTCAATATTAAAACCTCTACGGGCAAACAATCCCGCAATTCTAGTTAAAACTCCTGCTTCATCTTCTACTAATACAGAAATAGTATGCTTCATTGATATTTAGATTTTCGATAATTAACAATAAAAATTACATTAAAACTTATTTTCTGACTTGATTTTCTCGTCAGTCAAGTTTAAATTTAACCTCCCATTGTATCAAATTGTGAATAATGAATAGTGAATAGTTGATAGTGATTGATGTTCAACTTTCATTAATTTCTGATTCTCAATTTTCCATTCTCCATTATTCATTTTTGTTGAGAATAGCACCTTGAGTGTCGATAGCTAAACAACGAACATCGGCATTTACTCCCAAATTAAGCCATGTATTTTTTATGCCTGTGATGATATTTTCGGCTTGACGACTATGACATAATGCTAATAAAGTAGGTCCTGCTCCACTAATTACCATGCCATAACCGCCATTATCCATGACTGTTTGATAGATGTCATCGTAACCTTTGATTAAATTTTTGCGGTAGGGTTGATGTAATTTATCCTTTAAGGCTTCTTTTAACCATGTTTCGTTACCTGTTTCTAAGGCTTTGATGAGTAATCCTAGATGCGCAATATTATACACTGCGTCATGATAGCTTAATTGTTTTGGTAATACTGCTCTAGCAGATTCGGTGGAGAGTTCAAAATCGGGGATACCTACTATAAATTTAATGTCGGGATGGGATTCGATCGAAACAAATTGCCAATTATTTTTCTCCCCTACGGACAAGATACAATTACCTAAAAAACAAGGTACAACATTATCAGGATGTCCCTCCAGTTCGATCGCCATATCCATTAATTTCTCTTGGGGTTGCTGACGTTCACTGAAGTAATTAGCCGACAACAATCCAGCTACGATCGCAGTAGCCGAACTACCTAAACCTCTAGCAAGAGGAACACTAATCTTAATGTTGATGGCTACAGAAGGAGGATTTAAGCCCATTTCTCGATAAAAATAAAGGAAAGACTTATAAAGTAAATTATCCTCACTCAAAGTAATTTGTTGCGCACCATCTCCTGTTACCGTTAAAGAAGTTTTGTCACTTAAAGAAAATTCAAACTCATTATAAAGACTTAAAGCCGTACCAATACAGTCGAAACCAGAACCCAAATTAGCCGTAGTAGCAGGTACTTGAATAGAAATAGAACTCATAATAATTAATTTATAAAATTTAACTAAACAAAGAAAGAAGTCCCACGCTGAATTTTTCTACAAAAACGCCCACAAAATCAGCGTGGGATGAATTTCTTTGATCATAACAGAGTCCGATAGGACATTTCTTTCTCCAAAATCAAAATCTTATGCTAAGATGGTTTTTATCACCAACCAAGATTGTTAGTAAAGATGCACAAAGCAATAAAAGTAAGATTATACCCCACAAATGAACAAGCCCAAAAACTGAGTCAAGTTATGGGTTGTGCTAGATGGTGGTATAACTACGCTCTAAACTTGTGTAACGAAACCTATAAAGCAACTGGCAAAGGGTTGACTCAGATAGCTTTGAATAAGCATTTGCCGAAGCTCAAAAAAGAAGAAGATACACTTTGGTTGAAGGATTGCTATTCGCAAGTGTTGCAATCTGCGACTCTTAATCTTACCAAAGCATTCAGAAATTTTTTTGAAGGTAGAGCAAAATACCCTAAGTTCAAGTCCTATGGGGGAAAGCAGTCTTGCCAGTATCCCCAAAGTGTCTTGATCATAGATAATTGTTTGAAAATTCCACAGTTGGGGTTAGTCAAAGCCTCTATTCATCGGATATTTGAGGGAGAAATTAAGACTGTTACCGTAAGTAAAACCCCTACGGGAAAATACTTTGCGTCTATTCTCTTTGAAACTGAGCAAGATTTTCCTGAAGTAACTATTACGGGGAAAGTCTGTGGTATTGACTTGGGAATAAAAGACTTCGCCATAGTAAATGATGGTGAGAAAACCAGTAAATACGCCAATCCTAGGCAAATCAAAAAACATGAGAAAAACCTAGCACGAAAACAACAAAAATTAGCCCGTAAGAAAAAAGGCTCTAAAAATAGAGAAAGAGCATCGAAGCTAGTAGCTAAAGTCCACGAACATACAAGTAATGCCCGTCACGACTTCTTACATAAACTTTCCAGAAAGATTGTCAATGGCAATCAGGTAGTAGTCGTAGAGAAACTGAATATCAAGGGTATGGTTCGCAATCACTGTTTAGCCAAAGCTATATCTGATGTGGGATGGGGAACTTTCATCAATTACTTAGACTATAAACTCAAACTTCATGGTGGGTTATTACTCGAAATTGATCGATGGTTTCCTAGTTCTAAAACCTGTTCTAATTGCTTATATCAAATGTCAGAAATGCCGTTAGATGTAAGAGAATGGACTTGTCCTAGTTGTGGTACAGTCCACGATCGAGACGAGAATGCCAGTAAAAACATTAGGGCAGAAGGCATCAGAATTATACAGACGGATGGAATAGCCGTTTCTGCATCTGGAGGCACTGTAAGACCAAAGGGCGGACGCAAGTCCGTCTTGAGGCATGAGCCTGTGAAAGATGAAGCCTACACGATACCGTTAGGTTAGTGTAGGTAGTTCACGCACAAACCCATCTAAGTTTAATGGTGTTGACAGACAAAAGGCAACAAGTAATAACTAAGTTCGACATCAAATTATTGGTTAAGATAAGGTATCAGGTAAAAATAAGCTAAAAAAGTTGTTCAAATAAATTTACTACTATTAGGCATTATTAAATTATTAGACCTCTTACAAAATAAAATGTAAAATCTATTTTAGGGTGGAAAACATAAATTTCTTAACTTATTACTTCTTACTCATTACTCATTACTCGACTTCTGGAAGAAGTCTATTATTTCCTGTGCAATCTCTTTTTGATTCTCACCATGGCTTACCGCCTTCATCCTCTATCACTGAATCATTTACGACTTTAGTGCGTCTAGCCCATCTTGACGATATAAGCGAAATTGGAGATATTTTAACCCATAGTTTTAATCATTTTAACGATTGGAGTTTATGGATTTATCCTTTTTTGAAAATGGGTGTTTGTGAAGATTTGCGAAGTCGTTTACAAAAAGAGGAAAATTATTATTGTATTGTAGCTGAAAAAAAGACACAAAATTCCACTCAGCCCAAAGACAAAATTATTGGTAGTGTAGAATTGTCTTTGCGTACAGTTTACGGTTGGCAAGGAAGAAAAAAATATCCCTATATATCTAATTTAGCGGTGAGTAAAAATTATCGCCGTCAGGGGGTTGCATCTAAATTATTATGTAAATGTGAACAAATAGCGAAATATTTAGGATTTAATCAACTTTATCTTCACGTTTTAGCTGATAATAATATAGGACAGCAATTATATCTCAACAATGGTTATACTATTCATCAAGTAGAGACTGATTTGTATAGTTTATTTATCCCTAGTAAACGGCGTTTACTTTTAGTTAAATCAATTTGATCATGACTTTTGGCAATAATTCTACGGAAGATGATATTAATGATTTGTTGCAGGGGAGACGTTTACTACTAATTAATCCCAAAAAAAAGAATGGTTTAATCTTAATTAAAACCTATTATGCCGAATTTGCTGGACCGGGATCAATTGTTGGGGGTTGTTTCGATCGAGATTTGCAAAAAGTTATTCCTGTGGGTAAACTATCATTAATAGAACCATTAACATCTCAAGAAAGACAAAAAGGTTACTTAATTCGGCGACAATGGGTGAAACTAATTAAGCAAATCACTGATAATGCCATACCCCATGAAAGGGCGCAAGTAATTTTAAATCAATTTGAGCATTGGTTTGATGCTAACACAGCCAATCGAGTACCTGATGAAGTTTTTGCCTTAATTGTGGGAGTTTTACCTTCTACCATAACCAAAGCCAGAGATTTAGTCAATCGACTCTAGTTAACTCAGATATTGCATCTAGCCAAAAATTGACTGGTTAATGGGAGTAAAGAGTAAGAAGTAATGAGTAATGAGTATAAGAATTGACATTAAATATATTTAGCACAACTTTCCAAAAGTATCTCTACTTGTTTTAATCTTTGTTCTGACATATCATTTAATTAAGTGGTAAAAGTAATGGATACTTGCTCTATCCTTATCTTATATATTACCCCATATTTTTTTCAATCTTTTAAACGACTGAAACTATACCAGTGGTAAATAATTTCTGGACAATCCCCCTTTTATTCCCCCAAATTTGGGGGTTAGGGGGCGAAAATTTTATAACTGATTTAGGATTGCTATATTTAGCTCACATTTTGCGATAACGATAAAATATAATGATAACAGCGCAATTAGGTAATTAAATTATTAAGTATTAAAGTTATGGCAAAAAATTATTTCGTATATCAAAATAATCAAGATTTAGAAAGAATATATCGAGCGATTATTGTTTGGTTTAAAGCAAAACAATATGAAGTAGAAGGAATTGAAAAACAAGATATTTATTTGATTCAAGCACGAAAAACAGGCGCAATTAGAACATTATTAGGCACTAATTTAGCCTTTAAAATCCAGATTTATATTTCCCAAGATAAATTTACTAATCAAAGGGAATTTATCATTGAAACCAGTCGAGGAAAGTGGTTTCAAAATATCGCTGGAGCTGGTTTTGCTGGTATATTTACAGGAGGATTTACCGTTTTAACGGGGGTTGCCAATGCGGGTTGGGGTTTGGTTTTAGAAAATGAGTTATTATCCTATGTGGAAAATGACTTAAACTATAGTCGAATTAAAGCAGATATTGATAATATTAATCCCCCTAATATTGAAATCAAAAAACCAGATTTTTCTTATCAAAATAATGTTTTTAAAAATCCTAATCAAAAACAGATTATTGAGGAATTAGAAAAAGAAATTAATAAATTAGAGATAGCTTTTGGGGATGAAATCTTAACAGAAAGTGAATTTTTAAGGAAAAAAAATCTTCTGGAAAAACAAATAGATGATTATGAAGTTAATTTTCTCCTTGAAGATAAAATAAAAAAATTGCAAGATGCTTTTTCTCAAGGTATTTTAGATCAAGATGAGTATGAAGAAAAACTCCAAGAATTAGAATCTAATACTAGGGATAAAATTTTACAAGAAAGACGTTTGCAACGCAATAAAGATAAGATTTCAAAACTCAAGGAGGCTTTAGATAATGGTATTATTACTAAGCAAGAATATCAAGCAAAAATTTCTAATCTCTAAGGTCAAACTAGATCATAATATTAAATTATTTGTACAAAAATCAGTCATATAGCAGTCAGTTATGAGTTGTGAAAATTATCTTATCATCAAAGGCAAGAGGCAAAAGGCAAAAGGCAAGATTAGTCGTATCTTCGATATTTTTTCTAATAATTTATTTCTCACAAATGATTCCTGATTGCTATAGCAAATAATTATTCAACTATTTTTCTTTAAATTTTATTCATGTTTTTAAATAGTCTTAAACTAAGTTATTTTCGTAATTATATTGAAGAAGAAGTTATTTTTAATAGTAATAAAATTATTATATTAGGAGATAATGCCCAAGGAAAATCAAATTTATTAGAATCGATCGAACTCTTATCAACCTTAAAAAGTCATCGTACCAGTAGAGATCAAGACTTAGTGTATAAAGATCGAATTTATAGTAAAATTATAGCAAATATTAGTCGTAAATTTACTGATTATAACTTAGGCATTATGTTGCCCTTTAAAGGCAAAAGAGAACTAACAGTTAACCATGAAAAAGTTAGTAAAAATTTAGACTTTTTAGGAGTAGTTAATATGGTACTTTTTTCTAGTTTAGATATAGATTTAGTCAGAGGTTCACCCGAATATAGAAGGATTTGGGTTGATAATCTTTTAATTCAATTAGAACCAGTTTATTCTTATATTATTAAACAATATAACTTAGTCTTAAAACAAAGAAATGCTCTCTTAAAAAACTTTAAAAAATTAGGCATTAATAGCTATTATGAATTATCTCCTTCCCAAGAATTAGAGTTAAAATTATGGGATGATAAATTAATCGAAAATGGTTGTCGAGTCATGAGAAGAAGGGGGAGAGTTTTACAAAAATTAGAACCTTTTGCTAAATTTTGGCATACTCAAATAAGTGATAAAACTGAAAAATTAGACATTATTTATCTCCCTAATATTGCCTATAAAAAAGATGATATTGAGGAAATACACCACAATATTAAGCTACAAATTGAAGATAAGCGTAACTCAGAAATTTCGATCGCAACTACATTAGTAGGACCTCATCGAGACGAAATTGATTTTATCATCAACGATTCTACCGCTAGAAATTATGGCTCTCAAGGACAACAAAGAACATTGGTACTAGCTCTTAAATTAGCAGAATTGCAACTAATAGAGGAAGTAATTGGCGAACCTCCGTTGTTATTATTAGATGATGTAATGGCAGAATTAGACTTAAAACGACAACACCAATTATTAGATTCATTGGGAAATCGTTTTCAAACTTTTATTACCACGACTCACTTAAATTATTTTGACGATAAATTATTAAAAGAATCCCAAATTATTAAAATCGACAAAGGAAGAATTAAGAATTAAGAATTGAGAATTAAGAATTGAGAATTAACAATTAAGAATTAACAATTAAGAATTAACAATTATTAACTCCCCAATTCCCAAATTCCCCAACTCCCCAACTCCCCAACTCCCCAATTCCCTAACTCCCCAACTCCCCAACTCCCCAACTCCCCAATTCCCCAACTCCCCAACTCCCCAATTCCCTAACTCCCCAACTCCCCAACTCCCCAATTCCCCAATTCCCTATTCCTTACATACAACGGGGATAGTGGAAAAAATCAAAGGCATTTTCTGGGCATAAAGGGCGAGAAAATAAGTAACCTTGTCCTAGTTTACAGCCTATTTCTTCTAAGATGATCAGTTGTTCTTTGGTTTCAATTCCTTCGGCTACGACTTCTAAGCCTAAGTCTTGTGCTAAGGATAAAATGGCTTTGACTATTTTTACTTTATTGGGATTTTCTTCGAGATTAGCGGTAAAATATCGATCGAGCTTTAAACCGTGAATAGGTAATTTATGTAAATAGCTTAAACTAGAATATCCTGTACCAAAATCATCTATCCATAATTGCATTTTTCGATCGATTATTTGTTGTAAAATATCCACAGTAAATTCTTCTTGAAAAATACAACAACTTTCAGTAATTTCTAACTTAATATAGTTCGGATTTATCCCCGTTTCTTCGATGATTTCATCAATGATAGTTAAAAAGTTTTCCGTATTAAATTCTTGACAGGATAAATTAACACTAAGAATCGGTAAATCTTGATGATGGGGATTATATGTTGAGAGTTGATTATGCCATTTTGTTAACTGATGACAGGCTTGTTTTAAGATACTAAAACCCATAGGAATAATTAAGCCCGTTTGCTCGGCTAAATCAATAAATTGATTAGGAGTCATTAATCCTTTTTGGGGATGATTCCAACGAATTAAACTCTCAAATCCTTTAATTTTTCCGCTATAAATCTCCATTATTGGTTGATAATAAAGACAAAATTCTTCTTCAATTAAACCTTGTCTAATTTCATTTTCTAATTCCAATTCTTCTAAGGCTTCATTTTGCATTTGCCCTTGAAATACTTGATAATAACCCCGTTTTTGAGATTTTGCTTTGTATAAGGCAGTATCAGCATATTGTAAGACTTGGGCAGGGCTTAAATAGTTATATTCTTCAATATCAACGCTACTACTAAAAAATATACCCATACTTACCCCGCAGTATAATTGATGTTGATTAACCATAAAAGGAGGTTTAAAGGCGGAGTAGATGGTTTCTGCTAATTTCACCACATCTTTAATATCGGTGATTTCATCACACAAAATAGTAAATTCATCTCCCCCAAGTCTAGCAACAATGTCTTTTTCTCCTAGACAAGTTTGTAATCTTTCTCCGATGGCAACCAATAATAAGTCTCCTACTCCATGCCCTAAACTATCATTGACGGCTTTAAATCGATCGCAATCAAGGAATAAAACGCTAAACTGATACCCAGCATCAGAAAATTCTCTCAATTTATGAATACTGTTACTAAGATGTTGTAAGAAAAGAGTGCGATTAGGTAATTGAGTCAGATTGTCGTAAAAGGCTTGATGGTGTAATTTTTCTTGGGTTTCACGATATTTAGTCACATCTTCCACCGTACCTTCATAATAGAGTAAATCTCCATGACTATTTCTGACGGCACGGGCATTTTCGGAAATCCAAATAATCGTACCATCTCGACGATAAACTTGAGATTCAAAGTTAGTAATAGCTTCCTGTTGCTCTAATATTTGTTTAAATTCCTTTCTCCTGTCAGGTTGCACATATAAGCAATTGTCAATATCATTCAAATTTTGCATCAGTTGTAAGGGAGTATCATAGCCATAAATTTTAGCTAAGGCATTATTAGCGTTAAGATAATAACCATCGGCAGTGCTTTGAAAAATTCCTTCTATGGCATTCTCAAAAAAATGACGATAACGATTTTCAGCTTTATTTAAGGCTTCTTCCATGTGTTTTCGATCGCTGATGTCTGTAATCCAACCTTCGATACCTAATAATTTACCTTCTCGATTAAAAATACCTTTTCCTTTTTCCCACACCCATTTTTCTTGGTTATTTTTGGTAAAAATACGATATTCAATGGTATAGTTTTGGCGTTTTTCAAGGTTAGTTTTAATAACAATTAACACCTGCTGTAAATCGAGGGGATGAGTAAATTTTGCTAAGTCAATTTTTCCTTTAACTAATAATTCTGACACGGCATAACCTGTCAATTTTTCGCATCCTTGGCTAATATAATCTTTTGCCCAATGCTCATCACAAGCAATTCTAAAAAACATTCCTGAAGTGGAGTCAACAATAGTAGCTAATTGGCGTTGACTTTGATATAACTCTAATTCTATTTGTTTATGTTTAAATACTGTACCTAATTGAGAAGCAATGGTTTCCACTACTTGGAGTAAATTTTCATCGATGCTGAGACATTGACGACAGAAAAAGATTAAAATAGCAACTACTTCTTCTCCTGCTAAAACCGGCACTCCAAAAGCTGTTTTTAAGCCACATTTTTTAGCTAATTCTCGCCGTAAAAACCAATCTTCTTGGGTTATATCTTTTACCCATATAGCTTGTTTTTCTTTCCAAATATTACCGGGTAAACCGACGGAAGATTGAAAGAAAAAATTATAACTTTCTTTGGTAAAATCTGCTAAAGAAATTTTATCACTCGATTGATCGCAATCATGGCACACTTGTTCATTTTTTTCAGGAGCAAACCATGAGGTAGAATAATAAAAAAATTCCCCTTCACTATCAGGCAACCATGCTTCCCCAAAATCCCAGTCTGTTTCTTGACATACTTTTTGTAGGGTATAAAGTAGGGCAGTTTCAAAATCCACAGAAGTGGTAACGGCTTGGGTGATATTGAGTAATAAAGATTTTTCTTGTTCGATTTTTCTTTTCTCGGTAATATCTATTATTAATCCTTCTAAAAATAAGATTTCGCCTGTAGGAGAGTATATTCCCTGCCCTTGTTCCCATACCCACTTGACACCACCAGATTTATGGACTATTCTATATTCTAATTGGTACATGGTATGAGATGCTAAAGCTGTATTAACTTCTTGAGTTACAAATGCTCGATCGCACGGATAAATTAAATCTTGAAAACTAATCTTATTATTCTTGATAAAATCGATGGATTCATACCCCGTCAAATCCCAGCAATTTTGACTAATATACTCACAAGTCCATCTTTCATCAAGACGACAACGATAAACTACGGAAGGAAGGTTGTTAAGTAAAGAAGATAAATGAGATAATTCTGCGGTTAAATCGACGATCGATTTATGGGTAATAGGATGAAATATAGCGATGATCACTTTTTCTCCTTTCCACGTCACAATATTGAGAGATAAACTATATAAATCGTTAAATTGCCTATTTTCGATGGTGGAATTTTGAGGAATCAATAAGTAAGGATTTTCTGTGGCTAAGGCAAAAATTTGTTCAACGGTATAAGGCTTGATATAATTTTCGAGGGGATTATCTTCTAGGTTATGGTGGTAACTACTAAAGATTTGTTGAAAACTGGTATTACTATAAATTAATTTATGGGTATCCGTTTTCACTAAGGCAATGGGAATATTAATAGTATCTAAATCAATGGATGCTGAATCCAGATCACCACATAAATATATACATCGATCGAGGTAATTAAGAGACTTATGATAACTATTTAATTTTCGACTACTTAACATCCAGTTCATAAATACCCCATTGGTGAATAACTACAATAGTCTCATCTATATTATTTCTGACTTTTTTTGTTCTCGCCACCTTATAAATAATTCTACTCATTATTTGAGAAAAAAATGTTTATTTAGAGATAAATTTGATGTTCTTAGAATAAAGATAAGGGAAAATGCGTCTAGTATCTTTTGTTACGATTTAATGGAGAATGGAGAATTGAGAATTGAGAATGGAAAATGGAAAATTTTATCAAGTAAAACAAGTATCGTAAGTGAGTAGGCAAAATTAATTGTATGTTTACTTTATGAAAGGCAAAAGGCAAAAGGCAAGAGGCAACAAAGATGTAAGTTATTTTAATTAATTTTAAAATTCACAATCTATTTTGCATGAGTACTTAGATATGGAAGCCAACGGGGAAACTATCCCCGAATCCATAACAGAAAAAACTTAAAATCTCCCCAACACCCTAACACCCTAATACCCCTAATACCCTAACACCTGAACACCCTAACACTCAGACGAGATTAATACCACTGTTGAGAATTAAATCACTAACAGCATTGGCGATGGCAAACTCACTATAAAAACTTTTCTGAAAATCAAAAGACTGCATTTCAGTTACGATCGCAATCACCAGACAACCAAGATCATTTTCTCCCTCCAGTCTTTGACGAATAAAAATTTGAGAGGCACGGAAGGCGATCGTATCGTTGATTATTTCGGGGATAAATTCTTCATTCAACCATTGGCGTAAAGCGGATTCTAACCACTGTCGTTCTAATTCTGGATTTTGTATTGGGGGTAAGACAATAGGAGGAATGGGTTGAGACATGATTTAATATTATATAGGTTTCCTTTATTTGAAATTATATATATTTAGTCCATTATTTATGATAGATATTCCGTCTATTATTCAAGGTTATGCCCACGGTAATTTTTTAATGGCTGACGATTATCAGCAGTTGGGATGGTATTCTAGTAACCAAAGAACTTTAATTCCTCTGGACGATCGATTTCGTTACCCTAAATCTCTACAACGGGTATTAAATAAAAATACTTTTTCTGTAGCAATCAATCGAGATTTTTTAGGAGTTTGTCAGGGTTGCGCCCATCGAGATACCACTTGGATTTCATCGGAATTAATCGACATTTATCTACAATTGAATCAAGCGGGGTGGGCTTATAGTTTTGAAACATGGCAAGATGATAAATTAGCAGGAGGTATCTTAGGTATTGTGATTAGAGGAGCATTTATTGGGGAATCGATGTTTTTTAATATTCCTAATGCTTCTAAGGTGGCGATGGTTAAATTAGTAGAACATCTTCGATCGAACAACTTTGTATTATTTGATGCTCAAATGCAAAATCCCCATTTAGAAAGATTTGGTTCTTATATCATCGACAATAGAGAGTATATGAAATTGTTAACTCAAGCTCTGGATAATCAGTGTAATTTTATTGATGAGGATAGAAAATATTAGTAAAAATCTCTTTATTTTTCATCTTCTTATCAGTTATTTTATACCTTTGAGACGATCGAATAATTTTTTAAATAAGGATTAAGATTTTCTGGTTCATCTTCTGCATACAAACTTATTACTTCTTGAAGATTTTCTAAAACTTCTTCAATGGTTTCTCCTTGGGTATAGCATCCTTGAAGAATTGGTACTTCTGCCCAATATCCACCCTCTTCGGCAGTATGAATTATTGCTTTAATTTTCATCTTTTTAACAGTTGTATTATATCTTTGAGTCGATCGAATTGTCGATAGAGACATAAAATTTTACGTCTCTACAAAGGTTTTCTGTTTTTAGTCTTCTTCAGGTTCAACTAAGGATTTATACTCATCCGCCGATAAAGTATCTTCTAAGTCATCATCAGGATTATCTAGTCTAACCTTTATAAACCAACCCTCCCCATAGGGATCATCTACGATCGATTCTGGAGATTCAATTAACATTTCATTACGATCGATTACTGTACCCGATACAGGAGAATAAATTTCCGACACCGCCTTAACCGATTCTACAGTACCAATATTATCCTCAACACCAATGGCATCTCCCAATTCTGGTAACTCCAAAAAAACAATATCTCCTAATTCCTCAATAGCAAAAGCAGTAATGCCCACCGTAGCGATTTCACCGTCTAAACGAACATACTCATGAGAATCAAGGTATCTTAAATCATCAGGATATTCTAAGCTCATATTTGATCATTTTTTAATAGATTTATCCATAATTATTCATGATTTTAGGAAAATTGACAACAAGAAAGAATGGAGAATGGAGAATGGAGAATGGAGAATTGAGAATGGAGAATGGAGAATTGAGAGTGAATAGTGCCTAGGGTTTTTAATTAATCAATTATTAAAAATATTATAAAAAGTCTCTCCTCCCCTGAGGGCGAAAGATTATAAAAAGTCTCCCTTGAAAAAGGTGGATTTAGGGAGATTCAGAAACTTTTAAAACAACTTCTTAAACTGATGAGCAAAACTATCCAAATTATGAAAATCAGTATAGGCTTTTTGCATAATTTTTAATTTTTTTTTCGTTTCCTCACAATTAATAATATACTTAATTTTTTCCCATACTTGTTGAGGATTATCCCAATTAATAATTAATTCATCTAAGCCAAATTTTAATAATTCTTTTGCCATCCATGTATCTTTAGTTGTTAGGGGAATATTTCCCGCAATAATTGCTTCAGTAAAAACTCCTGATGTTCTTTCTTCATAAGCGATCGAATCATAAGGAATTAACATAATATCAGTTTTTGTTAACCAATATTCATAATCTTCACGGGGTAAATTATCTTCTGTAAAAATTACCTTTACCCCCTGATTAACCATGTTTAAATCAGCACTTTTAGACGCAACCAAAATAAAATTATCCCCTAAAGGAGTGACACATTCAGCTAATTGTTTAATAATATTCCAGCCTTTTTCTTCCCTAGGAGGACCTGCCCACCAACAAATGATATGATCATTTTTATTAGGAGATTTTGTCACAAAATCTGTATGAGGAATCGGCATGACTGTAAAAGGTTCGTCAAAATATTTAGTCATGGAATTAGCTAATAATTCACTATCACTAAACAAAGCAAAATGCCCAGATTTTACAGTTTTTTTTAATAGTTTATTGAGTAATTTATAGAAAAACTTTGTTTTATGTTGATGAAAATTATGTCGATATAAAACCCAAATATATAAGTTATCTTTAGGTAAAAATAACACCGCTAACCAAAGAGCAAATAACTGCAAATGAATAAATCTTTCAATAAAAATAATGTTCGATCGAGAGGAGTTATTTTGAGATAATTTACTGTTTAAATAGTTTAAGATCGATCGAGCAAAAATAATAATTTGTTGTAACTTATAAAAAAAACTAGCCTCATTTTCTAACTGATTTCCCCTTAAAACTCCATACCAATTTTCTGGTAAGATAGGTAAATTAGCTTCAGGAGAATAGATAACCTCATGAGACCAATTTAAAATTTTTGTAGCTTTATTAATAGAAATATGATAAGGAATAATATGACCTTCTCCCCCCATTAAATTAGGTATTAAAGAAATAAATTTAGGATAATTTTTCATAGTTAATAGATAATATAGTATTCCTATATCAGTTGTAAGAAAATAGTGAGGTAACATCCCCTGAATTGGGGGTTAGGGGGCAAAAATTCTCACGAATCATTTAGGATTGGTATAGATAGTTAATCATAAAAAAATTTTGCCCTCTCATTTTTATCCATGAGTTTACCCGTTGTCTATCATCCTAATTATGTCACTCCCTTGCCCGAAGAACATCGTTTTCCCATGCCAAAGTTTAAACTATTACATGAATTGTTACTCAAAGACGGCATAATCACTCCTCAATCTACCTATACCCCTGAGATTGCCAGTAATGATATTTTACAATTAGTTCACACTAGGGATTATGTCGAAAACTTTTGCAATGGTACATTAGAACCTAAAAAACAAAGAAGAATCGGTTTGCCTTGGAGTGAAGGCTTAATAAAACGCACCTGTACCGCCGTAGGAGGCACACTATTAACCGTAAAATTAGCTTTACAGCAGGGGATATGTTTTAACACCGCAGGAGGCACTCATCACGCTTTTCCTGATTATGGTTCAGGTTTTTGTATTTTTAATGATTTAGCCATCGCATCTCGTTATTTATTACAAGAAAGATTAGTGAAAAAAATTTTGATAGTGGATTTAGACGTACATCAAGGAGATGGTACAGCCTTTATTTTCGCACAGGACGATCGAGTTTTCACTTTTTCCATGCACTGTGAAGCCAACTTTCCCTATCGTAAACAAAACAGCGATGTCGATGTCGCCTTACCCATCGGCTTAGATGATGACGGTTATCTACAAATTTTGGCTAGTTATCTTCCCGATTTACTTACCCAAGTGAAACCTGATATTGTTTTATATGATGCTGGTGTAGATACCCATGTAGGCGATCGACTAGGAAAATTATGTTTAACGGATACAGGAATATATCGCCGAGAAATGCAGGTTATTAGTACTTGTTTAGCCTATGGTTATCCCATCGCCGCCGTTATTGGCGGTGGTTATAGCCGTAACTTAAACGAATTAGTTTATCGTCATTCACTGTTACATCGTGCAGGTTTTGCCTGTTTTAAAAAAAATCTCTAAAAGTTTGTAGTGATGACTTTAGTCATTATACCTTTGCTGTAATCAAGAGAATGAGGGTTAAAACCCTTGCTATAAACTTCTTTTATCAAGGACTATCCAAACTTAATATAAGATAAAGCTAAATAATGTTTAGAGTAGTTTATTTTTTATATGTTAGCAGAAGAATTATTGGCATTAACTCTCAAAAAAGGCATTCATGATGCAGAAGTGTATCAAGTAAATTCCTACTCTCGCCCTCTTTCTTTTGAAGCTAATCGTTTAAAACAAATTGAAAGCTCTCAAACTACTGGTATCGCCTTGAGATTGTGGCATAATAGTCGCCCCGGTTTAGTGGTTGCCTACGGAGATTTTAATGGAGATGATTTAATTGCTAAAGCCAAGGCTATTTCTGAATTAAACGAACCTGAGCAACCTCTTTTAAACGATCGAGCCAAATTAATCTATCCTAATTCTACCTCAGAACCAGATATTAAATCCTTGATTGCTCAAGGGAAAAATTCGATCGAGCATATTACAGAAAAATATCCCGAAGTAATTGTAAATCTTGACATAGAATGGGAAACCGAAACCACCACCCTAGTTAACTCTCGTGGTTTATACTGCCAACAAACCGACAATAGTTATTCAGCTTCATTAGGAGTAGAATTAGTCAGAGACGAAGACTTTTTAGGCATTTATGACGGCATCTATAGCCATGAAACCCTTGATTTGACGACAATGATTAAGACAGTTTTACAGAAAATACAATGGGCGCAGAAAAATATCACCGTAAATAGTGGAAAAATGCCCGTCTTATTTACCCCTAATGCCGTCGTCACCCTCTGGGAAACCGTTACAGAAGCCTTAAACGGCAAGAAAATCCTCGATAAATCATCCCCTTGGAGTCAATCCCAAGGAAAACAAGTTATCGCCTCCTGTCTCAATCTCCGTCAGCAACCCGACTTACAACCCTATAATTGTCCATTTGACGATGAAGGTACAATTTCGCAACCCTTCTCACTCATTGAAAACGGTATCTTGAAGAATTTTTACACCGACAAAAAAACCGCCCAAAAATTAAATATTGCCAATACAGGTAACGGATTTCGTCCAAGTTTAGGTAGTTATCCTACCCCTGACTTAATTAATCTTGTCATCGATGAAGGTAATTTTTCCTTTGAGGAGTTAATCAAAAATATGGGAGATGGCATCATTATTGATCAAATTTTAGGGGAAGGTGCGGATATTTCGGGGGATTTTTCTTTCAATATCGACTTGGGTTATCGAGTCAAACAAGGAGAAATCATCGGTAGAATTAAAGACACCATGACGGCTGGAAATGTTTATGATGCCTTACTCGATGTTAACTTATTAGGGTTCGATCGAGCTTGGAGTGGTTCGTGTTATACACCCTCGATCGTTATCGGTAATCTTTCAGTCACGGCAGAATAGGAGACAGGTGGACAGGTGGACAGGTGGACAGGTGGACAGGTGGACAGGTGGACAGGTGGACAGGAAGACAGGGAGATAATTAATTGTTAATTGTTAATTCTTAATTGTTAATTCTTAATTCTTAATTCTTAATTGTTAATTCTTAATTCTTAATTCTTAATTCTTAATTCTTAATTCTCCATTCTCCATTCTCCATTCTCCATTCTCCATTCTCCATTAATTAAAAAAGGCTTCCCATAAATTATGAGAAGCCCTCGGTTTTTTATATGTATTTATTTATGCTTAAGGTCTTTATATAAGCTGACCCCAATTTATCTGAAAACTATAATCACATATTTTTTAAATTTTATTTAGTTTCTTAATATTTTCTTTAGATTTTCGTTAATAAATGTTACAAACTATTGCGAAATATTAACTAACCTTAAGTTTTGTAAACAGAAACCCCCAGTTTTTGAGATAACCACACCTCAAAATTTCTCAGGGAGATTAATTTGTCTTGAGATGATACCATCGGTTCAACAAAAATGGTAAACATCCCTAGCCGATTACCAACTAAAACATCTGTAAACAGTCGATCGCCCACCATAGCAATTTGTTCAATGGGATGATTCATGGCTTCTACAGCTTGTCGAAGTTTACGGCGAGAAGGTTTCGCCGCCCCAAAAATAAACGGTAAATCTAACCTAGAAGCGATCGATCGAATACGATTTTCACTAAGATTATTACTAACTAACCATAAATCAACTATCGGGCGCACATCATTAACCCAGTTAATCAATTCAGAAGATAACTGTTTTTCATTCCAAGGTATTAGAGTTTCATCGACATCTAACACCAACCCTTTCAAATTATATTTTTGAATCAAACTAGGAGTAAGATGAATAACCACATCTCCTAAAACTAAATCAGGTTGTAATATTTTTGCCCTAGACATGATAGTGAATAATTAATAGTGGATAGTGGATAGTTGATAGTGGATAGGGAAAATATTTTTAATTTAATCGTCTCAATTTTTCATTCCACCTTCGACCTTCTCCATTTTCCATTTTCTATTCTCTATTGTCAATTATTGAGTCTATCAGTCATTGAATGTTTAAGTTAAACTAAATAAATAAAGATAAATTAATATCAAAAAACAACTATGAGTGAAAAATTGCAAAAAGAATCATTGCAAAATACTACAAATGAAAAAGGGTATATTAGATTAGAAGTAATAAAAGAATTTGCACAAACCATCGCTATGGCGGCGGTTTTATCTTTTGGTATTCGTACTTTTGTCGCCGAAGCTCGATACATTCCTTCTTCTTCCATGGAGCCTACACTACAAATAAACGATCGTCTTATTATAGAAAAAATGACCTATCGTTTTCAACAACCAAAACGAGGAGATGTCGTGGTCTTTTCAGCTACAGAGGCATTGCAGAAAGAGGGTTATAACGATGATTTTATTAAAAGAATAATCGGTTTACCCAAAGATGAAGTCATGGTGCGTAATGGTAAAGTTACAGTTAATGGTGAGATAATCCGGGAGAAATATATTGCGGAAGCACCACAATATGATTTTGGACCTGTGACTGTACCCGAAGGAGAATATTTAGTTTTAGGAGACAATCGTAATAATAGCTATGATTCTCATTATTGGGGTTTTGTGCCACGAGACAAATTTATCGGTCGTGCCTCCCTTCGTTTTTGGCCTCCTGAAAGAATGGGAATCCTTGATGAAAAACCAGTTTACGCCGATACTATTAATCCGTAAAAAGAGAGTTAAAACCTTGTAAGGGTTGAATATTTATGATTATTATTCAATCCCCACAAACAAATCATATTTTTTATCAGTTTGTAGTAAGGGTTTTAACCCTTTTTGAACCAGTTACGATCGAACTCTATTAAATAAAAGTCATTATGAGGAACAGAAATTATGAATACAGAACAATTATTATTAACAAAATGGCAATATTTAGATTCAGAAAAACAAGCTCAAGTTTTAGATTTTATAGACAACTTAAATAAGAATAATCAAAAAGATAATTCTATTCTCAAAAAATATCAACCTAAAACAGAATTAGGTAAAAAGTTATGGGCTATTAGACAAGAGATGCTGAAAAAATCTGATGTCAAACTTTTGGATTTAGATGATATAGAAGTCGAAATAAATCAAATGAGAGGAAAATAATAATGGCATCGATTCTAACTTATTTAGACTCTGGTGTATTGATTGCCGCTTTTAGAGGAAATGATTTAGTGTCAACTCAAGCTAACTTTATTTTAGATGATTCTAGTCGTTATTTTTGTTCTAGTAATTTTGTCGGTTTAGAAATTTTAACTAAGGCTAAATATCATAAACAAATTGAAGAAATTAACTTTTATGAATTGTTTTTTGCCAGTTGTCAGATATGGGCGGAAGACTTAAATATAATTCTTGCTCTTGCAGAAAGTTTAGCTAGTCAGTATGGTTTAAATGCTTTAGATGCTTTACAAATTGCTAGTGCTATTTCTATTAAAGCTGACGAGTTTATCACTACAGAAAAACCAACAAAGCCTCTTCATCGAGTAACAGATATAAAAGTAACTTCTCTGATCACTATTTAACATTGAAAATGGATATAATTCCACTTAAGATGGGTCTGAATTAAGTTAAAATAATAGATTGCAGGTTATTTAGAACGATCGAATATCTGTGAAAACTTTATATTAATAATTATCAGTAATGCTATTAACGGAAAAATCCACCGCCGAAAAATTAATTTTAAATTCGGACACTCAAACTTCTCCCAATCAAAGATTATTACCTCTCTCTGCTACCATTAACGATCGAAATCACCTTGAAATTGGCGGTTGCGATGTGACAGAATTAGTAACTCAATTTGGTTCAGCTTTATATATTCTCGATGAAAAAACTTTGCGTAGTTGTGCCACTCAATACCGAGAGGCTTTTAAAGAATATTACCCCGGCTCATCTCAAGTTATTTACGCCTCCAAAGCGTGGAGTTGCATGGCGATCGCATCTATCTTAGCCAGTGAAGACATCGGTTTTGATGTGGTATCAGGAGGAGAACTTTACACCACCACTAAAGCCTTAGAAATCAGTGGTTATACTCCAGAAGACATACTCGATCGAATTTACTTACACGGTAATAATAAATCTGTAGCGGAGTTAGAATTAGCCATCGATAGCCAGTGTAAAATAATCGTAGATAACTGGTTAGAATTAGAAACTTTAGCCCAATTAACCGCTAAAAAACAGCAATCTGTCAATATTTTAATTCGTCTTACTCCCGGTATTGAATGCCATACTCACGAATATATCCGTACAGGTAGTATTGATAGCAAATTCGGTTTTTCTCTCCACCAACTAGAAGCCGTATTTACTTTTGTCAAAGAGCAATCCTATATTAACTGTATTGGTTTACACGCGCATATCGGTTCACAAATTTTTGAATTACAACCCCATAACGACTTAGCAGGGGTTTTAGCAGATTGGTTCAAAAAAGCCCTTGATTACGGTTTACCCGTGACAGAATTAAACGTTGGCGGTGGTTTAGGTATCCGTTACACCGAATCTGATGATCCCCCAAGTATTACAGAATGGGTGAAAACCGTTGCTACCGCAGTGAAAAAAGCCTGTGAAGAAAGAAACCTCACCCTTCCTAAACTTATCGCCGAACCCGGTCGATCGATGGTTGCAACAGCTTGTATTACTGCCTATACCGTGGGAGGCAGAAAAGTTATTCCTGATGTAAGAACCTATGTTTCTGTGGATGGTGGAATGTCTGATAATCCAAGACCGATTACCTATCAATCCCTTTATCAAGTGGTAATTGCTAATAAAATGCGCGCTTTGAATGCCGAAAAAGTGACGATCGCAGGAAAACACTGTGAATCAGGAGATATATTAATCAAAGACATTGAAATCCCTGACACCGAACCCGGAGATATATTAGTAGTATTAGCCACAGGAGCATATAACTATAGTATGGCTTCTAACTATAACCGTTTAGCACGTCCTGCCGCCGTTTTAGTCAATGAAGGAGAAGCAAACCTAATCATTCGCCGTGAAACCTACGAAGACTTAGTGAAACAAGATTTAATCCCCCATCGATTAACCAAATAATAAGTAGGGTGGGCATTGCCCACCAGCACCATGAGAAAGGGCTAAAGCCCTCACTACAAACTTTTTATAGACTTTTTTAACATCTTTTCCTGAGTAGCTACAACAATTATGATCAATAGCGAAGCATCCATAACTCCAGAAATTGCGATCGAAAACCTAAACCAAAAAGAAGACTTAGGATTAAGATACTATGCCGCTTGGTGGTTAGGAAAATTTCGAGTCAAAACATCTCTAGCGGTGGAAAGTCTGATTAACGCCTTAGAAGACGAAGAAGATAGAGCCCCTGATGGTGGTTTTCCCCTCCGCCGTAATGCGGCCAAAGCCTTGGGAAAACTAGAGGATTTGAGGGCTGTTGAGCCTTTAATTAAGTGTTTTGAATGTGATGATTATTATGTGAGAGAATCCTCCGCCCAAGCCTTAGAAATGTTAGGGGACTCAAGAGCAATTCAACCGTTGATCAATCTTTTAGACAATGCCGTCAAGGATGACAAATTAACTGATTATGCCATTGAGCCTGTCATTGGTAAACCTTACCTCCATCAACCCTACGAGGCGATTATTGAGGCTTTAGGCACACTTAACGCTAAAAATGCCCTAAATTTGATCAAGGCTTTTCTTGACCATCCTACTCCGAAAATAGCTTATGCTTCTGCAAGGGCAATGTATCAGTTAACTAATGATGACACCTATGGAGAAATTTTAGTCACTGCCTTGCAAGGAAAAGAATTGCAACTACGTCGATCGGCTTTAATGGATTTAGGTGCGATCGGTTATGTAAAATCAGGAGAGGCAATTAGTAAAGCCTATGCAGAAAATAGTCTCAAGTTGATTGCCATGAAAGGCTTATTAGAACATCAGTTAAAACTCGATTATCAAAAAGAAGAATTGTCTTCTGATAGTATCCATTTAATGGATTTAATGGATAAATTATTATAGGAGTTATGAATTAAAGGATTTGTTGAGGTTCGTACCTCAACCCAATCTACACTTTATGATAATTTAGTTGTCTTTTTTATCTTCTTTGGGGGGTTTTTTCTCTTTAATAGAAGGGATTTCTGGGTCTGTTAAATCGATATAAATAATTCTTTCTTTTGGTACTTTGCCCGTGATATTTTTTAGCTTTTCTAATACCATTAATTGTTCACTAAATTTTGAGGTATAAGGACCTAAATAAATTTTTCCTAATTCGCTACTTAACACAATATTAGTGGGATTTTGCCAATCAACTTGAGTAATTTTGACAGAAGATTGACTTAATAAATCATAAAAATCTGTCCAATAAGCAAGGTACATTTGAGGAGTGCCTAAAATTTTTAAGGGCGGTTTTAACTCTGGTTTTTGGGCTAAATTTTGATACAATTCATTAGAGACAAATATCCCGTCTATATCGATATAGCCTACTTCTTTTAAGGCTGATTTTTTTGTTTCAGGAGACACTTGTACCGCAAGGGCCATCGCCACAGGTTTTTTTTCTGTGATTCTAATAGTAAGATTAGGCGGTAATAATGCTCTAGTTACAACAACATTAGTCAGGGGTACTTTTTTTTGTAAGGATTCCCTTAAATCTTTGATGGATAATTGCAGTAAAGATTGAGGATATTCAAGGGGAATTAAACTGCGAATTTCATCATTGGTGAGTAATTCATTGCCTTCTATATCAATTTGTTGAGAATCTTTAATTACCCAGTCGGGGAGAGTCAAAAACCAAAACATTCCCCCTGTTAAGGACATAATTAATAGGGTACGAGTTACCGAGACAAAATTACGCCATCGCCGTTGATTTTTTAATTCGTCACGACGATTTTTTAATCGGGTAGTAGAAACGGGCGTTTTTGCAGTCATCAGTTTAGTCGTTAGAAATTCAGAATGGAGAAAAAGGCAAGAGGTAAAACACAACAAAAATTTGAGTAAGTTTGTAGTAGGGGTTTTAACCCTTCTTTTATATAAGTGTGTAGTCAGCCTTAAAAGGTTTATGAATAAACGGCTAAAGCCATTACTACAAACTTATTTTTTTACTTACTACCTATGCGGATTCTTTTTTGGGTAGGGGTGCAGGAAGGACAAGTAGTTCTGCAGTACTGCGTTTTTCTACCATGTCTTTGGTGATTAGACAATTTTGCACATCTTGACGGGATGGTAATTCATACATCACATCTAGCATAATTTCTTCTACTATACCTCTTAAGGCTCTTGCCCCTGTTTTGCGTCTGTAGGCTTCTTGGGCGATGGCACGAATAGCGTCAGGTTCAAATTCTAAGGCTACGTTATCCATACCGATTAGTTTTTGATATTGTTTAACTAAGGCGTTACGGGGTTGAGTCAGAATTTCAATGAGGCTTTCTTCGTTTAAGGAATCTAAAACCGCTACTACGGGTAAACGTCCAGCAAATTCGGGGATTAAGCCAAAACGCACTAAATCATCGGGTTGTAGTTGACGGGCGGCATCGGAGACTCTTTGTTCTTTGGAGGAAGTATCGGTGGGAATTTCAAAACCGAGTACTTTTTTCTCTTTATTTTGTTCGATAATTTTATCTAATCCGACAAATGCGCCGCCGCAGATGAATAAGATATTACTGGTGTCGATCGTAATGCAGTCTTGGTAAGGGTGTTTTCTGCCTCCTTGGGGGGGAACATTTGCCACTGTACCTTCTAACATTTTCAGTAATGCT
Organism: Geminocystis herdmanii PCC 6308; assembly: GCF_000332235.1. Lineage (NCBI taxonomy): Bacteria > Bacillati > Cyanobacteriota > Cyanophyceae > Chroococcales > Geminocystaceae > Geminocystis > Geminocystis herdmanii. The sequence goes on along the minus strand of NZ_CM001775.1, from coordinate 2,395,857 downwards.
TGTTGGACTCCTTCTCCTGAAACATCTCTGGTAATGGAGGGATTTTCACTTTTACGAGCGATTTTGTCGATTTCGTCAATGTAAATAATACCCCGTTGGGCTTCTTCTAAATCGGAGTTGGCGACTTGTAATAATCGCAAAAGAATGTTTTCTACGTCTTCCCCGACATAACCTGCTTCGGTTAAAGTGGTGGCATCGGCGATGGCAAAGGGTACATCAAGAATTTTAGCTAAGGTTTGCGCTAATAATGTTTTACCTGAACCTGTAGGACCGATCAAGAGAATATTCGATTTTTGTATTTCTACACTGTTCTCATTGTTATTCTGATCTCGATCGAGTTCTGATACTGTAAGTCTTTTGTAATGATTGTAAACTGCTACGGAAAGCACTTTTTTTGCTTCATCTTGTCCGATGACGTATTCATCAAGTTGTTGTTTAATTTCCCTAGGCTTGGGTAATTTGTGAAAAGATAAAGGTTTGCGGGTGTTAGAACCATTTTTATTCGGACGAGTATTTTTTTGCTTGGAAGAAGGACGATTTACGGGCATTAATTCTTCTTCTAAAATCTCGTTGCAAAGTTCTACACACTCATCACAAATATAAACCCCAGGACCTGCGATCAATTTTCGCACTTGTTCTTGAGATTTACCGCAAAATGAACATTTTAAATGAGAGTCGTATTTAGCCATGTTATTGATGGGATAATAGGGTGATTAGGAGAAAAGTTCGCTGACATCGATCGATTTACGACTGAGGGGAAGACTGATGCCATCTCGAATAATTACTTGATCAATTAGTCCATATTCTTGGGCTTCGGTGGAAGACATATAAAAATCTCTTTCTGTATCTTCACTGATTCGATCGAAGGGTTGTCCTGTATGATCTGAAAGAAGCTGATTTAATTTTTGTTTAATATAAAGGATTTCTTTAGCTTGAATGTCAATTTCGGTGGCTTGACCTTGAGCTCCTCCTAGGGGTTGGTGTATCATGATACGGGAGTTAGGCAGTCCCATGCGTTTACCTTTTGCCCCCCCAGACAAAAGAAAAGCCCCCATACTAGCGGCAATACCATAACAAATAGTGGATACATCGGGTTGAATGTGTTGCATGGTGTCATAAATAGCCAATCCTGCATAAACCGAACCACCGGGAGAGTTGATATAGATATAAATATCTTTGTGTGGGTCTTCTGCTTCTAGGTATAGTAATTGAGCTACGATCGAATCTGCTAACATGTCATCGATAGCTGTACCTAAAAAAATAATTCTTTCTCTGAGTAACCGAGAATAAACATCAAAAACTTTTTCTCCCGTACCTGACGACTCTACTACCATCGGCACAGCATTAATAATATTTTCTCGTCGAATAGAAGATAGGTGAGATAGATAACTATTATTGATTTCCATAGAAGACATTTGCGATTCTAGCATAGCTTTTTTAGCAGTCATTATAAATCCGATTTTGGTATTTATACTTTTTTAAATAAATCTTAGTTTAAAGTATAGCACAGCGTAGGAATTGAGAATTGAGAATTGAGAATTAAGAATTAAGAATTAAGAATTAAGAATTAAGAATTAAGAATTAAGAATTAAGAATTAAGAATTAAGAATTAAGAATTAAGAATTAAAAATTGAGAATTTAAAACTGTCCACCTGTCCACCTGTCCACCTGTCCACCTGTCCACCTGTCATCTTGTCTTCCCCTCTTCCCTCTGTATTGTTATTAAAAATATTCAGTAATATATGTATTCCTGAGAATCTAAGGTTAAACTGGTAACTAATATTTTTATTTATTCTATATTTAATTTTTATTTAACTTTTATTACAAACAATGGGTCAAACTCAGACGATCGTCTCAGCACAATGGCTCAAAGAGAATCTCGATAATCCTAATGTCATAATTATTGATTGTCGTTTTCGTCTATCTGATCCCGAATGGGGTTATCAGCAATATACTAATAGCCATATTACTAATTCTTACTATTTACACTTAAATCAAGACCTTGCGAGTCCTGTTCAACTTCACGGAGGAAGACATCCTTTACCCGATACCCATGTTTTAGGGGATAAATTTGCCCAAATGGGCATTATTCACAATGAAACTACGATCGTGGCTTATGATGATTCTCGTTTTGCTTTTGCCTCCCGTTTATGGTGGTTACTACAATATCTCGGTCACGATCGAGTTTTTCTCCTTGATGGCGGTTGGCAGGAATGGAGTAATTTAAACTATCCTGTCACTTCTGAAATTCCTAAATCTGTCGCCTATGGTTCTTTTGTTCCTCAACCTCGATTAGATTGGGTTGTGGATATAGATTATGTGCGTCAATGTCAATCATCTTCGGATTGTGTGATTGTTGATGCTCGATCGCTCGATCGTTATCTAGGCAAAGTTGAACCCATTGATCCCATTGCTGGTAGTATCCCCACTGCTAAAAATGTTTTTTGGCAAGACATGACTACTGAGCAGGGTAAACTCAAGCCCAGAGAAGAATTAACTCAGATTTGGCAAAGCTATAAAAACTATCAGGAAATTATTGTTTATTGTGGCTCTGGAGTAACTGCTTGTGTCGATATACTTGCTTTAAGATCGATCGGTGTAAATCAGTGTAAGTTATATGTAGGTGCTTGGAGCGATTGGTGTTCCTACCCAGAAAATTTTAAATAAAATTAGGAGATAGAAGATAGTAGAAAGAATTAATTTAAACATTAATCAAATTTATTATAGAAAAATGTTTACTCAATTTAATTATGGTTTTTATCCATTTTAAAATTCTTTCTTCCTGTCTTATCTTCACAATTTTCTTATCGTTAATCTTTGGTAATCTCCGATTTATAGCCTAATTTAATCAAAAAGGTTATAGGAGATTAAAATTGCCACAACCCTTTTTAATTTGGTATTTGCTAAGTTTTAAAAAGTATATTTTGTTACTATCTTTATTAATTTATTTTCATTAAATATTACTATTTTTATTTAGATTAAAATTCACTTAAAATTAAGTATTTTAGTCTAAAATATAATTCTAGCTATATTTCTTTAAAAACTCATCTTATTTTTATATTTTTACCTATTAAATTAATGTTATTTATATGCAAAACTTTGATTTTAATAATGGCAATTTAAGCCTAGCAAAAAGCTATTTAGAACGACCTCCAGAACTAAATAACAAAGAAAATTATTCGGGACAAAATAATGAAAATAATGGCACAAATCCTAAACCTCAATTAATTCCACGCCCTGAATATAATCCAGAATATCAACTTAATTCTACTACTATTATTAATTCAACTACAGAAATAAATAATCATAATAATAACCATCATTATCACCCTAATAATCACCGATTAAGAGATCGAATTTCTATTTTTGTTGATGGTAATAATATGTTTTATGCTCAACAAAAAAATGGTTGGTTTTTTGATCCCCGTAAGGTAATTGATTATTTTTCTGAGGAATCAGGATTTATGTTAATTAATGCTTTTTGGTACACTGGTTTAAAAGATTCTCAAGATCAAAGAGGTTTTAGAGATGCTTTAATTAGTTTAGGTTACACTGTACGCACTAAAATTCTTAAAGAATATTACGATGATAGTTCGGGTCGTTTTTCTCAAAAAGCTAATTTAGATATTGAAATCGTGGTAGATATGTTTAACACTGTAGATCAGTACGATCGAGTGGTGTTATTTAGCGGTGACGGGGATTTTGAAAGGGCGATCGAACTGCTAAGATCAAAAAATACTCATATTACCGTCGTCTCAACTGATGGTATGATTGCTAGAGAATTGCGAAATGCTACCGATCGATATATTGACTTAAATGAAATTAAAGGTTGTATCGAAAAACGAGACTACTAAAGAATTAAGAATTAAGAATTAAGAATTAAGAATTAAGAATTAAGAATTATTAATTTAGTTTGAGAAATAAATGTTTAAAAAATTAGTTATTGCTAGTAGTAATGCTGGAAAAATTAGGGAAATGGGAGGACTTTTAAGGGATTTTGATTTTGAATTAGCCTTAAAACCTCCAGAATTAGACATAGAAGAAACGGGTAAAACTTTTATGGAAAATGCGATTCTTAAGGCTTCTTATATCGCTACTACCTTAAAACAATGGTCGATCGCCGATGATTCTGGTTTAATGGTAAATGCTTTAAATGGACAACCCGGCATTTATTCCGCTAGGTATGGTAAGACAGATTTCGATCGAATTAACCGATTACTAACCGAGTTAAAAAACAATACAAATCGTCAAGCTCAATTTGTCTGCGCGATCGCCATTGCCAATCCCGAAGGGGAAGTAGTGATTCAAACCGAGGGAATTTGTGAGGGAGAAATTTTAACCCAAGTCAGAGGAGAAAGTGGTTTTGGTTATGACCCGATTTTTTTTGTACCCGAATTTAAGCAAACTTTTGCCGAAATGCCCCCCGACTTGAAACAAAAAGTTAGCCACAGGGGAAAAGCCTTTGCTAACTTAATACCTCTGATTAATCATCTTTTCGATCGGAATATTTTCGATCGGAAATAATTTCACCAGAAACGGGGTTAACTTTTAATTTTCGTTTTTCATTATTCTGATAGGCTTTGATTTCCCAACCATCATCATCGTCAAAATCCACATCGACAATGGGAGAATAACCTCTACTTTCCACATTTCTAATAATTTCCGAAAGGGGTTTGGCATTGCGGGGAGGTTTATCATCAGCAAAAGCCGACGGTGTGATAGAAATTCCTGTTAATAAGCATAAGGCAAGGATTGTTTTTTTCATGATTTTCGATCGTGATTAATTTTTTCTTTATGACGTATTAATCAAGATTTTAGTTCCTTATAAACTACCTCCGTTCGATATAACAACGAAAAAGAGGATGCGGTAAGTATTTTAAGTTTTTAACTATCTGAATTGTTCAAAAAAATCATCGAAAAATAAAGTTGCAAGAGTAATTCTTTATTTTGTGATAATTCCAAATCCCGCAATACCCCAACACCCTAATACCCCAATGCCAAAACCCAAGAATTTTAGATCGATCGAATTACTACAGCAAGATTAGTTAAAAAAGAAGGTTGTAAACCAAAGAAAATAATTAAAATAGCGAAGATAACCACAGGAATCCGCTCATAATTAGCTACTTTGGGTAAATATCCCCTTTGATTCTCCATTCTGCCAAAAAAGACACGATTAAGAAGAATAACAAAGTAAACAGAAGTTAAACCCGTTGCAATTAAGCAAATTAGAGTATAAATGGGATAAACGCTAAAACTTCCTTGAAAAGAAAGAAACTCACCGATAAATCCTACCATACCGGGTATTCCGGCACTCGCCATCACCGCCACAATCATCAAACCACCAACAAAGGGTAAACCACGATAGGGATTCATTAACCCATGTAACTCAGATAACTCCCTTGTGCCAGTTTTTTCTTCAACAATACCCACAAGATTAAACAATAAAGCTACAATTAAACCATGAGCAAACATTTGACAAATTGCACCAGTTATGCTCAAACTCGTACCCGCCGCCGTTGCCAACACCACAAAATTAATATGGGCAAGGGAAGCATAAGCTATCATCTTTTTAATATCAGTCTGAGAAATAGCCACTAATGAGCCGTAAATAGCACTGATTACCGCTAAAATTGCTAAATAAGGTGCTACATCACCCCAAACTTCAGGAAATAGCTGTAAACCAAAACGAATTAAGCCATAAGTGCCAAGTTTCGACACAATACCTCCTAATAACATGGAAACGGGAGTAGATGATTCGGTGTAAGCATCTGGCAACCATGTATGTAAAGGAAAAATAGGGATTTTAATGGCAAATCCGATGACGACCATTAATAATAGTAAAATTTGTTTACCATAGGGTAAAACTTCTGTATTGATTTGGGCTATATCAAAAGTATTACCTTCCATCAAGAAATTTAAACCAAGAAAAGCTGTTAAAACAAAAATACTCGAAAAAGCAGTATAAAGTAAATATTTGATTCCTGCATAACCACTTTTATCTCTTCCCCAAATAGAAATTAATAAATAAGTGGGTACAAGTTTAATTTCATATAAGATGAAGAATAAAAGTAAATTTTGAGCGATTAAAGCACCATTAACACAAGCCGTTAAAAGTAGAATTAAAATGCAATATAGTTTTGGTTTCGTAAGTTTTTTACTGTCAACTTCACCATTATAAAAACTAAGGGTGACAATGAGACAATTAAGAATAATTAAAGGTAAAGATAAACCATCAATTCCTACTGTATAATTTAGCCCAATAAAAGGCAACCATTCTAAAGATAATTGAGATTGTAAACCAGTGATTTGATAATCAAAATTTAAGCCAATCATCAAGCTAATGATAAAGGTAATTAAACTAAAAGTAAAAGCGATATTTTTACTCAAATTACTTTCTTTTTTATTAGGAATAATTCCAATAATGATTGCTCCAATGATCGGTATAATTAAAAGTAGATTAAGCATTTTTTATTACTGCAATTAATTTTAAATAAATAAGTTATTGAGTTAACCCTAAAATAATCCCTACAAATATTAATCCTAAAAGGATAGAAAATATATATAATTGAGATTGCCCAGAGGTGCTATACTTTAGAGCTTGTCCGCCAAAAATAGTACTTAAACCAACTAAATTAACTACACCATCGACGATCGTTCGATCGAACCAATAAGCCAATTTAGCAGTAACATTAACTATAGCGACAATAGTAAGTTTATAAATGTCTTGAATATACAAATCATAAGCAAAGAAATTGCGGATAGATTCGGGAATAATTGTTATGGTTTGATTGGCTTGTTTTTTACCGTAAATAATGAGAGCTAAAACTACACCAATTATGGTAGAAAAAGTATAATAAATACCTAAATCTAAATCTAAATTAATCAGTTTAAATTGAGCTAAAACTAAAGGTAAATGTAACGTTACCCCCATTAAAATCATCATTGGTAACACCATTGCCCACAACACTTCGGGCGATCGAACTGTCATCGGTTTAGATTCACCAAGAAATATAAGGGAAAAAGTGCGCAATAAAGCAAAAGCGGTAAAAGCATTAACCAAGAGTAACACCACAAACAACCAAGGTTGCGAAGAAAGTAAATCATCCCCAAGACGAGGCAAAATCCAAAAACCACCGAGGGGAGGAAAACCGACTAATCCAAAAGTGCCGACTAAAAAAGATATACCCGCAAGAGGGCGACGTTTCCATAAACCCCCCATTTGAGTTAAATCTTGAGTAATATTACTAATAATCACCGTGCCAATACTCATATAAAGTAACGCCATAGCGACGGCATAAACAACCATTAAAAGTAAAGCTGTTTTCTCATGATTTGTGCCAATAGCAATAAACACTAATCCCATATAGGCACTAACAATATAGGATAGTACCCGTTTTATGTCCACTTGGGCAATAGAAATCAAAGAAGCCAAGATAGCTGTCACCGCACCAATAATTACCACAATCTCCGAAACAACGGGAGAGATTTCTAACACAGGTTGCAGTTGAATTAAAACATAAGCACCGACTAACACAACGATCGAATTTCTTAAAATAGAAGCAGGTAAAGGACCTTCCATAGCTTCATCTAACCATAATTGTAAAGGAATTTGCGCACATTTGGCGATCGGTCCAGAAATTAAAGCTAAACAAAGTAAAACGGAGATAGTATCATCCATAGGAGAATTTTCAGCCCAAAAAGCCAAATAATTATAATTCCATGTTTTCGCAAAAGGATAAATAGCGATTACCCCCATTAATAATAGAATATCTCCCACTCGTTTTGTCCAAAAAGCATCCCTCGCACCAGAGATAACTAGAGGTTGGGCAAACCAGAAACCCACTAATAAATAAGTACCAAGAGTGAGAATTTCTAAATAGACATAGCTGAAGAAAAGGGAGTTGCACAAAACTAAACCGCACATTCCCGCCTCAAAAAATCCCATCAGTGCGTAAAATCTTGCCCATCCCCAATCCATCTCCAGATAACCGACAGCATATAATTGACACAAAACATTTAAGCCCGTAATCAAAGCCAACGCACCCACACTCATGGAAGAAATTTGTATATCAAAAGAGATATTAAGCTGTGCAACTTCTAACCATGTAAAACGAAATTCTTGGGCAGGTTTTTCCCAAATTTGATACAAAGCAATGACACTATGAAGAAAAGCCAAAAATGCCATCACAATATTAATATACCCTGCGGGGCGCGATCCAGTATTGCGTATGATACCGGGCGACCAAAGTAAGGCAAATAGCCCTCCAATCAAGGTATAACAGGGAATAAACAATATAGTTTCACTAAAAAAAGTCATGATGATTCATTGTATTAGTTATTTTTCTCAAAGGATTAAAATTCATCAATACTTACTATTGATTTTTATTGATTAATAGTACCAATAGAATAGACTTTTATCAATGAAAACCTATAAAAATAAAATATTCTTGAGTTAAAATAAACTTATCAATGTTTCACCCTAATATCAATCACAACTTTTTAATTAGGTATTGTGAAGAATTGTTTCATCAGACAATTTACATTAATTGAACTATACTGATAATCAAATCGAAAAAGTTCGATCGAACCTGTGGCTATTTCAAGAGATATTATTATTAATCATCGAAAAGTGTCAATATTCCTCCTTAGTCGCTAAGATAGGTAATCAATAAAATTTTATTATTCACCATCGATCGAACATCATAACTTTTGCTAAAATGGAATCTTTAATTGCTGGACGTTATCAAATAGTTAATACTTTAGCTCAAGGAGGCTTCGGCGAAACTTTTTTAGCTAGAGATACCCATATGCCTTCTCAACGGTTAATTGTCATTAAACGCCTCAAACCAATTAACTCCCAACATCGGGTATCCGCAGAAGTCATTGAAGATTTATTTCGCAAAGAAGCTCAAGTATTAGAAGATTTAGGGCAACATTGTACAGAAATTCCCACTTTATACGCTTATTTTGTCGATAACGATCGATTTTACCTTGTACAAGAATATATAGAAGGTAAAAGTTTAGCAGAATTAGGCATTGTGGACTCTAAGCAATGTTTTAATATATTGTCATCCTTACTGAAAACTCTGCAATATATTCATAGCAAAAAAATTATTCATCGAGATATTAAACCAGAAAATATCATTATTCGTAGTCGAGACAATAAACCCGTCTTAATCGATTTTGGTGCAGTAAAAGAAACTATGGGAACAGTTGCTTTAGGATCGGGTTCTATGGTAAGCTCCGTAATCGTAGGTACAAGGGGATTTATGCCTCCAGAGCAAAGCACAGGGCGCACTATCTACAGTAGCGACTTGTTTGCTTTAGGATTGACCATGATCTATAATTTAACAGGGAAATACCCCATTGAATTTCCTAGTAACTCTTTAAATGGTCAACTAGAATGGGCAGATTATGCACCTAATTTAGACCCATTATTGCGCACAGTACTAGAAAAAGCCACCAAAATTGATTTAAGTCAACGTTACATCACAGCAGAACAAATGTATCAAGACTTATATCTAAGTAATGTTAATACCGTAGCTGTGATACCTCAAAGAAATAAAAATATCCCCATTGCTTCCTCTACTACGGGTATGGAATCTCCCACTGTGGCGGTGACGAGAGATCAAATTTATCAACCACAACCGAAATTATTTACTCCTCCTAAACCGAGTTATAAACCCTCTCAGCCTATTCCTCAAAACAGCTATACTCCCCAAGAAAATTATCCTCCCAAGCCTCGTAATCCATCTTCAAGGGTATCTACAACTTCTCAACCTCAATATCCATCACGAAGGGTGTCTCAATCTAGTTATGAAGATAGTAAGATTGAGCAAAATAAAAATAGTTGGCTACCCTTAATTATCAGCGCCATCATTGCTGGAATAACCCTAGCTGTAGGATTTGTTTTTGTGACATATATTCGACAAACTCAAGCAGAATTAGCCAATATTGAACAAGAAAAGCTCGAAACTGAGGCTAGATTAGCACAAGAACAGCAAAAACTTCAAGAAGAGGCTACTAAACGTTTAGAGGCGGAAAAACAGCGCCAGAGGGCTGAATCCGAGAGAATTAGAGCGGAGGAGTTAAGAAAACAGGCGGAAGAAAAAGCCCGAAATAATACAGAAACTCAACCTGTGGTGGATAATTCTCCCTCTAATACCGAATCTAATCCTGATTCGTCAGTTAATGAAGAGTCTAACCCTGAGTTGAATCCTGATACAGAAATTGTTAATAATAACACTCAGCCTATTAATAGTAACAGTGCGATCGAAACCGTAGGAAAGTTATATAGTTTAGTATCTCAGAAACAATATGATCAAGCAAAAACTATTTTTGCGAATCCTGATAATTTAAAACCTGAATTTTTTAATCAATTTAGTCAAATCACTGTCGAAAATTTACAAATAGTTAAAGAAGATGAAACATCAGTTACTTTAGTTGGATACAATACTTATTATTATCCTGATGGCACAAAGCAAAAAGAAGAAAGAAATTTTACTGTCACAAAAGTAGATGATGCTTTGAAAGTAACCGATTCTAACTTTATTCGAGTCATTGAAGGGAGGAAATAGGGGTGTTGGGGTATTAGGGTATTTGGGAGACAAGGAGAAATATAATTATTTATTACTGATAATTTGCTAGAGTTCGATCGATTATCTTACCATATCTAATGATAGTTCGATCGAGCTGAATACGGAATAATAATTTACTGAAATAACCGAATAAAAAATATATTTTAATAACAAATAAACATGATACAATTATTAAGGCAAAAATAGTTATCAAAAAAAATGCAAGCCGGAGAAACCATTTTACGGGATATTATACAAGGAGAAAAACAGTATATTATTCCCCTATTTCAACGCCCTTATAGTTGGGGAAAACCTCAATGGGAACAACTTTGGAATGATATTATTGAATTATGGGAAAGTGACTCTAATTCACCGCATTTTTTTGGCTCGATTGTGACAATGCAAATAGAGTCTTCTCCCGAAGGAGTAAGCAAGTTTTTATTAATCGACGGGCAACAAAGATTAACAACTATATTAATACTTTTATGCACTCTTAGAGATCAAGCAGAAATAAATAATAACAAAAATCTTGGTAAAGAAATTAATGATAAATATTTGATTAATGCCTATGAAGAAGGAGAAAATCTTTATAAACTTTTACCTACTCAAATAGATAGACATTTTTTTTATCAAATTATTAATCAAAATAAATTTGAGGATAAGCAATCTAAACAGGGTATTTATGAATGTTATCAATTTTTTATTCGTAAAATTAAAAGATTTCCTGATAATGATTATAAAAAATTAATTAGTATTATTGGCGGTTGTTTAATCGTTATAAGCATTGTTTTAGGAAAAGATGATAATCCCTATTTAGTCTTTGAAAGTTTAAATGCAAAAGGGCAACCTTTAACCCAAGCTGATTTAATTCGTAATTATTTATTCATGGGTATTCAAGGTAATAAACAAGATAAAATTTATGAGCAATATTGGCTACCAATGCAAAATTTGTTACAAGATAATTTAACAGATTTTATGAGGCATTATTTAACAAAAAAAGGAAAAGATGTTAAGATAAATCAGGTATATTTTGAATTAAAAGAACAAGCAATTAAAGATAATGTTAGTGATTATCTTAAAGATATTTATAAATTTGCTAATTATTATGCTATTTTTCTTAATCCAGAGCGAGAAAATAATCTTCAAGTTAGGAAATATTTAAACAGAATTAAAAGCCTAGATATAAAAACTGTCTATCCTTTTTTATTAAATTGTTATGACGATTGGCAACAGAATAAGTTAACAGAAATAGATTTTATTGATATTTGTAAAATTATTGAAAATTTTATTATCAGGCGCTTTGTTTGTAATGTACAAACGAGGGGATTAAATCGTATTTTTGCCCTTTTATATAGTCAAGTTAGTAAAAATATTGACTTAGAAAATATTAAGTTTTTAGAAGAATTAAAAAGACATTTACAAACTCAAGATTATCCTCAAGATGATGAATTTAGTGAGAATATAAAAAAGGTTAAATTATATGGTAGTAATCGCACAGAAAAAGCTCGATTAATCTTAGAATCCATCGAAGAATTTTTTGGGCATAAAGAAATAGTATCTTTTGAAAATCTTACCATTGAGCATATTATGCCTCAGAAATTAAATGAATGGTGGAAAAATCATCTAGGAGAAGATTACGAAATAACCCATGATTTGTTATTGCATTCTTTAGGAAATTTAACCTTAACTGCCTATAACTCCGAATTGTCTAATGATACTTTTACGAATAAACAAAGAGAATTAAACAATAGTCATTTAGAAGTTAATAAATATTTTCAAAATGTGGATAGTTGGCGTAGGGAAAATATCGAAAATCGAGGAGAGGAATTAGCTAATATTGCTTTAGAAATTTGGCATTATTTTGGGGATAAAAATTATAAAGGAAAGGTGAGAAAAGGTGTCACGGGAAGTATTCCTAAGAGTTTAAATTTTTTTGAGGAGGAATATTCTGTTAAAACTTGGAGAGATGTTTTAGAGATAACTTTAAATACAATTGCGGAAGTAGAAACAGAAAAATTTGAGGAATTATTATTAACATTTCCTCGTTTTCTCTCGAAAAATAAAGGGGATTTACGATCGACTCGTCAATTAAAAAATGGTATTTTTGTAGAAGTGTCATTATCGGCACAAGATATTTATTCTTTTTGTCAAAAAATCCTTGAAAATGGTGATTTATCAAGGGAAGATTGGCAAATAAATCTTGAAGACTAAAAAAAGAATATGTTGCAAGTCAAACAAGTTTGTCAACAATTAAATATTAATGCTCAAACAATCTACTATTATGAACGTATTGGGTTAATTTCTCCTCAACGTAGCGAGTCGGGTTATCGTCTTTTTTCCTCTGAAGATATGGAAAATTTATATTTTATTCTCCAAGTTAAATTATTAGGGTTAACCCTTGAGGAAATTAAAGAATTATTAAATCTGAAAAAGGGTCGATCGCTCTCCTGCCAAGTGGTATATGATCAATTAAAAGGCAAAATAGCGGAAATTGAGGACAAAATTCGACAATTAGAAGGATTAAAAAGTGAATTAATGCCTTTATTAAAACAATGCGAAGTTAATCTTCATAATCCTAATCCTGATCATCAATGTCAAGTGTTAAATGTAAATAATTAGGGGTTGCTGAAAAAGTATTTTGATGAAGGTAGGCAAAAGGCAAGAGTTTTAGAGTTATTATACCATTCATTTTTTTAAAAAACGATTTAACTATATTCATTTCTGCCAAAAAAAATTTTATTTATCCCTTGACTTTATACCCAAGTATAGAGTTTATCATCAAGATAGTTAAACTAAAAAACACTATTACTCTATGTTAAAGAATATCAGAGAACATCTTGCTATAGGTTCGATCGTAGATACAGATAAACTCCAAGAAATCCATCAACAAGGTTATCACACTATCATTGACTTATGTACGGAGAGAGAAGGTAACTTATTAGATGAAAAAGCCATGACAGATTTAGGGTTTAAATATCTTAATATCCCTGTATCTCCCCAAAATATTAATATGGATACCCTGAATAATATTAAAGAAGCCATTAACTGCACCCCTCAGTATGTATATATCCGTTGTGCATCGGGATTACGAGCAGGAGTAATGACACTATTGACGGTAGCGGATGAAGAAAATTGGACACAAGAGCAATACCAAGCTGAATTTGCTAAGTTGGAATTACAACATAAAGAAAATTGCCCATTGAAAGATTTTACTGAAAATTATTTTACTCAACAATAATCAGGAGAAAAAGCCATGACACTTAAACTAGAAATTTTAGGCACAGGTTGCAAAAAATGTCAACAATTAGAATCTAATGCTAAAAATGCCGTTGAGAATCTTAACCTTACCGCCGACATTAACCATATCACCGATTCGATCGAAATTGCTACCCGTGGAGTGATGTCAACTCCTGCCTTAGCTATCAATGGCAAAGTTGTCAGTAAAGGGAAAGTGTTAACCCCCGAACAAATTGAAACATTGCTAAAATAACAATGTAGGGCGATGCACCGCCCACCAAGATTAATTCTAAACTCATTTGTAGTGCCTTAAGTTATAAAACTTTAATAAAAGGCTAAAGCCTTCACTACAAACCTAATCATAAAAAGGTTAAAAATTATGTTTGATTTATTTTATCCCTTTGATTGGTTATCAACTCAAATAGTTACAAAATTATTAGGTTTATCTGTCGAATCACCTTTAGGGGGAAGTTTACACTTTTTCTTTTATGATGTGCCGAAAGTCTTAACTTTATTAGTGGTAATTAGCTTTGTTGTCGGCACTTTTCAAAGTTTTTTAGAAGCCGAAAAAGTTAGAATTTATTTAGAAGGAAAACGCAAATTAAGTGGTAATATTTTAGCGGCAATCTTAGGGGCAATTACTCCATTTTGTTCTTGTTCTGCTGTACCTTTATTTATCGGTTTTATCAAGGCTGGAATACCTTTAGGAATTACCTTTTCTTACTTAATTTCTGCCCCGATGGTGGATGCAGTAGCGGTATTTTTACTCTTAGCTTTATTTGGTTTAAAAGTTACTTTATTTTACATCATTTTTGGGGTTACATTAGCAGTAATTTCAGGTTATATAATTGGCTTATTAAAACTAGAAAAATGGGTTGAATCTTTCATCTGGGAAATGAAAAGACAATCAGCTGATAATGAAAAAATAGATGAATTAGACATCATTGAAGCTGAAAAAATAACATGGAATGAGCGGTTTAAAATTGGTTATTTTCAATCTAGTGAAATTCTTAAATCTGTTTGGCTTTATGTGGTAATTGGTATTGCTATTGGTGCGGGGATTCACGGCTATTTACCCACTGAATTTATAAGTCAATGGATAGGAGGAAATAATCCTTTTGCTGTGCCTATTGCAGTGTTATTTGGAGTGCCCCTTTATACCAATATTGCTGGAGTTTTACCTATTGCTTCCGCCTTATTTGCTAAAGGTATGCCCATCGGCACAGTTTTATCTTTTACGATGGCAGTAACGGCTCTTTCTTTACCACAAATGATTATTTTACGCAAGGTTTTAAAACCTAAATTATTAGCTATTTTTATTAGTTTAACGACTTTTGGAATTATTTGCGTTGGTTATTTATTTAATGCAGTTTTAGTCTAAAAAAATTTATGTAAAAGAAAAAAATGATCCGTGTACAGAATATAATACATTTTAGTTTGTCTTTTGATTGATCATTTACTTTTCTTCAATTTCTGATTCATCATCTAATTCTTGACGATATTCTTCTATATAAGTTAATACTTTATCAAAATCTCGATCGTCTTTATATTTTCCTGCAAGTTTTAACCAAGGATTATGGATAGCTTTTGATGATTTTTCTTGATTTAAAAAGTCTATTTTTTCCATTACCGCAGAAAGAATAAACTCTTTCGTAGAAATACCTTGATTGATTGCATATTTTTCTACTTCTTCTAACAATGTTTTTGGTAATCTAAATGAGTCTATTAGCATGATCATCCATTAACAATTTTAATTATTATTACATTGTGACTATTCTAAGTAAAATCTTGATAATTAGGTAGAGTTCGATCGATAATTCTACAATAAAAATCGATAATTCTACAATAAAAGATGATGTTTTGTTGGGTTACGCCTTCGCTAACCCAACCTACTTTATGGGATAATTAGGTAGAGTTCGATCGACTATCTTACCATGTCTAATCAAAGTTCGATCGAACTGAGGACGAGATAACAATTCACTAAAATAACGAGCTTTAAAAATGATAAAATCCGCAGGATAATTAACACCTATTCTGCCGAATTGAGGTAATGCCATTAAATCCGCAGGAGTTTGAGACACTGAAGCAATCCAATCACTATAGGGAGTGTCTAAATGGGCAATTCTCACCGACTGATTCCACACCTCTAACATATCATGATCACCGAAAGCGAAAAAAGGATCACGACAATTATCACTAGCAAAGGCAACTTTAACACCAGCTTCTTTTAATTCCTTTACTCTCGTTACCCCTCGCCAAGAAGGAGTTATATTTTCCTGTCTATCCTGCAAATATAAGTTACACATAGGCAAACTAACGATGTTGATGTTGGCTTCCCTCACAAGGTTAATGGTTTTATGTACTACTCCTTGCGGTTGTACAGATAGACTACAGCAATGTCCGCAAAGGATATTATTAGTAAAATTAGTTTTAAGCGCAGTTTTAGCGATTTTTTGCAGACAAACTGAATACATATCGCCATTTTCGTCAGCATGAAAGTCTAAATCAAGATTTCTTTCCTTGGCTAATTGAAAAATATTTTCTAGTTGCCTGTCGATGTCGGGATTCATATAGGCAACTCCCCCCAAAACTCCTCCGACTTCTGCTATTTTATCCGCTAGTTTGACACCCTCCTCCGTGAGAAAAGAATCTAAACCCACTAAAGACACCCCTTGCAAGGTTATCTTATCTCGCCATTCCTCCCTCAACTGTTGCCATACTCTTAAACTAATGTCGGCTTGGGTATCATGACAATCTAAATGGGTTCTAAGTGCGATCGTACCATGAGCATAACTGCATTGTAAACCGAAACTCATTCTTTTATATAAATCTTCCTCATCCCATTTAATACTATCCTGTTTCACCATTTCTAAAGCAGTGTCGAAATCTCCTTGTAAGTTGGGAGTTCGATCGACAATATGCCCTTTATCAAGGTGAGTGTGAATATCCACAAAACAGGGTAAAAGGATACCTTTATGTAAATCAATACCGATGGTATCAGGAGAGGAGGGAATAATTTGAGTGATTTTGCCTTCCTGAATTTGTATATCACACAGAGACAAATTTTCTCTTGTGTTAGGAAGAAAACCCTCCTCGACAATTAAACAAGTGGGAATATGGGCATTTTTTAACCAATAGCCTTGAGAATCCGTCATTTTTTTTGATGTAATCTATTTTTCATAACAATTATATTTTAATTTTATTAAAAGTATTTCAGTTAATTTTTTATTACGTTAATCTTAGTATTGCAAGTACATTTATTTATTTTCTTCTTTAAGATTTAGTTTTAAAATTCGATCGAAATAGTTATTGTACATATTTATCTGGTAATGGTATCATTATTATCAGAAATAATCTAATTAATAAGTAAATTTAGTACTTAACATGGTACAATCTATTCATGGATGATCAAAATTTAATTTTAACAGTTATTTTTTATCGATCAGAAAATAATAAAGAACCTGTTAGAGAATGGTTAAAAAACCTATCTCAAGAAGAAAAAAAGCTCATAGGTGAGGCGATTAAAACTGTACAATTTTCTTATCCTATTGGAATGCCATTAGTGAGAAAAATATATCCTGATTTATGGGAGGTGAGAATTAATTTAAAAAATAAAATTGCTAGGGTTTTCTTTAGTATTCAAAATCAGTCAATGATTCTATTACATGGTTTTATTAAAAAGTCACAAAAGACACCTAATAAAGAATTAAAAATAGCTCAAATAAGACTTAAAAATTTACAAGAATAAATAATTATGAATAATCAGTATCTAGGCAGTAATTTTGATAATTTCTTAGAAGAAGAAGGTTTATTAGTTGAAGTAGAAGCGACGGCGATAAAGAAAATAATTGCCTATCAAATTGAACAAGAAATGAATAAATTAGGTTGGACAAAAACTGAAATGGCAAAAAAAATGAATACTAGCCGTTCATCTTTAGAGCATTTATTAGATCCTCAAAATGCTTCTATTAATCTACAAACTATAACTAAAGCAACGTCCACATTAGGAAAAAAATTGAGAATCGAATTAATCTAAAAAATGTTCATAATAACTTAATCAATGGGTAAGTTTTAATATGGATCATTTTTAATCAATAATTGGAAACTAATTAAGCAGTTCGATCGTCCTTAAATAAAGTTATATCTTAATAAATATTATGTGGAAAAAACTCTTAAAATCGAAATTTTTATTACTCACGTTTTGCTCCATTTTTTTAGTAAATTTTATTGGTAATATTCCTCAATTAATTACCACAGGAAAATTTTTAAATCCAGTATTTGCTCAATCAGCACCCTTAAATATTATTAGTCAAGGAAAAACCGTTTTAATTAATCAAAAAACTGTTAATCTTCCTTGGATACAGTGGCAAGAAAATAATGTTATTCATACAGGAGTTAGTGATATGAATGCCGAAGCTATTTTAGGCTTAGAATTAATGAGTACAAGTAGCCCAGAAAAACAACCTGTTAAATGGTTTAATTATCATGACATTTTACCTGCTAAATTTATTAATCCTTTTCGTTATTTAGATATAACTAATCTAACTAAAATTACTGCACTAGAAATTAATAAGAATAACAATATCTTAGAGCTAAATTTACCATCTAGTCAAGTAAACAAAGTCTATGAAGTGCCAGAAAATCAAGGTAAAAAAATTATTATTGAGTTAGATAAGCCTAGTTTTTTTCAAGTTAGTCAAGGAAAAGATCAAGCAATTATTACTATAAATGCTCAAGCTAGTTCGGCTTTATTTGATACAATTAAACCGTTTAAGCCCTTAGATACTTCTGGATTACAAGAGGAAGAAGGTGACGAAATAAGAGAGGATAAATCACCGCCTAAAAATAATTTATTTACTGTAACTAATCCCGACAATAAAACTTTAGTTAATATCACTTTACCCGTGGGAAATAATATTAAAGTTACTTCCGCTAATCCTAGTCTTTTGTTAGTGGAAATAAAACCTTATGCTATCAATCCTCGTGATATTAGTTGGAATAATGATCTATTTTTTAGCAGAAAATATATTAATTTAAACAATAATCAAGACTCTTTTTTAGTATCTTCTCTAATGTTTAATTTAAAGAGTTTTAATGTGGATTTACAACCAATTTTACCTAATAATAATACTGTAATTGGCACTGCACCCCTCAAAACTACCGCCCAAAATTCGGAAGCGATGGCGGCTATTAATGCAGGATTTTTTAACCGTAATAATCAGTTACCTTTAGGCGCGATTAAAAACCGTAATAATTGGTTATCAAGCCCTATTTTAAATCGTGGGGTGATGGCATGGAATGATATGGGGGAGGTACAATTCGATCGAGTTATGGTAGAAGAAATTATTACTACAGATAAGGGCGATCGATTTATTAACAGTTACATTAATAGCGGTTATATTCAAGCTGGAGTAGCCCGTTATACCAATAGTTGGGGAAACAATTACACAACCCTCAGCGATAACGAAATTCTGGTGATGGTGGAAAATAACACCGTCAAGGATAAGATTATGGCGAGGAAAGCAGGAGAAGATTCCTTGACAATTCCACCGAGAAACTATCTATTAGTATTTAGAAGTGCCAAGACTTTAGGGGATAAAATCAATATAAATGACCAAATTACCCTAAATACTGGCACTATTCCCGCAAATTTTGCTAATTATCCTTATATTATCGGTGCTGGGCCTCTTTTGCTCTTAAATAATCAAATTGTCTTAAACGGTGAAGCGGAAAAATTCAGTAAAGCCTTTAATACCCAAAAAGCCTCTCGCAGTGCCATCGCCGTGGATAATCAAGGTAGAATGTTGTTAGTAGCAGTGCATAATCGAGTTGGTGGTAATGGTGCTACTTTAGCGGAATTTGCTCAATTATTGCAAAGAATGGGTGCTGTATCCGCATTAAATTTAGACGGTGGCAGTTCAACACAAATGTATCTTGGCGGTGAAATTGTCGATCGATCGTCCGCAACCGCCGCCAGAGTTCATAATGGTATTGGGGTGTTTTATCGTCAAAAATAATGGCTCTTCTACTTTCAGTATGATAAAGTATGTTTAAAAAAAGGTTTCAGGTGTTAGGTTAAAGAATTTACAAAAAATATATCTTAATTGATTTTCTAATGACAATAATTTATTTGATTTAACTTTTAATTTATGGAAAACTTAAACAAAATGAGTATTGCCTGTTTGCACTTGCCATAAACTGTTATAAATTCCTCGTTTTTCTAACAATTCTTCATGTTTTCCTGATTCCACAATTTTGCCTTTTTCTACCACATAAATACAGTCAGCGTGACGGATAGTTGACAATCGATGCGCAATCATAATAGTAGTACGATTTTCTGTAATATGTTCTAAAGATTTTGCGATCGCAGCCTCTGTTTCATTATCTACGGCGGAGGTAGCTTCATCAAGGATGAGAATGGGGGGATTTTTGAGAATTGCCCTAGCAATGGATAGTCTTTGACGTTGCCCTCCTGAAAGTTTTTGACCTCTTTCCCCCACGATCGTATCATACTGTTGAGGTAACTCCATGATAAAATCATGGGCTTCTGCCATTTTAGCGGAGTGAATAATGTCATTTTCGGTGGCGTTGGGATTACCATAGGCGATATTTTCCCTAACACTACCGTGAAATAAAAATACATCTTGACTGACTAAACCAATGGCACGGCGTAAGTCGTACAGTACAATATCTTTAAGATTGATACCGTCAAGGGTGATGTTTCCCGACTGAATCTCATAGAATCGCAACAATAACTTAACTATAGTGCTTTTTCCTGAACCTGTCGAACCGACAATGGCAACAGTGGAAGTGGCAGGAATCTTCAAGTTAAAATTTTCAATGACTGGCTCTCGATCGAAATAGGCAAAACTGATATTATTAAACTCAATCTCCCCTTTTACCCTATCAAAAGGTAAAGGCAAATCTCCCGAATGAATCGTCATAGGAGTATCTAAAACATCCATAACCCTTGCTGTGGAAGCCATCGCCCGTTGATATAAGTCGAGGGTTTGCCCTAAACGAGTGAGAGGCCAAAGTAATCTTTGTGTCATAAAAACCAGTACACTATAAGTACCCACCGTCAAGTTACCTTTTTCGACTTCCATGCCTCCAAAAAGCAATATTCCCGTAAATCCTGCCAAAATAATAAATCGAATCAATGGCACAAAAGCCGCACTGAGTACGATCGCTCTTTGATTACTTTGTAGATACGCTTCACTATCTTTGCGGATGCGTTCAATTTCATATTGTTCTGTGGTAAAACTTTTAATAGTAGTAATACCCATCAAATTATTAGCTAGGCGACTATTCAACAAACTAACTTTTTCCCTAACTTCCGCATAACGAGGGGTTAACAGTTTTTGAAATGCGATCGCACCCCAAATAATTATGGGAATAGGAATAATTGTCATCCATGCCGTATTCGGAGTCAAAAAGAAAAAAGCACCACTGATAACAACAACCGTAGTTAAAACCTGTAAAATTTCATTAGCGCCAACATCCAAAAACCTCTCTAACTGATTAATATCATCATTAAGAATTGCTAAAAGCCTTCCCGTGCTGTTATTTTCAAAATATTCTAACTCCAGATTTTGAATGTGACGATAGGCATTAAGACGTAAATCATTTTGCATATTTTGAGCAAGATTACGCCATAACCGCTCGTATGCGTACTCAAAAACCGATTCTAAAGTCCATATTAAAACCGATAATAAGGTTAAAACCAATAATTGATCAAAAACTTCCTTTATCCCAAATCTAGCGATAAAAGAGTCTTGTTTTTTCACTACAACATCCACTGCTGCCCCAATTAGCACGGGGGGAGCTAAATCAAATATTTTATTTAAAACCGAGCAAGTTACAGCTTGATTAATAGAAGTTTGATATTTATGGGAGTATTTCAGTAAACGGGATAAAGGATGAATAGTTTTAGATGCCATCTTGAAAATTAATTGAGAATTGAGAATTGAGAATTGAAAATTGAAAATTAATTATCTATTTTAAGTACTCATGCAAAATAGATTGTGAATTTTAAAATTAATTAAAATAACTTACATCTTTGTTGCCTCTTGCCTTTTGCCTTTTGCCTTTCATAAAGTAAACATACAATTAATTTTGCCTACTCACTTATTGTTATCATTACAAGATAAAAAAGCAATCTCTCTAAGCTATATTTTAACCCAGTAAGCTATAAAATTTTTGCTCAAAAAAAAGAGATAGAAAATAAGTAACAAATTATGAATAAATGATGTTGAATCAGTTATTAAATCTTCATTCTCCATTTTCCATTCTCCATTCTTAGGATGTTTTACCAAAAAAGTTACTTAAAAAACCAGATATAAGAGAAACTAAAATTGAGCCAAAAAGAGCAGCAAAAAAGCCCTTTACTTCAAAGTCAGGGGTAAAAGAAGCGACTAACCAAAAACACAAGGCATTGATAACAAAGAGGAATAAACCTAAACTGAGAATCGTTGCAGGAAGGGTGAATAAAATCAATAAAGGTTTCACAATGGCATTCACTAAACCAAAGACAAATGCACCAATTAACGCCGCTTGAGGGGTGGAAATCGTGATACCGGGGACAATTCGAGAAGTGACAATCATCGAAACAGCAGTAACAATGAGGGTGACAATAAATTCCATCATAACTATTTTTTCTCCAGAAGAAGTTATGGTTATAACTTAGCAGAAATGAGATTTAATTGACAAATTCTTGACCATTGTCCATTGATATTTAATAATAGATTAGAGTTTATTTATAGAGAAAATTCTATATTTTTTTTATTCACATTCTGTAAAAATGATCAACGGTTTTAGCCGTGACTATAAATTATTTAATCAAAAATTATGTTATCGATCGAAGCGATTTTAGAAGTTTTAAAACCCGTACAAGACCCCGAATTACAAAAAAGTCTGGTAGAATTAAACATGATCCGCAATGTAGCGGTAAAAGATGGTAATGTTAGTTTTACCTTAGTTTTAACCACTCCTGCTTGTCCATTACGAGAATTTATTAGGGAAGACTGCGAAAAAGCCGTCAAAACCTTAGAAGGGGTGGAGTCTGTCTCGATCGAGATTACAGCAGAAACTCCTCAACAAAAATCCTTACCCGATAGACAATCCGTAAATCAGGTTAAAAATATTATCGCCATTTCTAGCGGAAAAGGAGGGGTAGGAAAAAGTACTGTTTCCGTGAATGTTGCCGTTGCCTTAGCCTTAACAGGGGCAAAAGTAGGCTTATTAGACGCTGATATTTATGGACCTAATGCCCCCACCATGTTAGGTTTAAATGATGTACCGATCGAAGTAGAAAAGTCTCCTAGTGGTGACATCTTGCAACCTGCCTTCAATCATGGCATTAAAATGGTATCTATGGGATTCTTAATCGATCCTGATCAGCCTGTAATGTGGCGAGGACCTATGCTAAACGGTATTATACGCCAATTTTTGTATCAAGTCAACTGGGGAGAGTTAGACTACTTAATCGTTGATATGCCCCCCGGCACAGGAGATGCTCAATTAACCTTAGCACAAGCCGCTCCCCTTGCCGGTGCCGTCATCGTCACAACACCGCAAACCGTCTCTTTACAGGATGCGCGTAGAGGCTTAAAAATGTTTGAACAATTAGGCACAAATATTCTAGGGTTAGTGGAAAATATGAGTTACTTTATCCCTCCTGATATGCCTGATAAGAATTATGATCTATTTGGCTCTGGAGGTGGTGAAAAAGCCTCAAAAGAGTTAAATGTACCTTTATTGGGTTGTATTCCCCTAGAAATCTCCTTGAGAGAGGGAGGAGATAGCGGTATCCCCATTGTTATCGGTAATCCCGAATCTGCTAGTGCGATCGCCCTTACAAAAATAGCTCAAAACATTGCGGGAAAAGTCTCTGTCATGGCATTAAGATAAGGTTGAATGGAGAATGGAGAATGGAGAATGAAGAATTAAAAAATCATCAATTTTTCATTTTTCTTCCTCTTTTCCTCTCTTCTTACATAGAATCGGGGATAAACCTTGACAAATTTATGAACTGTTTGTTATATTAATAAATGTGCCAAATCAATGGGATGTCGCCAAGCGGTAAGGCAGCGGGTTTTGGTCTCGCCATTCCTAGGTTCGAATCCTAGCATCCCAGTTTTTATCAATAAATAACTAATTTTAGATTATATCGGTTTTCCATCTTCTAAGGTGTAAATATCTGGTTCATCCTTGAGAAAATCAAAAGAATGACCTTTTTGGGCTAAATTAATAATATCTAGTGTTGAAATTAAAGAATCGAATCATCAAAGAACAATTTTTGTTCAAATATTTGGCGTTTCTCATCAGTGAGTAATTGAACTACTGTAATTAAAGAGTCAATTAATTTTTGATTCATGGTTAACCTCTTTAGATAGTTACTTCTAAATCTTTTTTGTTGATAATATTTAGCTGAATAGTTCTTGTTATTATATGAGATAAAAAGCCCATTGGTCCAGCAAATAAGCATAAAATTAAGGAGTGAATTGTCCAAATTTTTTCTGTTTGCCCTTGCTGATAAATATATCTACCTAAAAATAAATCTAACACTAAAAAATGTACCCATCCTGCAAAAGTGATGGTAGGATCACTAAATACTTTTGCTAAATCTACTAATTGAGGATTCGATAAAACCTCGATCGAATCTGGATTTAAACCTGTTATAAACAGATAAATATAGAGAAAAATTAACGGTAAAAAGAGTAAATAAGATTTCATTATTTTTTGAGTAAATCCCCAATTTGGTAAAAAAATCATCAATAACCAAAAAGGTAATACGAAAAGATTTGCGAGATTAAATAATAAATTTAAGTCCATAATTTGTGTTTTTCACTCCAGTTCAAATAATCCTATGATACAATGAAACGGAATTTTTATTTATAAATCTTTATATTTTTTCCGTTAAATTTATGATATATGCAAGAACGATCGAATTATCTTCCCAGAGGAAAAATTCTCCCCAAACTTCTTCAAAAATTCCTCGATGGATAAATATTACTTTTATATTTCTTTGTCTATTTCCATTGGGAGGATGTTTCTTTGAAGCTAAAACCGAAGCGCAAGAGGAAACCCCTGTAATGGAAAAACCGTCAATTCCTGCGGTAGATGTGATGAAAGTAGCCACAGGATTTTTAAGCCAACCAAGGGAATATATCGGTACAACTGAACCAATTAAAGAAGTAATTTTAAGATCACAAGCGGAAGGACAAATATTAAATTTAACGGTAGATGTAGGCGATCGAGTTACCACTGGTCAAATTATAGCGCAACTAGACGATACTTTATTAAAAGCTAGTTTATATAAAGCCGAAGCGGAATTGGCTTCCCTTAATTCGGCGGTGACGGAAGCTGAGGCGGATGTGATTTCTGCTCAAGCTCAAGTGAAATCTAATCAAGTACAATTAGCACAGGCGAAGGTTGATGCTAATAGATTAGAAGAATTATACAATGAAGGTGCGATCGCCAAAAGAGAAGTAGAATTGGCACAAACAGAAGCGAAAACCGCGCAACAAACAGTCATTGCTTCACAATCCCAAGTCAATGTTAAACAAGCGGGGGTTAAAACGGCTAAGGGGAGAATTACCAGTCAAAAAGCTATTATTCAAGAGGAGAAAAAAAGACTTAATTATACTCAGATAAAAGCACCTAGTAGCGGTTATGTATTAGAAAGATTAACAGAACAAGGAAATTTAATCCAACCGGGGGGAGAAGTGATTAAAATAGGAGATTTTAGTCAAGTACAAGTTACTGTTTCTATCTCTGAATTAGACTTAGAAAATCTGGCTTTAGGTAAGAGTGTTAACGTGACTTTAGATGCTTTTCCTAATCAACAATTTACGGGAATAATTAATAGAATATCACCTTCAGCCGATCGAAATTCTCGACAAATTCCCATAGAAATTTTACTCAGCAATCCAGAGCAAAAAATTAATGGTGGTTTACTAGCAAGAATTAAATTTACTAATAATAATAATCCCCCAATTCTTATTCCAGAAACTGCTTTAAAAATTAATAATCCTAGAGAAAATACCCTTTCTAATACTGTATTTGTATTAAGTGAAAATAATGATCAAACTCAAGTTATGACTCGACAAGTTACCCTCGGACAATCAAAAAATGGTAAAGTGGAAATCTTGAATGGATTGACGACGCTCGATCGTATTGTGGTAAGAAGTAGTGATAAATTAGATAATGGTAAAACTGTGAGATTAAGTGTTATCAGTCAATAACAGATAGGAAATCATTGATCCTAAATAGGTTAAGTTAATATTTGTTAAGTTAATTTCAGATAATCTGGAATTATTTTTTTTTCTGTTATAATTGCTACTATTCTTAACTGATGTATCGCTTTAAAGAACAAATAAAGGTTTTATATCAACTTCCCATAATGACTTATAAAACAATAACAATGTCATTTCTACCATAGTTTAGCTTAGGCTAACAATTGATTTATCATCTGACTTTGATATTAATTAATATCTTTTTTTATTTGTTTTTTTGAGTCTTATTTTAGGTATCTAAATAATCAGTTTCTTTGCTTGAAATAACCAATTTTAAAATCACCTTTTTTCACTTTTTTAATGAACCCTATCAACTACATACAATAAAATTATTGCTAATATCATGACTTTAATCAACAATAATGTCAAAACCTATCAAGTAACACTTAACATTCCGAATGAAGGTAAAAGAGTGTTGAATGTAAAAGAAGATGAATATATTAGTGATGTAGCCATCGCTAATGGTATCGATTTACCTTTATCCTGTAATGCAGGAGTTTGTGTAACTTGCACGGCTAAACTGTTAGAAGGTTCTGTAGCACATGACCACGCTTTCTTACAACCTGAAGAGGAGAAAGCAGGATTTTTATTGACTTGCAGAACTTTTGCTCGATCGAATTGTAGCATTTTAACTCATCAAGAAGATGCTTTATTTGGCTTTTAAAATAGGTGATGACTGACTCTCCTTGACTCCCAGACAGGCAGGGCTGTTTCATTTTTAAATTTTTGGTTAAGAGAAAGTAATGAGTAAAGAGTAATAAGTAATGAGTTTTGATAATTTACTATTATAAATTGATTATTTCAAGATTTATTATTATTACCTGAAATCTGGAAGTAAAAAATCTCCCTAATTCCTTAATACCCTAACACCCAACATTTTTTAGCAACTTACTTAAAACCTTGATTTTTAATTCTTTAAGCTAACACGGCATATCTAGCACTTTCCCTCATCAAAATACTTTTTCAGCAAAGCCTAATTTAACGCAACCATCAAGAGAAAACCAGACAAATTCGATCGAAATATTAAATTAATCAGGAATACTGAGGGTTATTTGCTTTTAGACTTTAGCATAGAAAATAGAAAAGATAAATAAAATTAATCTCCATATTAAGAGGTGATAGCAATATGTCCGAAAAAAAACAAGAATTAATTCATTTGCAACATCAGGTAACTAAGCTATATGATACCATGAAAAAATTAGCTGAATATATTGGTTGGGAAGAAATCAATACCCTATTAGTCACAGAATCGGATGTTTTTGATAATTCTTCAAAAATTTATCATTCTCAAGAAAAGAAAACTCACTCTACTGCTAACTTAACTTTAATTAGCAATACTTCTGATGCTAAACATCACAATAATTTTAACTCCCGTGAAGATATTTTGATCGATGATATGTCTATCTATAAAGATTTGTCTAATCATTCTCAACCTGACACAAATGTTTCCTGTGAAGAACAAGTATATCGTTTAACGGCTCAGTTAACTGCCGCTTATCATCGTATCGCTTCCCTTGAAGATCAATTGTTCGCTACTCGCAACACTGTGGAAACGAGACACAATGGCTTCTATCATGCTCAATAATTCTTCTTTATTAATACCCAATAAGTGAGAAGCGATCGCACTTCCACCAGCACCAACTCCTTCTTTAACGAATCCTTGTTCAAAGACTTGTAAACTAGGATAGTAGGAATTAGTAAAGTTTAAATTTGTGGAACATAAAGAAATATGCTCGATGGTTTTACTTAAACCAATAGTGTCTCCCGTGGCATCTTCAGCTACCCAACGGGTTGTACCGATAATGATATTGTCTAAATTAGCCCGATAATCATATTTTCGATCGAGTGCTTTAATGAGGGCAAAAACTGCTAACATTTGTGTACCACCTGCCAACATGACTCCTGTGTATTTACTAGCGGAAATCGCCATAGATGCCACCACTATTTGCATGGGATCACCGATGGCGGCTATAATTTCTAAAGGATCACGATCGATCGTCAAAGGTTGCTGTTCGATCGAAAGATGTCCATTCGTTAAACCTTGTTGTACGATGTCCCATTTTTGTTGATGATTACAGATGGGATGACTACTATTAACCTTTCCTTGGGCTTCTATTCCCAAAGCCGTTAACACAGCTAGGGCGGTAGTTGTGCCTCCTACCACACATTCACTTAATATAATATAGCTCGATCGCGCAGCGCCACTTTGTGATCGCGCAGCGCCATTTTGTGATTGAGATTTTTGTGCTAATAAATTTCCCCAGTGTAAGCCTTGTTGATGAAGATGTTTCACCACAGATAAAGATAAGGCTTTTCCCGTAGAAACACAATTAGCAGGTTTACCCCCCAAGTCTATTACCGACACAGAGGGTTGACTTAATAAACCACTATTAAAAACATATACAGGTAAATTAAATCTTTCAATAACCGCACGACTAATAAAAGTAGGAGAAACTCCTACCGCAAGGGGGGGTAAAGGAAACACCGGATTAGAAGCAACCCCATTAACTAAAAATTCCGCATCAGCTAAAGCAGTATAACGGCGAGATTCGGAGGTTTTTCCCGCCGTAGAAATTCCCTCCAATAAAGCAGTATTTGTAAATCCTAAAGTACAAGTAAAAATCGGCAAACAACCAGAATATTTTTCAAGCCATTGTTTTCCCTTCTCAATTTCAGTGTAAATTTTTATATCACTATCTTTAAATTTTATCATCAGTAATCTACTCAATTAACCTTGAGAATTATCCATAAAAATAATAGAGTTTTCCAAAAAAGATTTTATATAAGTTCGTAGTAAGCCTTTTAAGACTTATTAATAAACGGCTAAAGCCATTACTACAAACTTTTTTATAACTCTTATATTAACCTTTATTTTTCTAACATAAAAATTTGCGTAAAATAGTATTCCCCCTGAGCATTTTTAGCCACTCCCACCCCCGTTAAATTAAAATTTCCCACCATATTTTTCTGATGTCCTAAACTTTTAATCCAACCATCTACAGCTACTTGATCTGGGTTTTTATGTCCTTGATTATAGGCAACATTTTCGGCTACACTACGATAATTGATTCGAGTATTAACAACCCTTGTTTCAAATCCTTGATGACTAAAAGGTACAGTTTTATTCGCCATATTTTGACTATGTTTTCTGGCTTCTTCACTAATACGAGAATCAAATTTCAAGGGTGATAATTTTTTTGATTGACGATACTGATTCACCTTTTGATGAATAGATTTTTCTAAAACTAGATAATCTGTTTGAGAATTAACAGGATTAGAGAAGATGATACTCACGGGAGAAAATACACTCAAGGTTAAAATTGTCGTAGTAAAATACTTATTGATTGACATTTATTGGTAATAAAAACATAAAATTATCAATTATAGACTTTAAACTATTGGCTAAAGTTCCTAAAATAATTCCTAATTTACTTATAAAATAATCTAAATATTTGCTAATTACTAATTATTTATTGCCATAATTTGTTCTCTAAATCTCTAATTTGACGCTCCAATCGATCGATCCTACCCCTTAATTCATCAACTTCAGACTGACGAGGTACACCCAAATCTTGTAAAATATTACGAATTTGACGTTCCATTTGAGTTTGGATATTACCTTGATCTGATTGAATTTTTTGCATCAAATCATCCACAATACCCTTAGCTTGATCTGGATTAATTTTACCTTCTTTTACCCATTGATCACTAGCTTCTTTTATTTTTTCCGCCGCCATAGATGTTGTGCCAACTCCCAACATTAATAATTGCTTTAACCAATCGTTATTATCCATATTGTTATTAATAAATATTCCATTTAATTCAAATTATAAACCAAGAAGTTTGTAGGAGTTGAATATTCTTCAACCTTTAAAGGATTAAAACCCTTATCAGTCTATTCTTTTTCTACATGACTTTGATATTTCTCGTAAATATTTAAACCGGGTATCTCCTCACTGAAAATGGCAGGTTGTTTATATTCTTGAAATGGATATTGTTGACGAATAGTAATCAAAGATTTCAACCATGAGAAAAAAGATTGATTTCCCCATAGTACCTGAGTTCGATATAAAAATAGGTGAGGGCTGACTTGGAAGACTCCGAAGACAGGAAGACAGGAAGATTGTATTTCTGATGAATGAATAAAATTCTCTCAAAAGTACATCAAATATTGAGAATTTTTTCTCCCTGTCCACTTGTCCACTTGTCCACCTGTCTAGTTTTCATCATTTTCTTTATGTCGAACTGAGGTATAGTGGGCGATTATACCAAGGTAAGTTTTGAATTTCCGTATTGTTTCTATTGTCAACAGAGTTTGTCATAATCAATAAACCTAACTACAAAAGCTATTATGTTAAAATTAATTATAGTATTACACATTAATCTTAAAAATAACCATTAAATTTAGCTTAAATTTTTTTTTATGACATTTAAGAATATTTTGATCGAACATCTCAGAAAAAAACTATACTCAAGGAGGAATCCTCCATGGAAAATGAAGATAGTTAACATTTTTGATTATCCATTGTTAATTATCTATAGTTATCAGTGATTTATGAAACTATGCTTAAAAAAACTTAGAACTTGAAATCAGCTTTCTGTGAGAACATTAGGATATTGTGAAATTTAGCTATAAAAAATAAACTTAATCAAAATGACTACAGATAATAAACCCACAGTAATCATTACCGGAGCATCATCAGGAGTCGGATTACAAGGTGCGAGGGCATTAGCTCAAAAAGGTTGGTTTGTGGTTATGGCTTGTCGTAACCTTGAAAAAACCCATAAAGCAGCGAAAGAAGTTGGTATTGCCACTCAAAACTATCAGGCAATTCATCTTGATTTAGCCTCCTTCGATAGTGTGCGGAAATTTGTGCAAGACTTTCGCTCATCAGGAAGAAAATTAGATGCCTTAGTCTGTAACGCAGCAGTTTATTACCCGTTACTAAAAGAACCCATGCGCAACGAAGACGGCTACGAAATCAGCGTAGCTACCAATCATTTAGGGCATTTTTTACTCTGTAACTTGATGTTAGAAGATTTACAAAAATCTGGCAATCCCGAACCCAGATTAGTCATTTTAGGTACAGTTACCGCTAACCCCAAAGAATTAGGCGGTAAAATTCCCATTCCCGCCCCCCCAGACTTAGGAGATTTAGAGGGTTTCAAAGAAGGCTTTAAAGCACCTATTGCGATGATTGATGGTAAAAAATTCAAATCAGGGAAAGCCTACAAAGATAGTAAACTGTGCAATATGTTAACCATGAGAGAATTACATCGTCGTTATCATCAATCAACCCGCATTGTTTTTTCTGCTTTATATCCCGGATGTGTAGCCACTACGGCTCTTTTCCGCAATCATTTTTCTTTATTCCAAAAAATCTTCCCTTTATTCCAAAAAAATATTACAGGGGGTTATGTGTCAGAAGAATTAGCAGGAGACAGATTAGCTATGGTTGTAGCCGATCCTGAATTTAATGTTTCTGGTGTTTACTGGAGTTGGGGAAATCGTCAAAAAGAAGGGCGTAAGTCTTTTGTACAGGAGGTTTCTGACGAAGCTAGTGATAAAGATAAAGGCGAATTAATGTGGACTTTGAGTAAACAATTAGTGGGACTTAATTGATGAGATGTTAGGAAGACAGGCAGATAGAAAGACAGAAAGACAGAAAGATAAAGTAAGTACTCATGCAAAATAGATTGTGAATTTTAAAATTAATTAAAATAACTTACATCTTTGTTGCCTCTTGCCTTTTGCCTTTTGCCTTTCATAAAGTAAACATACAATTAATTTTGCCTACTCACTTATATGTGGACTAATTATCATAGTAAATTTCATCAAACGTTAAAAGATCGCCTATTATTGCCGAAAAATAGTAAAATCCTCATAGCAGTATCCGGAGGGCAAGATTCTCTTTGTTTAGCTAAATTATGCTTAGAAATTCGATCGAAGTGGCATTGGCACATTGCTATCGCTCATTATGATCATGGTTGGGCATTAGATGAAGGATTAGCCATTCATGTGGAAAAAATTGCCCATAATTGGGGTATAGAATTTTATTTAAACAAAGCAATAGAAACCATCCCCGAAACCGAAGCCCAAGCTAGAAAATATCGTTATGAAGGGTTAATCGATATTGCCAAGAATCATCAATTTAATTATCTACTAACAGGACACACTTTGAGCGATCGAGGCGAAACTTTCATCTATAACTTAATTAGAGGTGCAGGAATGGAAGGATTAAGCGCCTTACATTGGACAAGAAAACTTACCGATCATATTACCCTAGTTCGTCCCTTACTCAACTTTACTCGCAGTGATACCCTAAGTTTTTGTCAACAATTCCAGTTACCCATTTGGGAAGACAAATATAACCACAACAAAAAATTTGCCCGTAATCGTCTTCGTCTTGATTTAATACCCTATATCAAAAAAGAATTTAATCCTAAGATAGAACAACATCTAGCTCAAACAGCAGAGATTTTACGCTCAGATGTAGAATTTTTAACTCAAGAAGCCGAAAAATTGTTGAATTTAGCCCTCAATCATGACACCTTAACTCGATCGATCCTCAAAGATAAACCTCTCAGTTTACAGAGGAGAGTAATTAGGATGTTTTTAAACCAAAAACTCGAAACAATGACTAATTTCGAGGAAATAGAAGCCGTTGTGAGATTAATTGATGCACCCAACCTCCACCGAACCTCTAGTTTATCTCAAGGTAAATTTGCTCAAGTCAGAGAAGATTCGATCGTTATTAGTAATAAATAAAATATATTTCCATTCCAGATCCACTGGAAAATATTGATCTGGAACAGATAATAATAAATTACGCTTTACGAGAGTAGAACTCAACAACAAGTAGTTCGTTGATATTTAAAGCGATCCATTCTCTTTCAATGACACCATTAACTTTACCAGTCAAATTATCTTTATCAAACTCTAAATGACTCGGAAGATTCGCCAAACCGGGATTTAGTAGATTATTTTTAACAATATTAACAGAGCGATCTCTTTTTCTAACATTGATGACATCACCAGGGCGACACTGATAACTAGCAATATCAACAACTTTACCATTAACCATAATATGACCATGATTCACCAATTGACGAGCACCCGGAATTGTGGGAGCCATGCCAAGGCGAAAAACGGTATTATCAAGGCGCATTTCTAATAATTGTAATAATACTTGACCAGTAGAACCAGTTACTCTACGAGCTTTTTTAACATAGCGAACTAATTGACTTTCGCTAACACCGTAATTATAACGAAGTTTTTGCTTTTCTTCCAGACGAATAGCGTACTCAGAACGTTTACGGCGATTTTGTCCGTGTTGTCCGGGGGGATACTGACGACGAGCATTTTTACGAGTTAAGCCGGGTAAATCCCCTAAACGACGCACTACCCTCAAACGAGGTCCTGTATATCGAGCCATGCTTACTATTTTCTCCTTATATATTTTTTATATTTAGACCCAAATATACCATTCTACATTAACAATTAACAATTAACAATTAGCAACTAACAAATAACAATTATACTTAGGGATTGCTGAAAAAGTCTTTTGATGAGGATAGGTGTTAGGTATTACCTGAGTTCGATATAAAAATAGGTGAGGGCTGACTTGGAAGACTCCGAAGACAGGAAGACAGGAAGATTGTATTTCTGATGAATGAATAAAATTCTCTCAAAAGTACATCAAATATTGAGAATTTTTCTCCCTGTCCACTTGTCCACTTGTCCACCTGTCTAGTTTTCATCATTTTCTTTATGTCGAACTGAGGTTAGGTATTAGGTGTTAGGTGAAATGCAAACTGTTAATTTATAACAATTACATTTTTAAAATTATCAAAACTATATAGATTAAACATCTCCAATAATTATTGAAACACTTTGAGTAATTGACGATAAAATATATTAATTTGACAATATAAATACTTAAATTGATTTAATTTTTAATTTTTGAAGAAGTCTATTAAAATTTTTAGCGAT
Organism: Geminocystis herdmanii PCC 6308; assembly: GCF_000332235.1. Classification (NCBI taxonomy): domain Bacteria; kingdom Bacillati; phylum Cyanobacteriota; class Cyanophyceae; order Chroococcales; family Geminocystaceae; genus Geminocystis; species Geminocystis herdmanii. The sequence goes on along the minus strand of NZ_CM001775.1, from coordinate 2,361,754 downwards.
TATTTTCTAGTAATTTATCATAACTACTGTAGAAGAGCCAAATTTCTTAACTTATTACTCATTACTCGACTTCTGCGATTAGCCTTCAATAAATCCCATTAACTCCTAACTCCTAACTCCTAATTTCTAGGATTTTACGCCATAGGTATTTAAAACAGATTGTAACTGCTCTTCATCATCTTTACTTAAAGAAGTGCGTAAAACAGTACCGCCATATTTGCTGACTTCGTCTAATACTTTATCAGGGGTTACTTTTTTGATGAGGATAAATAAAGCTGAGGTGTCAGGTTTTAAAGTCTCTCCTAATTCTCTCATAAAATTGTCATCCACACCAATGTCACTCAATGCACCACCGATCGCCCCAGTAGCGGCACCCACCGCAGCACCAAATAAGGGTACGAGGAATAAAGTACCGATTAATAATCCCCAAAAACCACCACTAGCCGCACCAGCAGTGGTAAGGTTAACGGCTTGTTTGAGTTGGATTTTTCCTTCGGTATTTTTTACCACCACAGCGGCATCTTCTAATTCGATTAAATGTTCTTTTTGTAGTTTTGCAAGAGTTAACCTTACTTCTTCAGCTTTAAAAATATCGTCGTAAGCGATCGCAATTAAAGTACTCATCTTGATAAAAAAATTTCTAATGGGTCAACTCTAATGTAGCTCTTAAATTGTCTTTTTTCAAAAATTTTATTTATGAGGGTTAAAACCTTTACTACAAAATTTCGTTAAACTTTTAATTTTTTGATGTAAATAATAGTATTCTAAAGGTTTTAAGATCACTTCTTCTACCCCAATTTTAAGGGCTTGTTGCCACAAATTTGGTTCATCGGTAACGGACATTAAGACAATGGGAATTGATTTAGTTTGAGGTTGTAATTTTAGTCTTTTTGCCACTTCTAAGCCATTGATTTCGGGCATGAAAATATCCATTAAAATTACGTCGGGTTGATATTTAAAGGCTAATTCCATTACTTCTCGACTATCCATACATTCGATCGAATCATAACCGTCATAGTTAACTAAGTCCACCGCCTGTAATAAACTTAGAGGTTGATCATCTACCACCATTATTTTACTAGGAGGAGACACCGACACAAATCTTTCTTGTCGTTTTAATGTGGAGATATTACGATAGTTATTCATGATCAACAACCTAAATTTTGATAATTTTGTAGATATACCTATTTATATTGTTGATGATTTAAGCTCGATCGACCTCAGTTAAAATACGCAAATTTGCTCAAGGTAGGGAATATGGATTAGGTAATGGGGAATAGGGAATTTATCCATTCTCCATTCTCCATTCTCCATTCTTTTAGATGGAAATATCGCTTAATTCTCTAGTCAAATGATCAAAAGGAGCATCGACAAAATCAGTATTATCAATTCCTGCTTGTAATACTAATTCCTTAATCATTTCTTTCATTATTTGAATACCTCTGACGGTAGGGGCAATGGGTACACAAAGAGAATTATAAGTTTCTTTCAAACCTTGTAAAACTCTTTCATCTAAGACAGTATTATCACCAGCTACTAAAGCATAACTAGCATAGCGAAGGTAATAATCCATGTCTCTTAAACAAGCCGAATAACGACGAGTAGTGTAAGCATTTCCTCCAGCTCGAATTAATTCGGGTACTTCTTCAAACAATTGGCGCCCTGCATTTTTCACTAATTCAGGAGAATTGGCGTTAATTATGGCGGCAACTTGTAATCTGAGCGTACCAGATTGATAATAAGATTTTAAGGAATCAAGGGCATTACGATCTAAATAGCGACCGGAGACATCATAATTTTTAATTAAATTAGTTACAGCGTCTAGTAACATTTTTTTCTCCCAAACAATATTTTATGATTAATTTTTTTATTTAATGATCTTAATCGAATCTTGACATCAAAGCCAAAAACTATCATATCAAGAATAGTTATATCTTTTGCTATACTTACACATTTGCCACAAAAAAAACGTCATTGGGAAGTTACGAAGCAATCTCTCAATACTTAATTTGTAGTTATAATGTCTAAGTCTTGTTTTGTTTATAATCATGACTCAATTTTATGATAATGATGAACTTGAAGGGTTATTTGCCCTCACGCATCCTAATTCAATCATCAAGTCATTCTTGTATCTCGATCGAGCTATGAGATAGGGAAAACCCTACTGTGTCACTCCTTTAAGGAAAAGAAACTTCTCCCGTACAATAAATGATTATAAACTGCGAAACTATTATCTTACTTCTTTACGTCTATCGATAAGAAAAGTATCAAATCTTTACATCTTTTTTAAGGTTATGAATATAAACAAATCCTTGCGTCAATTTTTTTCTCATCTTTTTGCGGTTATGGTAGGGGTAATCATTGTTTTTAGTGGAGTTCAACCTCTCATAGCTCAAAACGCTAGGGCTGATGTCTTAGCTCAAGCGGATGTAGCCGTTACTGCCGATAGTTTTGTGGCGAAAGCCGTAGAAAAAACGGGTAAATCGGTGGTAAGAATCGATACGGAAAAGGTGATTACTCGTTCCCTTGACCCGATTTTTGATGATCCTTTTTTCCGTCAATTTTTTGGGGATCAATTCCGTAATCGGATACCTCAAGAAAGAAGGGTAACGGGGCAGGGTTCGGGTTTTATCATCGATCGAGAAGGTATAATTTTAACTAATGCTCATGTAGTCAGTGGTGCTGATAAAGTAACCGTTACCCTCAAAGATGGACGAAAATTTGAAGGGCAAGTGAGGGGAAGCGATCAAGTTACAGATTTAGCGGTAGTGAAAATAACTCCTCAAGGGCAAGATTTACCCGTTGCTTCTCTGGGGGATTCTTCTGTTGTAAAGGTGGGAGATTGGGCGATCGCCGTGGGCAACCCCATTGGTTTAGATAATACCGTAACTCTAGGCATTATTAGTACCTTAAATCGTCCTTCTTCAGAAGTGGGCATATTGGATAAGAGAATCGACTTTCTACAAACCGATGCGGCAATTAACCCCGGTAATTCGGGAGGTCCTCTTTTGAATGCTAGGGGAGATGTTATTGGTATTAATACGGCTATTCGTGCCGATGCTACGGGGATCGGTTTTGCTATTCCTATTAATAGAGCAAAAGAGTTACAGTCAATTTTAGCTCAAGGGAAAGAAGTACCTCATCCTTATATTGGTATTCAGATGATCAAGTTAACTCCTGAGTTAGCAAGAGAGAATAATCGTGATCCCAATACAGCCTTTTTGATTCCTGAAGTGGAGGGAGTTTTAGTGATGAGGGTTTTACCGAATACTCCAGCCGAAGAAGGGGGATTGCGTCGAGGTGATGTGGTGGTGAAAGTTAATAATCAACCCGTTAAAGATGCTAACCAATTACAAAGGTTAGTGGAAAGTAGCGGACTTAATCAGACTTTGAAGTTTTCTGTAGTTCGATCGAACCAACAACTAGAGTTAAATATTCGTACGGCACAGTTAAGATGATAAGGTTTTAAGGTGTTAGGGTGTTTAGGGATTAGGATATTAGGGTAATCAGTTGCACTTCTCAGATGAAATATTACCAAACTTTTGGTTTAAATTTACTATCATTAAGTATCACTACATCATCCCCAGATGGTGCAATGACAAACAATCCTTTACGATAGGCATAACGAGCCGAATCCGAAGGCACAACCATTCCAGCCACTGCCCCTAATAAGTTAACATCTTGATAACGGGGAAAAAATCGTTTAAATTTTGCTAATCTTTCTAAATGTTCATCCACATCCCCTTGAGAGAGTTTACTTTTTACTTCAATGGCAATGGCTTCTGTAGTGTCAACTACTAATAAATCAATTTCAATGCCTTCTTCTCCTCTTTGGGATGACATTTCAGGATGAAATTCTCGAACGGCAATACCTTTTTCTTTAAATAATCGTACACAAGCAGGGCGTATTTGCCACTCGACAAACTCCCCTAAACGATTCCCTAATTTCCCTATTTGTTCGTTGACTTGTTGAATTTGTCGATCGGTTTCTTGTCGTCTTTTGTCGCTTTCAAGGCTTTGTTGTTTTAACAAACGTTCAGTTTCTTGTAGTCGTCGATCGGTCTCCTTTTGAGATTCAATCAATTCTGCTAGTAAACGCCAGACATCATCGGCTGTGGTTGTCATATTTTGCTCATATTTTTAAGATTTAATCAATAAAATCATTATAAACTAAAGTATTGTCATTGTGAGCTTTTGAAATAATTTTCTATACATTTATTAGATTTCTCCAGAAAAGATTTTTTGATGAGGGTTTTAACCTTTATTTTACGAAATATCATTGATGTCGATCGAGCCTTGTTATAATCACTTTAGCTGATTGGAGCATTAATTATTGACTATTCACTATGTATGAACAACTATCTCACTCGATATTAAACGAAATTTTAGATCAACTCAAGCCAGAAATTACAGAAAAAGAACTTAATCACTTTTATACTCGCTTAGGTGCTAATTTTTATAGCCTTTTTTCTCTCTTTCAAAAACTCTACGGTAAGCGTCACGATTTTAAGTATCAGTTATTGAAATTGGTGGAAGTTATGGCTCGTCAGTATATCATGCGATCGAGCTTACTGAAACAACAGGATTTAGCAAGAGAAAAAGATTTCAACTGGTTTTTGCATCAAAAATGGGTAGGTATGACACTTTATGCCGATGGATTCGCTGAAGACTTACCAGATTTAGCGACAAAAATCGATTATTTTACCGAGTTGGGTGTTAACTTAGTCCATATTATGCCCATTTTGGAATGTCCCAAAAATGCTAGTGATGGCGGTTACGCCGTGAGTAACTATCGCAAAATTGACGAAAGAGTGGGAGATTTACAAGATATTTCCATCATCGCTAATTTGATGAAAGATAGGGATATTGTCCTTGTCTTAGATATTGTCGTAAATCATACCTCCAATGAGCATGAATGGGCAGAAAAAGCACGTCAGGGCGATCGAAAATATCAGGATTATTACTATATATTTAATAATCGGGAAATTCCCGATATGTTTGAAAAAACCCTCCCAGAAGTATTTCCCCAAACTGCACCGGGTAACTTCACCTATAATCCAGAAATGAAAAAATGGGTGATGACAGTATTTAATAACTATCAATGGGATTTAAACTATCAAAATCCTGCGGTATTTATCGAAATGCTGGATATTTTGCTCTTTTGGGCAAATCAAGGGGTTGATATTTTGCGCCTCGATGCCGTTGCTTTCCTGTGGAAAAAAATTGGCGGTAGTAGTCAAAATGAAGAAGAAGCCCATATTTTATTACAATTATTTAAAGATTGTTGTCAAGTCACCGCCCCCGGTACACTATTTATTGCGGAAGCGATTGTTGCACCCTTAGAAATCGTTAAATATTTTGGCGAAGATGCTATTAACGCTAAAGAATGCGAAATTGCTTATAATGCTACCTTTATGGCTTTGTTATGGGATGCCGTTGCTACGAAAAATGCTAATTTAATTAGACAAGGGGTAAAAAATTTACCTGACAAATTAGAACGGGCAACGTGGTTAAACTATATTAGGTGTCATGATGATATAGGCTTAGGGTTTACTGATGATGACATCTTTCAAGCTGGTTACGAACCTCGATCGCACCGTCAATTTTTGCTTAACTACTTCTCTGGAAAGTTCAAGGATACCTCCGCTAGGGGCTTATTATTTGGGCAAAATCCGAAAAATAATGATGCGCGGATTTCTGGCACATTAACCTCTTTAATTGGCTTGGAAAGTGCCTTAGAAGAAGGTAATCAGGAAAAAATTGATCTTAGTATTAAGCATATATTATTACTCCATAGTATGATTTTCTCCTTTGGGGGGATTCCTCTTATCTACTACGGGGATGAAATTGGTACTCTCAATGATTATTCTTTCATGGGCAACCTCAGTAAAGCTAATGATACTCGATGGGCGCATCGTCCGAAAATTGATTGGCAAAAAGCTGAAAAACGTAAAATTGAAGGCTCGATCGAATATACTATTTTTACGGCTTTACAAAGGATGATTCGAGTAAGAAAAGAAATTTCTGCTTTTGGAGATTTTAACAATCGAGAATTGATTAACCTGAGTAACCCTCATTTATTTGCCTTTTTAAGATTAGATATTCAAGATAAAAATAATATTTTAGTTATCGGTAATTTTGATGCTAGTTATCAATATTTAAACTTAGGAAAACTTCATCATAGTTTATTTCCCTTAAATTATAGTGAGCAAATTATTGATCTATACTCCGGAGAATATCCTACTATGTTTAAAGATCAATTAGTATTACCTCCTTTTCGTTTCTATTGGCTATCAATTAATTAGTAGTTGCTGAAAAAGTATGAGTGGTGAAGGGGAGGTGTTAGGTATTAGGTTAAAGAATGAAAAATCAAGGTTTTGAGATTTTTTATAATACAAAAAATACAAAATATTAATATGTTCATCTGATTCTCCCAACACTCCAATACCTTAACACCCTCTATGTAAGGTGGTTAAAACTTTGACTTGAAATTCTTGCTCAAAAATGGGTTTTTTATAGTCTAAATTCCACAATTCTAAAGAACAATCGTCATCGGGTTGCGCTGGGGTAAGATGTAAATGGAGTTGTCTATATTCACTATCATATTGACATTCTAACTCTTTTATTGCGCCTATTTGTCTTCGATCGAGCGCAATGGCTAATCGAAGAATAGCGCTTAATTGTTTAATCATTTTACGATGATTGTCTGATAAATAAGCATAGGTTTCGTGTTTGCGTTTAGGCTTACTTTTGCGATGATAACGGGCAATTTGGGCGATTAACTCTATCTCTATTTCACTAAAACCCAATAACTCGGCATTGCGAATTAAATAGTAAGAATGTTTATGATGGGCGGAGTGAGATATGTATAAACCAGAGTTATGTAAGATAGTTGCTGACCACAAAAATTCTCTTTCTAATTCCCCCCAAGAGTGTAATTGATGACGAGTTCGATCGAAGATATTAAGAGCAAAATCTGCTATCTTTTCAGCATGGGGTAAATCCACTTGATATTTATGGGCGATTTTATAGACATTTCTCGATCGAACTTCTCCTTGAAATGCTAAACGGTCTTCAATGTAACCGTGTTGCAACATCCAGTCCACAATTACCCCTTCCCGCAACGCCCGTTCACAAATGGTGAGAGAATCTATATTAAGCATTTTCATCCCTTCCACTAAAATAGTTACCCCAGCGATGATAATTTCTGCCCTGCGCTCAGACATTCCCGTCAATGTCATGCGCTGATGATAATTCATAGAAACAAGACGCTTTAAAATCCCTTCAATATCCCGTCGTGGAATCTGATAACCATTGAGGGTTAAAGGCTCATTTCCTTGAGTTTCTGTAGCGTGAATCAAGGCAATGGTTTCCGCCGTGCCAGATGTACCCACCAAAATCGGTTTTTCCCCTAATTTTAAGGCATTTTTAAACTCCTCTACGGGGCGTTCTAACATCCCCCTTATATAAGCCTGTAAAGCAATAAATTCTTTGGGATTAATGGGGTCACTATGAATAAAATCTTGAGTAAGACGAACAGCTCCCACTTTTGTACTACTTAAAACCCTTGTTTCTTCTTTATCTCCTAATATTATCTCCGTTGAGCCTCCTCCAATATCGATAACAGAATGAATTTTCCCGCCAAAATCCATACCTGATAACACCCCTAGATAAATTCTTCGGGCTTCCTCTTGTCCTGAAATTAAATCAACCACAATACCTAGTTCATTTTCCACTTGTTTTAAAAACTCTTGCCCGTTAGGTGCTTCCCTTGTGGCACTGGTAGCAACTGCAATAATCTGATCAGCTTTCATGGTTTGAGCCAGATTTTTACAGCGTTTGAGAGCAGATAAAGAGCGATTTATGGCTTCTTTGGTAAGATTTCCTGTTTCTGGGTCTCGATCGCCCAGTCTTACGGTATCCTTTTCTTTAGCGATAATACTAAAAGAGGGAAATTGAGCATTAATTTGTACAACTACCATATGAATCGAGTTTGTACCAATATCGATCGCACCAAGAATACAATCTTTTAAAGCTCTTTTTTTCGTCAAGACATTACTAGATACTTGATAGGTGTTTGCCATTAGGTATTAGGGTATTAGGGTGTTAGGGTATTAGGGTGTTAGGGTGTTAGGGAAAATATTTTAATTGTTAATTATTAATTGTTATTTGTTAATTATTAATTTTGACTAGCTCAAAAACTAGGAAATAAAAACAAAATTTTACAAAAAATAACAATTATCCGCTAGAATTGAGGGAACTATAAATAATCATTACATTAAATTAACAGATTTATGTCTCTCCCCATTCGCAATCTTGCGATTATTGCCCACGTTGATCATGGCAAAACAACCCTAGTTGATGCACTATTAAAACAGTCTGGTATCTTCAGAGAAGGTGAAGAAGTCCCTACCTGTGTCATGGACTCCAATGATATTGAAAGAGAAAGAGGAATTACCATTCTTTCCAAGAATACAGCAGTACGTTATAGAGATACATTGATTAATATAGTAGATACCCCCGGACACGCTGACTTTGGCGGTGAAGTTGAACGAGTTTTAGGAATGGTTGACGGTTGTGTTTTAATTGTCGATGCCAACGAGGGACCTATGCCTCAAACCCGCTTCGTTCTTAAAAAAGCCCTCGAAAAAGGATTACGTCCTATTGTCGTAGTTAATAAGATCGATCGACCCCGTTCCGAACCTGACAAAGCCGTCGATAAAGTATTTGACTTATTCGTTGAGTTGGGCGCAGACGATGACCAATGTGACTTTACCACCCTTTACGCTTCAGGTATTAGCGGTTTTGCTAAAGAAAGTCTCGATGATGAAAACGTGGATATGAAGCCCTTATTTGAGGCGATTTTACACCATGTTCCACCTCCGGCAGGAGACCCCAATAAACCTTTACAGTTACAAGTTACAACCCTCGATTATTCCGAATATTTAGGGCGTATTGTCATCGGGAAAATTCATAACGGCACAATTCAAGCAGGACAACAAGCCGCTTTAATCAAAGAAGATGGTTCGATGGTGAAAGCCCGTATCAGTAAACTACTAGGCTTCAATGGTTTACAAAGAGTAGAATTAGAGGAAGCTAGTGCAGGTTATATCGTAGCCGTGGCTGGTTTTGCGGATGCGAATATTGGAGAAACCATCACTTGTCCTAGTGAACCTCAAGCGTTACCCTTAATTAAAGTGGATGAACCTACTTTAAGAATGACATTCTCTGTCAATAACTCTCCTTTTGCAGGGCAAGAAGGCAAATTTGTTACATCTCGTCAAATCCGTGATCGTCTTGATAAAGAACTACAAACTAACGTAGCTTTAAGAGTTGAAGATGGTGACTCAGCGGATCAATTCGTAGTATCAGGACGTGGAGAATTGCATTTAGGTATCCTCATCGAAAATATGCGCCGTGAAGGATTTGAGTTTCAAGTATCTCAGCCTCAAGTAATTTATCGTCAAGTCAATGGGCAACCCTACGAACCTTTTGAATACCTCGTTTTAGACGTACCCGAAGAAGCGCAAGGCTCTTGTATCGAGCGCTTAGGGCAACGTAAAGCCGAAATGCAGGATATGCAATCAGGGGGAAATGGACGCACTCAATTAGAATTTATTGTCCCTGCAAGGGGTTTAATTGGCTTCCGTGGTGACTTTATCCGTATCACCAAAGGTGAGGGTATTATGAACCATAGTTTCCATGAATATCGTCCTTTAGTGGGTGATTTAGAAACCCGTTATAACGGTGTATTAACTTCCTTTGAGGAGGGTGTTTCTACTTTCTACGCCATGAAAAACGCTGAAGACAGAGGTATTTTCTTTATTCATCCGGGTACAAAAGTTTATAAAGGCATGATTATTGGTGAAAGTAACCGCGCTCAGGATGTAGAAATTAACGTTTGTAAAACCAAGCAGTTAACGAACCATCGATCGGCAACTGGTGATGAACTTGTGCAACTACAAGCCCCTGTAGAAATGAGTCTTGAACGTGCATTAGAGTATATTGGTGCTGATGAGTTAGTAGAAGTTACTCCTGAATCTATCCGTTTACGCAAATTAGGCAAAAAACTCGCCAAACGCTAGAAAGGAATTAAGAATTGAGAATTAAGGTGTTAGGAATGAAGGTGTTAATTAATAACCCACCGTGTAATTTATTACACGGCTAATAGTATAACGTTCAATAAATTGAACTTTTTGTGAATGTGTCATTGCGAGGTAACGAAGCAATCTCAATTAACTTTCTCTTATCGTAATCTTAGTTAAGTAATTATTCATTCTGCATTCTCCATTTGTATAGTGTTATAATCTTTAAAAAGTCATAGGGTATCAAACAATGGTTTTAACAGCACAACAACTGGCAGATTTAATGCCCGATGCCACTCAATTAGAAAGCGATGAACCAGAAATGGAAAGTAGCGAACACTATACACAATTATTACTTTTAGTTAGTTGTCTTGAATGGTTATGGAAAGATGACAATAATTTTTTTATCGGTGCAAATTTAACCATTTATTTTAGCCGACAACAATTGAAAAATAGGGATTTTCGAGGGCCCGATTTCTTTTTAGTTAAAAATACTGAAAAAAAACCCCGTAAATCATGGGTGGTGTGGGAAGAAAATGGACAATATCCCGATTTAATTATTGAGTTATTATCGGATTCTACCGCTAATATCGATCGAACGCTGAAAAAACAATTATATCAAGATCGTTTTCGTACTCCTGAATATTTTTGGTTTTCACCAGAAACGATCGAATTAGAAGGTTATCGTTTAGATGACGGTAAATATCAACCGATAATTCCCGATGAAAATAATTTTTATTGGAGTGAAAGTCTAGGTTTATTTCTCGGTATCCATGAGGAGAAATTACGGTATTTTTCCATCGAAAGAAAGCTAATTCCTACTCCTGCCGAATCGGCTTTACAAGCCCAAGCAGAGGTATTGCAAGTCCAAGCGGAGGCTTTACAAGCTCAAACGGAGGCTTCCCAAGCAAAACAACGAGTTTCTGAATTAGAAGCCAAACTTCGAGAATTAGGTGTTAATCTTGAATAAACATCGATAATTATGATCCCCCCTAACCCCCCTTAAAAAAGGGGGAATTTATTAAGACAATTATCCCCAATTCGACTTTTTTTTGGTGCTTTTTTTTGATGAATGATTTTACCCCAGATTTAGCGACTTCTTCTCTCCCCCCTCAAAATATTGAAGCTGAAGAAATAATTTTAGGAAGTATTTTATTTGATCCTAATGTTATGGGTAAAATTATCGATATTCTACCCCTCGAAGCCTTTTATGTTAATGCTCATCGTCATATTTACGAAGCAGCTCGAAATTTATATTTTCAAGGGCAACCCATCGATCTAATGACGGTTAGTACATGGTTAAATGATCATAATTTGTTGGAAAAAATTGGGGGTACTCCTAAAATAATTGGACTGCTCGATCGAACTGTTTCTTCGGCAAATATTGAGCGTTATGTTCCTTTAGTTACGGATAAATATGTTAGAAGATTATTAATAACCACAGCGAAAGAAATTAGTGAATTAGGTTATGATACTACCCAAGATTTAGATATTATTTTAGATGAAGCTGAACAAAAAATATTTAAACTTACTCAAGCAAGAATACAACAAGGATTAGTACCTATTTCGGAGACTTTAATCGATACTTTTACGGAGATTCAAAACTTTCAAGAAAAACTTGCTTTACCCGGTATCAGTACAGAATTTTACGATTTAGATGCTTTAACAGGGGGATTTCAACGATCGGACTTAATCATTATTGCCGGGCGCCCCGCCATGGGCAAGACCTCTTTCGCCTTAAATATTGCGGCAAATATTGCAAAACATCATGATTTAGCAGTGGCTATTTTTAGCCTAGAAATGTCGAGGGAACAATTAGCTATGCGGTTACTTTCTGGAGAAGGTAAATTAGAAAGTAGTCGCTTAAAATCTGGTAGGATTACAGAGCAGGAAATGGAACCTTTAATGACTGCTATGGGTACGTTATCGGAATTGCCTATTTATATCGATGATAGTGGTTATTTAACGGTAATGCAAATGCGATCGGAAGTGCGCCGTTTACAAGCGGAAAAAAAGGGCAAATTAGGCTTAGTTTTAATCGATTATTTACAGTTAATGCAGGGAAGTAGTGATAATCGTGTACAAGAGTTATCCAGAATTACTCGATCGTTGAAAAGTTTGGCGAGGGAAATTAATGCGCCGATTATCGCTTTATCTCAGCTTAGTCGTGCGGTGGAGCAACGAACCAATAAACGTCCTATGTTGTCGGACTTGCGTGAGTCAGGTTCGATCGAGCAGGATGCGGATTTAGTGATCATGTTATACCGAGATGAATATTACCATCCTGACACCGTTGATCAAGGAGTGGCAGAAATTATTGTGGCGAAACATCGAAATGGACCTACAGGACAAGTTAAACTAATATTTCGATCGGAATTAACTCAGTTTTTAAACATGAAACGGCATTCTAACAGTTAATTACTTGAGTTTGAGATCAAAAATCTTGAAGTTAAAGCTCGTTAAATCTAAATAAAATTTTTTCCTTCACAATATTTAGTACACAGGCTATACATGATATGTGCGATGTTTTCTGCTGATTATTTTTTTCTCAATTTTAGTGCAATTTATTCGCAATAGTGATAAAATAGTCTAAGTTACTTAATGCAAAAGATTATAGTTAAAATTCCATGAACAAAGTTAGTAGAAGAGTATTTTTAGGTGCTAGTGGTGCGATAGGTGCAGTAGCTTTAGCCGAATTAACGGGAGTAAAAAGTTCCTTTGCCCAAAGAGGACAACAAATCAACTTATATTCCTCTCGTCACTACAATACAGATCAAAGACTATATACAGATTTTCAAAAACAAACAGGAATTAAAGTTAACTTAATTGAAGGTAAAGGAGATGAATTATTGCAAAGAATTAGAACTGAAGGGCGTAATTCTCCTGCGGATATTTTCTTAACGGCAGATGTCGGTAATATTTGGCAAGCACAACAGGCAGGATTTTTCTCCCCTGTTAATTCTTCTATCTTAAATCAACGTATTCCTGCCAATTTAAGAGATACTGCCAAAAATGAATGGTTTGGTTTTAGTACCAGAGCAAGGGTAATTATGTATCGAAAAGGAAAAGTAAACCCTAGTCAGTTATCCACTTATCAAGACTTAGCGAACCCGAAATGGCGTGGTAAATTGATTATGCGTACTTCCACTAATATTTATAATCAATCCTTGACGGCATGGCTTTTAGGCATTGAAGGTCCCGCAAAAACTGAATCATGGGCTAAGGGTGTTGTGGCAAATTTTGCCCGTCAACCTCAAGGGGGCGATCGAGATCAGTTTGAAGCTGTAGCGGCAGGTGTTGCAGATTTAACCGTTGCGAATACTTATTATTTGGCCGCTTATGGTGATTCCACAGACCCCAAAAAGAAAGAAATTTTTAGTAAAATAGGCGTATTTTTCCCGAACCAAGCCCAAGGGCAAAGTGGTGCTTTTTCTAATATTAGTGGTGGAGGAGTGCTGAAAAATGCCCCTAATCGAGCTGGAGCGATCAAATTTTTAGAATATTTAACTAGCCCTGCCGCCCAAAATTATTTTGCTAAAGGTAACTCTGAATATCCTGTAGTTCAAGGAGCTCAACTCGATCCCATCTTAAAGAGTTTTGGTTCATTTCGATCGTCCACGAGTTCCTTAACGGGAGTTGGTCCTAATTTGGCTAATGCCGTAAGAATACTCGATCGAGCTGGATGGAAATAATGAGTAATAGACATTGATCATAATTATTATTTTACCACCGTAGAACAGGCATCTTGCCTGTTATTCGATCGCTAAAAGTGGAGATGCGCAATCGATATTTAACTAGGTACACTGAAATTCATGGAAAAACTCAGTCACAAGAAAAAATCGTCAATTTTTTAAATTTTTAAACCTGACACCTGATACCTGACACCTCAAATCAACAATTAATTTTTGCGTAATATCAGTTATACATTAAACATTGGATGCGAAAAATGCGATCGCAATTACTCCAACTACAAGAACAACACCTAAAATTCCCAAAATAACATAGTTTTTTTGTTCTTTTTTAGTAGGAGGATCAGCTTGATAAACTTTAGGTTCATTCGCAAAATTGTTAACTCTTCCACCGTCTTCAGTTGTATAGGGCATATTTTTAACCTCTTATTATAAAATGTCAAGGATATTTTACTATCCATGTTAAATCTTACACGGTTTTTCTGATTTTACCTAAATAATTAACAAGTCTTATTAATATAACTTCTCATGGTGAACCCAAATTTTGATAAGTTAAACAAAGGATAAATATAGAAAAGGGGATAAATATGAGTAAGGTTAAAGACGTTCAAATCGGTAGTATTGGTTTAGATACGAGGGTTTTTCGCTCTCGTACATGGGATCGATTAAAATTTGAGGTAGAATATGGTTTAAGTCGTGGTACTACGGCTAATTCTTTTATTATTGAAGGGGATAAAATTGCTTTAATTGATCCTCCGGGAGAGTCTTTTACAGATATTTTTCTGTCGGCTTTAGATCAAAGAATCCCTTTAAATTCTCTTGATTATGTCATTTTAGGTCATGTTAATCCCAATCGATCGAACACCATCAATAAATTATTAGAAAAAGCTCCCAACGTTACTTTTATTACTTCCAATACAGGAGCTAAATCTTTACAAACAATCTTTGAAAATACCTACCCAGACACAGTTACTAAAAATTCATTAAATATTATAGCCGTCAAAAATGACTATGAATTAGACTTAGGAAAAAATCATATTTTAGAATTTATTACTACTCCTAATCCTCGTTATCCTGATCAGCTTTTAACGTTCGATCGAGCCTCACAAATATTCTATACTGATAAGTTATTTTCGGCTCATGTTTGCGGAGATCAAATATTAGATGAAGGCTGGAAAATTTACCAAGAAGATAGAAGATATTATTTTGATTGTGTCATTGCACCCTATGCTACTCAAGTAATTAAGGCATTAGAAAAAATCTCCCCCAAAAATCCCCATATTTACGCCACTTCCCATGGTCCTTTGGTAAGATATGGTTTAACAGAATTAACAGGCTTGTATCGTCAATGGTTAGAAACTCAGCAAAATCAAACTCTAAACGTTGCCTTGATTTATGCTTCCGCCTACGGTAACACAACCGTTTTAGCCAACGCCATCGCCAGAGGTATCACCAAAGCGGGGGTAAGGGTAGAATCCATTAACGCTGAATTTGCCTCCAGTGAGGAAATAAAAACCGCCATTCAATTATGTGACGGCTTCATTTTCGGTTCTCCTACATTGGGAGGACACGCTCCCACTCAAATTCAAAGCGCTTTAGGTATCACTTTAGCCAACGCCGATACCAATAAATTAACAGGGGTTTTCGGTTCGTTTGGTTGGAGTGGAGAGGCGATCGATCTGTTAGAATCAAAATTCAAAGATGGTGGTTATCGTTTTGGATTTGAGACAATTCGAGTCAAATTCAAGCCAACAGAGGCTATACTTAAAACTTGTGAGGAAGCAGGTACAGATTTTGCCCAAGCCTTGAAAAAACGTAAAAAAGCCCTAAAACCGAAAGAATCCGCCGATAATTCCCTTAGTGCGCGCACCGAACAGGCTTTAGGTCGTCTCGTAGGTTCTCTATGTATTGTCACCACTCAAACAGAAGAATTAAAAGGGGCAATGGTGGCTTCTTGGGTATCTCAAGCAACCTTTAACCCTCCCGGTTTAACTATCGCAGTCGCCAAGGAAAGAGCGATCGAATCTTTGTTACCTATCGGTAGTAAGTTTGTCTTGAATATTTTAGAAGAAGGCAAACACATCGAATTAATGAAACAATTTTTAAAACCCTTTGCCCCCGGAGAAGATCGTTTTGCTAATATTGAATGGGAATCTGCTGAAAATGGATGCCCGATTTTATCTTCAGCCTTAGCCTATGTTGAATGTGAAGTCAACAAACGTCTCGAATGTGGTGATCATTGGGTGTTATATTCGATCGCTAAAAATGGTAAACTTTTATCCGATACTGGCTTAACTGCTGTACATTATCGCAAATCTGGCACACATTATTAAGGGGATTGGGGTGTTGGGGTGTTAGGGAAATAGGGAGACAGGAAGATAATTAATTCTTAATTCTTAATTCTTAATTCTTAATTCTTAATTGTTTTTTTGATTAATAACTTGAGTGAGAGTTTCGATCGCCTTAGTCAAATTCTCTTGTGCTACAATTTCAGGATTAACTTCTTCTTGTGCAACTGCTTCCGCCTCCGCTTCGGCGATTTCTTCCTGACGAATCAGTTTTCTTTTTACCGCTTCAAAACTACGAATGACTAAGAATAAACAAAAGGCAATAACGAGAAAATTGATAACAGAGGATAAAAATAAACCGTATTTTATACCAGAAATAGTTAACTCAGATAATGTATCAACTCCTGCGGCTTTAATGGCTGGGGATAAAATTGCTGGGGTAATTATATCTTGCACAAGAGAGTTTACAATACCATTAAATGCTCCACCTAGTATCACTGCTACCGCTAAATCAATGACATTACCACGCATGACAAAGTCACGAAAATCAGAGAAAAATGTTCTACTTCTATTAGCTACCATTTTGTTTCAAAAAAAATATCGAAAAAAGTTTAATTAAATTTTATCTTATGTTTTGAACGTAAGCAACATTCATTTTATTCGTTATTTATTATTAATTTGTCATAACTACTGTAGAAGAGTCATTAATCATAACTGTTAATTTTAATTATCAATATTAAGACGAATAATTTTATCATTGTCTATTGCCTATTTGATCTAGCTTATGCTGTATCATCAAGATATTAGATGCTCTTTTCTTGGCATCTTTTTTACTTCTACCATAACCATGAGAGATAATAGTTTTATCTTGATAATTGAGAATAATTTTGCAAGTGAAAAAGCCATCAATATTTATGAATTGATATTCAGGATATTCAAGGTTAGATAATTGACAAAAGTTATATAATTTTGAGACAAAATCATTATCATTTAGTCGATTTTTTTCTTGATCTTCTTTTAAATTATTATCTGTTATATTTTCTAATAAAATTTCATTATTAAGATTCTTAACATTTTCTTCCAATACTATTTCTTCTATATCTAATTTTGGTATCTCTGTTAATTGATTCTGCACATAACATTGAATATAGGCTAAAGCGGCTTTTTGTTTTGCTTTATTTTTTTTGATGTCAAATTGGGGTTGAAGATGAGTTAAACCATCTACATAACAACAAGCTATATATGTTTTACTATCAGAGGAATAATCAATACGATATTCTACGTTACAAGAGGTTAATTGAGAATGAATTAATAATACTGTAACACCATCTAAATTTTCTCGATCGAAAAACTGATTAATTTTACCGTGAAACCAAATTTTATACAAATCTTTAGGCAATAAATTGGGGATTCTTTCACCTATTTCGGCAATTACTTTTAGACAGTAATCTAACATTTTAGAAAACTCTTTTTCATTGACAGTAGAAACATCAGAAGGGAGAGTATTTTTTTCCTCATTTATAGTTGATTCTTCTATAGGCTTAGAAATTAATTCTCCTAAAACATATCCTTTGATGGTTGCTAAACCAGCTTTTTGTTTAGCTTTATTTTTCTTAGTATCTTGACTAGGTTTTTCTGTAGTTAAGCCATCTATATAACAATACACATAATAATTTTGATCTTCATTAGAATATTGAGATGTATAATCAATAACGGAATTATCCAGTTGATTTTTCACCAACAAAATTGAGGCAACATTGATATTTTCATGTTCAAAAAATAGGTTAATTTTTGCTACAAACCAGAGATAATAAAAATCCTTCGATTGTAAAGTATGAAGACGAGATTCTATATAGGGTAAAATTTGTTCTATAGCATTATTAAAAACTCCATATTGCAGTAAATCCGAAAATTCATCAACGGAAATTTTATTAACATCAAGATGAGGCAAATTATTAAATTTTTGTTCAATTTCTTGGTATTTTTTTTGTTTAATATAATTAGATTTAGAAATTTTTAATTTTTGGTTATATTTGTTAATATAATTACAAATATTTTCTAACTCTTCTATCGTATAAGGTAATGATTTTTTGTTAAAAATAGCTTTAATAATACGATGATTAACTAAGTCAACATAACGGCGTAATGGACTGCTAAAATGGGTATAAGCTATTAAACATAATCCGACATGAGGTTTAGCATAAGGAGAATAAATTGCAGGTACTAAACAATGTCCCATGGTTTTTCTCACGGTTTCAAAATCTGTTGTGCCTACGTCTTGAGTGCGGTATAATGCTGGAGTATTATTTTCTGCTAAAAAATTGGCGATCGAAGTGTTAGTTAGAATCATTAATTCAGCAATAAGTTGATGAGTATTAACATTTTCTTGAATTAAATTTCCATCTTCATCTAAGTAACCATCTTCGGTTAAAATACCAGAATTTCCTCCTCTTTTTTTTGCTATTAATTGAGAAACTTTTTGCATTTTGACTAATAATTTATCTTCAGCACTATCTTGAGGATTATTTAAAATTTCTTCTACTTCTTCGTAACTAAAAGCCTTTTTATTGGTAAAAATTGTTTCTTTTATCCGTAAAGAATTAACCTCTCCATTATTACTAATTTCAAAAAAAATTGTTAAAGTCAATCTTCTTTCATCCGGTTGTAATGATCCTAAATTAGTGCTAATATGACTGGGTAACATAGGAGTTGGCGGAGAAGTGTGATATAAAGTAATCACCCTTAATAACGCTTCTTCATCAAGGGGAGAATTTTTAGGAATTATTGTCGCAACATCTGTAATACTAACTTGCAATTCAAAGTTACCGTTACTCAATTCTACCAACCAAATACCGTCATCTCGATCGACAGTACTAGCATCATCGATCGTAATACCAAAAACAGGTAAACGATTACCATAATAATCTGCTAAGTTGATAGCGGAGGCTTGTTCGATATGTTGAGTAGTAAATTTGCGAGGTTTAATCATAGAATTCGGGCAAAGTTTAAGAGTCACCGTTGGAAGTTGAGAGTTCATTATCCACTATTCATTGTACTTAATTATCATGAATGAAGAAATATCTACTAATAATAAATCCCCAAAATCCTTATTAATCCCCATTCTTATCGGTATTTTTTTCGGTATTTTACTAGGTGGTTTTTTGCCAATTTTCGGTAAAGAAATTTATTTTTTAGGAGAAATATTTATCAATGCTTTATTAATGTTAGTTATGCCTTTAGTGATAACCTCGATGGTTAACAGTATCACTGGTTTAGGTGATTTAAGATTCCTTAAAACCATGGGATTAAAAACTCTTATTTTATATATGATAACTACTGGAATAGCAGTTATTTTAGGTTTAATTTTAGTGATAATTATTCAACCCGGAGTTGCTGATACGGAAACAGAAAGGTTATTATTACGGGGAGGACAATTTCTGGAATCTGCTGAATATTCTATTACTAATAACCAAGTAAATGTCGAAAATGATACCTTTAGAAAATCCTTTGACGATCGATATTTAGTAGTATTAAGAGATCAAAACATTATTGGCAGAATTGATTTTGCAGGAGCGCATAATCAAAGGAGTATTTTAGTAGAAAAATGGCAAGATTCTGATGGTAAAATAGTTACTCCTGCCCAAAAAGGTAGAGGGATAAAAATTGACTTAACCATCGCTCAAAAGTTATCAGGAAAAGAAGAAACCTCTATTATCACCACTTTAAAAAAGGTAATTATGGGCTTATTACCAAGAAACTTATTTCAAGCAATGGCGAATAATGATGTCTTACCCTTAATTGTGGTTTCCTTAATTTTTGGAGCAATTTTAACGACGATCGATCGAGGTAAAATAGTCATTGATTTATTTGAGGTATTAAACATTGCCGTGTTAAAAATGGTGGACTTAATACTCTTATTTTCTCCTGTGGGTATTGGGGCGTTAATAGCAGGGCGTTTAGGGGAAGCTGGAGGGTTTAGTGGTTTTGCTACGGAGTTTTTATCCCTCTGGAAATACACAGGTACAGTGATGTTAGGTCTATTTTTGCACGGATTTATCATTCTACCTTTGTTATTTTACTTTATCACAAAAGGGAAACCCCCATTTATTTTTTTACGGCGAATGTTACCCGCTTTGACAACGGCTTTTTCCACCGCATCAAGTTCGGCAACTATTCCCGTTTCCCTTGAATGTGCCATCAAAAATAATAAAATTAATCCTAAAATTGCCGATTTTGTCATCCCGTTAGGGGCAACAGTTAACATGGATGGTACTGCCCTTTATGAAGCAGTGGCGGCGGTATTTATTGCCCAAGTGTATGGTATGGAGTTAAGTATAGGGCAACTGGTGGTTATCTTTTTAACCGCTACTTTAGCCGCTATTGGCGCAGCAGGTATTCCTGAAGCGGGTTTAGTGATGATGATTCTCGTTTTAAAAGCCGTGGATATTCCCATAGAAGGTATATCTCTTATCTTAGCTATTGATTGGTTTCTCGATCGATGTCGCACCACTGTTAATGTTTTTGGTGATAGTGTGGTAGCGGCTATGGTGGAAACCCTAGAGGAATAATGGAGAATGGAGAATTGAGAATTGAGAATTGAGAATTGAGAATTGAGAATGGAGAATGGAGAATTGAGAATTGAGAATTGAGAATGGAGAATTGAGAATGGAGAATTGAGAATGGAGAATGGAGAATGGAGAATTGAGAATGGAGAATTGAGAATGGAGAATGGAGAATGGAGAATGGAGAATTGAGAATTGAGAATTGAGAATGGAGAATGGAGAATTGAGAATTAAATCCACTTCAAAGATGTTGAGTTCAATTTATTGAACGGGATAATATTAGCCGTGTAATTCATTATACGGTTGACTATTAGACTTCTCCATTAATTCTGATTTAGAGGGCTGAAGCCCTTACTACAAACCAACAAAAAATCTTTTTTGGAGATGTCTATTGATTAACTCCCTATTACCTATTACCTATTACCTATTACCTATTACCTAACACCTTGATATTTTTTTATTTGTTCGTAGTTTACTATTCTCGATCGAATATCATATTATGCTAGTGAAGAAAAAACGTAATTAGACAAAATAGTATGTTTGAAAAATTGACACCGCCAGAAGTAGGTAGTAAAATAAAATTTGATAATGGTTTACCCATAGTACCTGATAATCCCATTATTCCCTTCATTCGTGGAGATGGTACAGGAGTGGATATTTGGCCGGCTTCTGAGAAAGTCATCGATGCGGCAGTAGAAAAAGCCTATGGTGGCAAACGCAAAATTAGCTGGTTTAAAATCTATGCAGGAGATGAGGCTTGTGAGAAATACGGCACTTATCAATATTTACCCGAAGACACCCTAACCGCTATCAAAGAATATGGTATCGCTATCAAAGGTCCTTTGACTACTCCTGTAGGTGGTGGTATTCGTTCCTTAAACGTTGCCTTACGACAAATTTTTGATCTCTATAGCTGTGTTCGTCCTTGTCGTTACTATGAAGGGACACCTTCTCCCCATAAAACTCCTGAAAAATTAGATATTATCGTCTATCGGGAAAATACAGAGGATATTTATTTAGGTATTGAATGGAAAGAAGGCTCAGAAATCGGACAAAAATTGATTAAAATTCTCAATGAAGACTTAATTCCTGCTACACCTGAACACAAAAATAAACAAATTCCCCTCGATTCAGGTATCGGCATTAAACCCATTAGTAAAAAAGGCTCACAACGCTTAGTGAAACGGGCGATTCAAAATGCCTTGAAGTTGCCCAAAAATAAGCAAATGGTGACTTTAGTTCACAAGGGCAATATCATGAAATATACAGAAGGGGCGTTTCGTGATTGGGGTTATGAGTTGGCAACGACAGAGTTTCGTCAAGAGTGCGTTACTGAGAGAGAATCTTGGATTTTAGGCAACAAAGAGGCAAATTCCGACATTTCCATAGAAGATAATGCTCGTCAAATTGAGCCGGGTTACGATGGTTTAACTCCTGAAAAACAAGCTGTTATCTGTGCAGAAGTCAAAACTGTGTTAGAAGCTATCTGGGATAGTCATGGTAATGGACAATGGAAAGATAAGATTATGGTAAACGATCGAATTGCTGATAGTATCTTCCAACAAATTCAAACTCGCCCTGATGAATACTCTATTTTAGCAACCATGAACCTCAACGGCGATTATTTATCCGATGCGGCTGCTGCTATTGTGGGCGGTTTGGGCATGGGTCCGGGTGCTAATATTGGAGATAACTGTGCTATCTTTGAGGCTACTCATGGAACTGCTCCGAAACACGCTGGACTCGATCGAATCAACCCCGGTTCTGTTATCCTATCAGGAGTGATGATGTTAGAGTTTATGGGATGGCAAGAAGCCGCCGACTTAATTCGTTCAGGTATTAGTAAGGCGATCGCATCCAGACAAGTTACCTACGATTTAGCAAGGATGATGACTCCTCCTGTTGAGCCTCCTTTGAAATGTTCAGAGTTTGCTCAAGCGATTATCGACAATTTTGAATAATCAATTATAAAACAAGTTTGTAGTGATGGCTTTAGCCATTGATTAATAAGCCTTAAAAGGCTTACTACAAACTTAATCTATCTTGATATTAAAGGAAATTTTCGATATTTTAAATAGTATCCTGATAAAATAAAAACAGCTATTAAAACTGTGCCTAAGCCGACATAATTAGGTAGCCAAAAAATTGCTTTTATCTCATTTATTTGTCCTGCTTCTAAAGAAATTTTATAATTATTATTAGCTAATTTTTCCCATTTTGGATAGTCATTTGTAATGAGTTTTGCACCAAAAGGAAAGCTAAATTGTATCTGTAAATCGATTAAATCTCCTGAGGAAATAATTATAGTGCCGTCATTGGCAATAACTCCTAATGGTGTTAAATCGGCATTCAAATTAAGAGTATTTCTTTCTAATAAAAGTAAGTTTTTCTGCTCGATCGACATCTTAGCGTTTAAATCGAATAAAGTATTATAATCATTTTGAGCTAATTTTTTTCGAGTTTTGTCTGTATCTGGAGCAACAAAAAATTGATTAAATTTAGTAACTAAATCTTTACCATTATCAAAAGGAATAGTTACCACTAATTCTTCCTTAGAAATCCGTTTTGTTTTCCCTTCTAATTTTTTTGCTTGAGTCTCAATATTTTTTAATAAAATATCCCCTTCACCTTTGCTAAAACTGGTTAATTGTTCACCTAATTTGATATGTTGAATCATCATGCCACTATTAACATGGGGAAAATAAACATCCACATCATAACGAACACAACCTGTTAAAGTAAGAATTAAACAAAGAAATAAGAGTATTTTTTTCATGTTAAATAAATTATATTTAAGATAAGTTTATTATAATAAATGTTTCTCTAGGACAATTAGATATATTGTAGGTTGGGTTGAGGATACAAAACCCAACAAAATCAGTGATTTTTTTATTTATAACTGATTCAACGAACCTAAGAAAAAAAATTTGATCTTTTCGTCAAGGTTTTAACCTTCCTTTACCCATTTTTCCAGATATTAAAAAAATGTTGGGTTTCATTCTTCAACCCAACCTACTTAATTAAGTCTTTTTTTCACTAATATAAATGGTTTGAGTTTCTAAAGGATCATTTAATTCATTGATGGATAAATTTTGAGCAATATTTTTCCTTCCTAATGTTACTTTTAAGCCTAACATGGGGTCTTCACCATCGGCTATTAAAAATTGTAAATTATCTAAACTTTCCCAAGATGTTATTTGAGTTAAAATAGCTAAAATTGCTTTTAAATAAGGGTGATTTTTATGTTTATACCAACCTGATTCGATCTTATTTGGCTTATCAAAACCGAGATGAAAAATCATGGAGGGTTGACTAAATAAAGCGATCGAAACTGGTCGAGTTTCTTCCTGTACAATTAAGTTATTACTACGAGCTAAATTGCGTAAATTTTCTAGTTTCTGATAACGTTTGGTAGCTGATTTTAAAGGATTTTGCCAAGTAATTGCTACGGTGCAAAGGTAAGTTTGTAAGAGTAAATGTCCTAATTTTTCGGCTTTTGTTGCCAGATAATTGGAGTTATAATCATTTGCCTCGATAAATAATGGTACTCGATCGACAATTTCAATGCCATAGCCTTTTAAACCTGCTATTTTACGGGGGTTATTGGTAATTAAACGAATCTTATTGATACCTAAATCATTTAACATTTGGGCGCCCATGCCATAATCGCGCAAATCCGCAGGAAACCCTAATTTTTCGTTGGCTTCTACAGTATCAAAACCCCTATCTTGTAGGGTGTAAGCCTTGAGTTTATTCACTAAACCGATACCGCGCCCTTCTTGACGCAAATAGACGACAACCCCTAATCCGGCATTCTCAATCATTTTTAATGCCGCCTGTAACTGCATTCGACAATCACAACGTAATGAGCCTAAAGCGTCTCCTGTCAAGCATTCTGAGTGCATTCTTACCATTACTGGTTGATGTCCAAATTCGTTAATATCTCCTTTGACGATGGCTATATGTTCAGTTTTATCGAGGGTGTTACGATAGGCGTAGATTTGAAAATCTCCGAATTGACTGGGAAAGTTACAAATGGTTTCTCGATAAACAAATCGATCGTACTTCAATCGATAACTAATTAAATCGGCAATGTTAATTAACTTTAAACTATGTTGTTGAGCGTATTGATAAAGTTCTGGCAATCTTGCCATACTACCGTTAGGATTTTGAATTTCACAAATTACCCCCGCAGGATACAAACCTGCTAAACGAGCTAAATCCACTGCCGCTTCGGTATGCCCTGCCCTTTTTAACACTCCTCCTTTTTTGGCTCGTAAAGGGAAAATATGCCCCGGTCTTGCTAAATCGTCAGGTTGTGTGGTAGGATTAATGGCAATTTGAATGGTTTTGGCTCGATCGTCCGCCGAAATCCCCGTACTTACCCCCAAATGTTTCGCACCATCGATACTCACGGTAAAAGCAGTTTGGTTACTATCAGTATTTTTTGTCACCATCAAAGGCAAATCCAACTCGTCTAACCTTTCTCCTGTCATCGCCAGACAAATTAAACCCCTAGCTTCCACCGCCATAAAATTAATCATATCCGGGGTAGCAAACTGAGCGGCACAAATCACATCTCCTTCATTTTCTCTATTTTCATCATCCACTACGACAACTGAGCGACCAGCTTTTATCTCTGCTAAGGCTTCTTCGATCGAATCAAATGGGATATTTTCTATAGACACAATTTCAAACTTACAATTCGGTAATTATTTTACTCAATTTTACCAGAAAACAAAGTATTCCAAGAGTGAATAGTGGATAGTGAATAGTGAGGAGTTTTTAATTCTCAATTCTCAATTCTCAATTCTGCATTCGCTCAAACTAGGTTAGAATTTGATCTTGATAAGAATAATTTTATATATATCTAATGGCTACAAATAACACTGTTTTACGTCAAGAAATTATCGGGTCAAGACGTTTTAGTAATCTTTGGTGGGCGATCGTGGTTTCCATCGGTGGTACTGGTTTTTTATTGGCTGGATTATCCAGTTATTTTCACACTAACTTCCTCCCTCTTACCGATACTTCTACCCTACAATTCGTTCCTCAAGGTATTGCCTTAACCTTTTATGGCGTGGCGGGTACGCTACTGGCTTTATATTTATGGTTAATGATTTTTTTGAATGTGGGTAGTGGTTATAATGAATTTGATAAGGAAAAAGGTACAGTAACTATTTTTCGATCGGGCTTCCTCGGTAAAAATCGCCGTATCGAATTAGTTTATGAATTAAATGATATTCAGGCAATTAGGGCGGAAATTAAAGAAGGTTTGAACCCCAGAAGAACTTTATATTTAAGAGTGAAACCGAAAAGAGATATTCCTTTAACCCCCGTTGGTGAACCTATTTCCCTTTCCAAATTAGAAAATCAAGGTGCAGAATTAGCTCGTTTTTTAACCGTACCCTTAGAAGGCTTATAAGTGAGTGAGCAAAATTAATTGTATGTTTATATCAGGTGTTTAACTTGAGACTTTTTTACCTACGGCTCGATCGAACTTAAAGATTGAGAGTAGGTATTTTTAATGAGATTAGTAATTATGGTATAATGATTAATAGGATAAAATTAAAAAAAAGATATTTTTTTGTTAAATATTAAGTATTTATAACTACTGCTTATATTGTATTGAGTATCTTTTTCCTTAATTGGATAACGGTTCTTATGAATTTTATGTTTGTGATGTTATTCAAAATTCAACAGTCTATAATCAGGAGTTAATGACGTGATTTCTATTACACTACCTGTTAATGTTAGTAATTGGAAAACGGTTAGTTTTGCCTCAACGTTATATCTTTGCCCTGTTCTTGATTTATTATTAGAAAAAATACCCAAAGAGTTACATCCAGAAATTAGGTTAGGATTACAAGAAGCCTTAGTTAACGCCGCAAAACATGGTAATAAACTTGATCCTAGTAAACAAGTTATCGTCAAATTTTCCTATTGTCGAGGAGAATATTCTTGGTTAATTTGTGATCAAGGCACTGGATTTTCTCAACGCTGTTGTTGCCCTTTAGATGAAACGGATTTACCCCCAGAAGAAGCTGAAAATGGTAGGGGGCTTTGTATGTTGCATCATATATTCGATCGAGTTCTCTGGAATAATCAAGGTACAGAAGTTACCTTATGCAAACATTTTGGGAAATTAGTTAAACCATCTTTAGATACATCATATTAATTATTTTTTCCTTGATTTCGATCGATTCTTACTGTCTTCGAAGTCTTCGGAGTCTTCCAAGTCATTCATCATCTATTTTTATGGTTTACTCAGGTTATCTTGTACCCTGAGCATCATTTTAGATCGCCAATCTGTTCTATATATTCTATAATCAGATAACAATTGTGTGAGGCATTTAAAATGGTACTTTCTTTTACAAATAACTCTACATCCTTAAATGGATTATCAGCATTTAAACCAAGCGATCGATTACCTGATAAATTATTCGGTACAGACGGTA
The DNA here is from genome assembly GCF_000332235.1 of Geminocystis herdmanii PCC 6308. NCBI lineage: Bacteria > Bacillati > Cyanobacteriota > Cyanophyceae > Chroococcales > Geminocystaceae > Geminocystis > Geminocystis herdmanii. The sequence continues at coordinate 2,334,672 of NZ_CM001775.1, read as the reverse complement.
TAAGAGGCAAAGTCGGCGATTTATTAACTCCGAATTTAGCTTTAGAGGTTGGGGTGGCGGCGGCTAATGTGTGGCAGGAGTTTAAAGCACCTCAAGGAGTGGTGATTATCGGGCAGGATTCCCGTAACTCCAGTGATATGTTATCTATGGCCATCGCATCGGGGTTAACTTCTGTTGGTCTAGAAGTGTGGAATATTGGTTTATGTCCTACTCCTTGTGTTGCCTATTTAACCAAGACAACGGAAGCCATTGGCGGTATCATGATTTCTGCTAGTCATAACCCCCCAGAAGATAACGGCATCAAGTTTTTTGGTTCGGAAGGCACAAAATTAGATAAATTATTGACAAGTGCGATCGAAAATACCTTAAGAAAAAATATTGATGGTGACATTACTATAAAAAGTCGTAAATGTGGTAAAGTTCTTCAACCCCATCACTTAGTACAAAATTATGCACATTTTTTAAGAACTTCTCTCCCTCAAAATTTAGATTTTAGTGGGATGCGTATTGTTTTAGATTTGGGTTGGGGTGCTTCTGTAGAACTTGCTCCGACAGTGTTTCAGGCTTTAGGTGCAGAAGTTATCTCTTTACATTGTCGGGCTGATGGCGATCGAATTAATGTTAACTGCGGTTCAACTCACTTAGGAAAGTTACAACAAGCAGTACAAGACTATAACGCCGATATGGGTTTCGCCTTTGATGGAGATGCCGATCGAGTTATGGCTGTGGACGCTTTAGGGCGGGTGATTTGCGGTGATTATATATTGTATTTATGGGGTAAATATTTAAAAGAAAAAAATCAATTACCCGATAATTTGTTAGTGGGTACAGTTATGGCTAACTTAGGTTTTGAAGTGGCGTGGCAAAAACTAGGGGGTAAATTGCTTCGTACTGCCGTCGGAGATCAATATGTTCAAGCTGCCATGTGGGAAACTGGTGCTATGTTAGGGGGTGAACAATCAGGACATATTCTCTGTCATCATCATCATTTTTCGGGAGATGGTTTACAAACTGCATTACAGTTAACTGCATTAGTGCGACAACAAGGCGATTGTTTAGCATCCTTAGTCAATGATAGTTTTACTCCCTATCCTCAAGTCTTAAAAAATGTTCGGGTAGAAAACCGAGAAAAACGCCTTAATTGGCAAAATTGCGATGCACTACAAAATGGGATCGATCGAGCTCAAACCGCTATGGGAAATCAAGGTAGAGTGTTAGTAAGAGCATCAGGTACAGAACCCTTAATTCGGGTGATGGTAGAAGCACAAAACCACGATATAGTTAACCATTGGACAGATTATTTAGTTAACATTGTTGAAGAAAATTTTACTAAGTAGGGTTTGCTGAAAAAGTCTTTATCGATTAGGGAGATAGGAGTTAGGAGACAGGAGAGAGGAGAGAGGAGAAATACTGAAACATCAAGGTTTTGATGCTGTTAATAGATAGAATAAGTATAGTTGTATTTTAAGAAATAGTTTACTAGACTTGGTGGATAACGTGGGAAGGAAGAAATTAGATAAATCCTCCCAGACGAATACCGACACCGAAAACCACAAATAATACGGCTAGGGTTGTTACACCGATAATGTGATAAGCCAGTTGATTAAGAGTTTCTTTACTGAGATTAGGAATGATAAAAAATCGGGCATGAATGGCTAAAGTAACGGTTAATAATAATATCCCTAATTTGATAAGAATATAACGAGACAAAAAGCTATCTAAATTCCATAATCCTTGAAATTGAGGAAAATAAATCCACGTTAAGCCTAATCCTGTCAAGATTTGTATAGCAAGGGAGATTAATCCCAATGTCTCGAAATTTTGCTCAAAATTTTCGATTAATTCTGGCTCTCTTTTTTTGAGTGCTTTTGGTAATACCATTATGGCTAAGACTAAATGTCCTCCTGTCCAAATGGTAGCACTTAAAGTGTGTAGTAAAACGAGGATTTTAAAATTCATAGGGATTGATAATTTATCTTTATTGATGATATGTTAACTTTTGATAACATTAATTCTCAAATTATTAGAGCTTTGGTATCATAATATACAGAAATAAAATTTTTCTTAACCATCTAAGAAATTAATTATCTTCGTCATCATTATTTTTATGGAGCTTTTAACTGTTAACTAATAGTTTATTATAGTTGTTTATACCTACTCACGGGATAAAGGTTGACATTTTTTTAAAATATGTTAGCTTTTAATGAAGTCGATAACCAAGACTGTTAAAACTATTTAATTTAAAGATTAAATTAAATAAAAAATTAGTTATTATTCAAGATTAATCAATTAATTAGAATAATAAAAGTAGGGTGGGTTACACCCGAATCAACGCTTGTGGACAGTATCAAGCCGACTTGACTGGTAGAAGCAAGAAGTAAACGTCATAGGTAACTATGAGTAAGTTTTATATAACAGTAAAGCTATGTTGGTACAATTAGCCCCAGTTTCTTCCAATGTTGAGTTAGAAGTTAACAATTCCTCCCCTACAAATTGGAATCCTGTTTGTCATATTACTTATAATCGTGATTCTTGGGTGAAACTTAATCAATCTCCCAATGAATATAGTGATAGTGAAGCGTTGTTATTGTGCGAAAAATCTCCGGGAGTATGGGTTAGTTGGGTAGCAGGTTATGGTGAATTTACTCTCGATAAAAGTGAGTTTTATTGTTAAAGTTTCATTAAGAATACTCACCCCTAGGATACACTCCTGAGAAGTAAGTATTATTCAATTCCAGAGTTTAACTAATCCATTCGGTGTGGAAAAATTCTCCTCTAGGTTTGTCAATACGCTCGTAAGTATGTGCCCCAAAATAATCCCTTTGCGCTTGGGTTAAATTCTGGGGAAGTCGATCGAGCCTATAACTATCAAAGTAGTTCAAGGAAGCACTGAAAGCTGGAACGGGAATACCCATTTTAGTGGCTAATACTAGCACGTCTCGCCACGCCTGTTGTCGATCGAGAATACTTTGTTTAAACTCAGGCGCTAAAAGGAGATTCGCTAGATTGGGGTTATCGGTGAAAGCCTTGTTAATTTTGCCCAAGAAACCCGCTTTAATGATACAACCCCCCTTCCAAATTCGAGCAACTTCGGGTAAATTGACATTATAGTCAAATTCTGCCGAAGCCTTGGCAATTAAAGCCATACCTTGAGCATAGGAACACATTTTGGAGCAATATAAGGCATCCTTAATTTTAGTGATAAAACTGTCCACATCACCGTCAAATTTTTCGGTAATTCCCGTTAATTCCTTGGATGCTAACACCCTTTCTTCTTTGTAACTAGAAATCGATCGAGCATATACTGCCGCATAAATAGTGGGAATAGGTACTCCCATTTGTAAGGAATTAATCACAGTCCAACTACCTGTACCTTTTTGTCCTGCTGCGTCCACAATTAAATCAATAAGATGTTTCCCTGTTTCAGCGTCTTTTTTCGGGAAAATATTAGCAGTAATCTCAATTAAAAAAGAATTTAATTCTTCTGTAGTATTCCAGTCGCTAAACACCTCCCCTAGTCGATCGTTATCTAACCCTAAGCCATTTTTCAATAAATCGTAGGCTTCTGCGATTAACTGCATATCCCCGTATTCAATGCCATTATGAACCATCTTGACGTAGTGACCTGCACCACGAGGTCCAATATAGGTAACACAAGCGCCATCATCCACTTGGGCGGCAATTTTGGTTAAAATCGGCTCAAGTTCATCATAGGCGGCTTTCGTACCCCCCGGCATCAAAGAAGGTCCATTTAACGCCCCTTCTTCACCACCACTTACTCCCATACCCATGAACCCTAAACCAGTGGCTTCTAGCTCGATCGTGCGTCTTTCTGTGTCTTCATAGAGGGAGTTACCACCATCGATAATCATATCGCCGTCATCTAGTAAGGGCTTGAGTTGCTGAATGACTGCATCCACAGGCGCACCTGCTTTCACCATGACTAATATTTTACGAGGACGTTCGAGAGTTTGCACAAATTCTTCTAAAGAATAAGCCGCTTTAACGTCTTTACCTTGCGCCCTTGTGGCCATAAATTCTTCTGTTTTGTTAGGGCTACGGTTATAAACGGCAATGGGGAATCCTCTACTTTCTACGTTAAGGGCTAAATTTTCCCCCATAACTGCTAATCCGATGACTCCAAAGGTTCTTTTGGTCATAAAACAATACCTATTCGATCGATAATAAATTTATTTATCTTTAGGTTAACTCGATCTTTTAGGAATAGTTCACTTAAATTTAGCAGAAGGTTAGCTCAATTCTCAATTCTCAATTCTCAATTCTATTCTTTACAAGATTGATATTGATATAGGGAAAAAATCGCTATACTAAAAATCAATAAAGCAAATTAATTAAGTGCTGAATGATTTTAAGCTATTGCCTAAATCCTAATTGTTCTGAACCACAAAATCATCCTAGTGTGAAAAACTGTCAAAGTTGTGGTTCTAATTTAATCTTGCATAATCGCTATCGATCGATCAAAAAAATCGGTAAGGGCGGATTTGGTGCGACTTTTTTAGGGGTTGACTTATCCTTACCCGGTAATCCTTTTTGTGTTATCAAGCAATTAAGACCCACATCTAATGATCCAGAGACATTTCAAATGGCATTAGAATTATTTGAGCGAGAAGCCAAAACTCTAGGCAAAATTGATCACCCTCAAATACCAAGATTATTAGATTATTTTGAAGATACTAAACATTTTTATCTAATCCAAAGTCTCGTCAAAGGGAAAAATTTACAACAGGAAGTCAAGCAAAATGGCATTTTTGATGAATCTCAAGTGAAGGCATTTTTAACAGAAATTTTACCAGTTTTAAAATATATTCACTCCCTAAAAATGATTCATCGAGATATAAAACCCGCTAATATTCTGCGCAGAGAACAAGATGGTAAATTGGTTTTAATTGACTTTGGGGCAGTAAAAGATCAAGTTCAGACACAATTAACCAATCAAAATTACGGGCAAACAGCGTTTACTCAATTTGCAGTTGGTACAATGGGTTTTGCTCCCCCCGAACAATTGGCAATGCGTCCCATTTATGCCAGTGATATTTACTCCATCGGGGCTACTTGTTTATATTTAATGACAGCAAAGTCACCAAAAGATATAGAGATGGATGAATTAACAGGAGAATTATTGTGGGAAAAAGAAGTTCGTCTTAGTACAGGTTTAGGCAAAATTTTGCGTAAAATGTTAGAAGTTGATGTGCGTAATCGCTATCAGTCGATCGATGAAGTTTTAACCGACTTAGATATAGCACCTTATGAGGAACAACTAGAAAAAAATTTATCAACCCATGGCAAAACAGAGCCTACTCCTGAGAAAGAAAAAGAATCTGACGGTGAGGATAATACTTATATATCCCCAACTTCTCGGTTAGCCATAGCAATTCGAGCGAGAAAATCTCGTCAAGGGAAAAGTAAATATACCGTGCAAGTTACCCCTGAATATCTTTTAAGTGCTTATGCTCACGGGAGAATGGATTTTAGTCAACAAGTGTTTAATAAATTTAATTTTACACAAGCGAATATTCCAGACATCAATTTTCGTAATTGTAAAATGATTCAATCAAAATTTGAAGAAGCTAATTTAACAGGAGCTAATTTTTATAGCGCTAACCTATCAGGGGCAAATTTTAATAAAGCCAACCTCAGAAAAGTTCATTTTCTCAAAGCTAATTTACAATCAGCAGATTTTCGAGGAGCGGATTTAGAGAAAGCAAATTTAGAGGGAGCAAATTTAACCGACGCTAATTTATGTGGTGCAAATTTAACTAATGCTAATATTACCGAAGAACAGTTACAACAAGCTCAAACTAACTGGGCAACAATTTTTCCTGACGGGAAACGTCATATCTGGTAATTTTGAGTTTGTTTAAAAATTGAGAATTATTTATTACTTATTACTTATTACTTCTCTTCATCGATCGACTTTTTAATCACACCTTATTTAAAAATTGATCCAGTCCATGATAATCTTGAAAGTGGCAAATTTTATTATAAATTAACATTTACGAAAGTAAATTAACATTAAATCAGCATGGTTGCAGTACAAGAAAAAACAAACGTCGGTAAAATTGTTCAAGTAATCGGGCCGGTGGTTGATGCTGAATTTCCTAGCGGCAGTCTTCCCCGTATTTATAACGCTATCCGTGTAGAAGGTACTAACGAAGCAGGACAAGAAGTTTCTGTTACCTGTGAAGTGCAACAGCTTTTAGGTGATAATCAAGTTCGTGCAGTATCTATGACTACCACCGATGGTTTAGTCAGAGGTATGAGAATTGTTGATCTTGGCGCACCTATCAGCGTACCCGTTGGTAAAGCTACTTTAGGTCGTATTTTCAACGTTTTAGGTGAACCTGTGGACGAAAAAGGACCTGTTAACACCACAGAAACTTCTCCTATTCACCGTAAAGCTCCTGCTTTCACCGATTTAGATACTAAGCCTACAGTATTTGAAACTGGTATCAAAGTTGTGGACTTATTAACTCCTTATCGTCAAGGCGGTAAAATTGGTTTATTTGGTGGTGCTGGTGTGGGTAAAACCGTTATTATGATGGAACTTATCAACAACATCGCTATTCAACACGGTGGAGTATCTGTATTTGGTGGCGTAGGTGAGCGTACTCGTGAAGGAAATGACCTCTACAATGAAATGATCGAGTCTAAAGTAATTGACTCGGAAAATCCTGAAAACTCCAAAATCGCCCTCGTTTACGGACAAATGAACGAGCCTCCCGGAGCAAGAATGCGCGTAGGCTTATCTGCTTTAACTATGGCGGAATACTTCCGTGATGTTAACAAACAAGACGTATTACTCTTTATTGACAATATCTTCCGTTTCGTTCAAGCTGGTTCTGAAGTATCTGCGTTATTAGGTAGAATGCCCTCTGCGGTAGGTTATCAGCCCACCCTTGGTACTGATGTGGGAGAGTTACAGGAGCGTATCACCTCTACTAAAGAAGGTTCTATCACCTCTATTCAAGCGGTATATGTACCTGCGGATGACTTAACTGATCCTGCTCCTGCTACTACCTTCGCTCACTTAGACGGTACTACAGTATTATCTCGTGGTTTGGCTTCTAAAGGTATTTATCCTGCGGTTGATCCTTTGGATTCTAGCAGTACTATGTTACAGCCTAGCATTGTGGGTGAAGAACACTACAGCACTGCTCGTGCGGTACAATCAACTTTACAACGCTATAAAGAGTTACAAGATATTATTGCAATTCTTGGTTTAGATGAATTATCTGAAGAAGATCGTTTAGTGGTGGACAGAGCTCGTAAAATTGAGCGTTTCTTGTCTCAACCTTTCTTCGTAGCGGAAGTATTCACTGGTAGCCCCGGTAAATATGTTACTTTAGCTGACACTATCAAAGGATTCCAAAAAATTCTTTCTGGAGAGTTAGATAGCTTACCTGAACAGGCTTTCTACATGGTAGGAAATATTGACGAAGTAATTGCTAAAGGCGAAAAACTCAAAGGCTAAAACCTGATACTTAGTTCGTAGTGAGGACTTTAGTCTTCTGAACAACCCCTAAAGGGGTTTACTACGAACCTGTTATAAAATTATTGATATTTTTTGAATTATGACTTTAACTGTAAGAGTAATTACTCCTGATAAGACTGTGTGGGACGAAACTGCTCAAGAGGTAATTTTGCCTAGTGGTAGTGGACAGTTGGGAATTTTAACGGATCATGCTCCTTTGTTGACAAATCTTGACATTGGTGTTTTAAGGGTTCGTTCTGATAAGGAATGGAAATCGATCGCCATCATGGGCGGTTTTGCGGAAGTTGAACAAAATGAGGTTAAAATCCTTGTTAATGGTGCTGAATTAGGGGATTCGATCGATAAGGAATCGGCTCAAAACGCTGTAACAGAGGCTCAAAAAACCCTCGAACAAGCTACTGCAAGTGGCGATCGAGCTAAACAAATGAAAGCCACTCAAGGGCTTAAAAAAGCTAAAGCGAGATTACAAGCGGCGGGTTAAACTCAGATATTGCATATAACTGGTAAGGGGAAGTAAGGAGTAATGAGTCAAGATTGGTTGGTTAAGCCCCTCTGCCCCCAACTTTGGGGGAGTCAAACTTGGTAAAAGTCCCCAGTATTGGGGATTTAGGGGAGGACAAAATAACTTGAGCCATTAATCGAACAGTATTAATTAATAATTTGTTAGATTTATTAGTAGCTTGAAAGATAGCTACTTTTTTTGTGTTCAATTATGATTATATGATTTTATTAAAGATTTTTTTAGGCTTAATTGTACTTCTTTTATTTCCATTTTTAGTTTATGTTTTAGGTTTTTTATCTTTAGGATTTATGTATAAAGGTCATTATCCTAATCAGGAAACTTCTACTTTTAAAGATGGTATAATGATATTATTTTGTCTGACTTTTCCCTTTATTTTCTTAATTTTTTCTTTGAAAACTATTATTAATTTCTAAAATTTTTCGGGCAACATTTTCACTCACAGAGTCCACTTCATTATCTAATATTTTGATCATTTCTTCATAGTCTAATTTTAACTTATTAGTTCGATCGAGATTAAATAATAAGTCTTGAGAAAGGTTAAAAATATTCTCAGCAGTGGCTTTTTCTTGCAATAATTCGGGGACAATTTCTTTCATGGAAACAAGGTTAACAGGAGACATAAAAGAAATAGAAAATCGTAAAATTTTTCGAGCTATCCAAATAGTAATAGGATTGACTTTATAAATCACAATTTGCGGAATTTTTAATAAACCTAACTCTAAATTTACTGTACCTGATTTGGTGATAGCTAAATCTGATCCTGCTAAAATTTCTAAAGTTTCTCCTTCAAATAAGTTAATTTTTACTTTATATTGACTTATTAAGTCTTCAATTTTTTCTCGATATTTAGGTAAAGAAATGGGTAAATAAAATTTGACTAAAGGGAATTTTTCTTGAATTTTTTGAGCAGATTCTAACATGACTGGTAATAAGTATTTTAATTCCTGTTGACGAGATGCAGGTAATAAAACAATCATTTTTTCTGCTTCTTTAATCCCTAATTTTTCCCTCGAATTTTCTCTAGTTGGTGCTGTTTTAATTCGATCGAGCAAAGGATGACCGACATAAACACTACTCAAACCTTTTTCTTGATAAAATTTGGCTTCTTCGGGAAAAATAGCCAGTAATTTGTCAGTAACTTTTAATAGTTGTTTGAGGTCTTGTTGGCGAGGAGTCCACACCCAAAATTGAGGACTAATGTACCAAATAATAGGAATGTGAGGATATTTTTCTTTAAGGGAAGATGCGATCGCCAAATTAGGCCCTAAATAGTCAATTAAAACAATAATATCAGGTAAATTAGTGTGTAAATACTGCTTGGCTTTTTGTTGTATTTTTAGTGTAGGAATAATAAAAGGTAATGATTCTAACAACCCGACAGAACCAATAGCAGTAGTATCAGCGATAATGTTAGCACCAGACGATCGCATTTTTTCACCTCCCAAGCCTTCTATTATCAAAGAAATACCCTGTTTTTGGGCTTCTTGATAGAGCGCTTGAACTAACAATCCTCCTTGTAAATCTCCTGAGACTTCTCCTGTACTAACAAATATCCGCATAGCGATCATGATGATAAAACATCATTGATTTTACCTTAATTTGACCTTAATAGTTAATGTTTTAATCGAGGAAAGAAAAATAGTGTTTATTGGGAAAAAAGTAATTATTTTTAGTTACAATTTATTTGATATTATTTTAGAATTTATGATTATTAGAGGTAAAATTTATGGTTAGATTAATTATGTTAGGAGGACCGGGTTCAGGAAAAGGTACTCAAGCGAATAAAATAGCAAAAGATTTGAATATTACGATAATTTCTACAGGGGATATTTTGCGTAGTGCCATCGAATCTGATGATGCCTTGGGCAAAAAAGCAAAGGAATATGTCGAAAAAGGGGAATTAGTGCCTGATAGAATGATGATTGAATTTATGAAGCAACGTCTTTTACAGGAAGATGTAGCGAAGGGTTGGGTATTAGAAGGTTATCCTCGTACGGCATTTCAGGCGGAAGAATTAGACTTTTTATTAGAAGATTTAAACCAAAAAATCAACTATGCGATTTACTTAGATGTGAGTAAAGAAACTATGATTAAACGCTCTTTAAATAGAGGAAATATTGATGATAAACTAGAAGTTATTAACAAAAGAATTGAGTTATTTAAACAACGCACTACTCCTATTTTAGAATATTATGATTATAAACACACTTTAATTAATATATCTGCGGAAGGTTCGATCGAGCAAATAGAACAAGAAATAGTCGATCGAGCTAAACCATTTATTGATAATATAAAAACAAGTTAGTTTTTAATAAAAATATTTTCAATTAACAAGAATATTAAAAAAATAAGGGTTAAAACCCTCACTACGAACTGAGAAAAAAATTTATGGTATTAGTAACTAACATATTAAAAAATATTAGTGATCATGTTATCTCCAAATAGCAGAAAAAATAAATGTTACCATGAGTAATTTTGACCAAATAATCACCGTCGATGGCTCAGAAACTTTTTATTCTTCTGAGTTTAAAGAGACATTTCACACTAAATATGGAGCAAAAACCGAAGCAGAAATTACCTATATTCAAGGGTGTCAAATTGAGAATAAAATTAAGCAGAAAAATAGTATTAAAATTCTTGATATTTGTTACGGGTTAGGTTATAATACTGCAACAGTTTTAGATTTTATTCTTAAAAATAATCATCAATGTTCGATCGAGAAAGGTTGCTGTGCGATCGAACTTATAGCCTTAGAATTAGATGAAACAGTACCAAAACAAGCCTTAGAAAATAATTTATTAGAATATTGGTCATCAGATACTAGAGAAATTTTACAATTATTGTTAAGAGAAAAAGAGGTAAATTTACCCTTAATAAAAATGCAGTTATTAATCGGAGATGCGAGGGAAACATTATCAAAATTAGTGCCGAAAAACTTTCAAGCTGATGCCGTTTTTCTTGATCCTTTTTCACCGCCTAAATGTCCTCAACTTTGGACAGTAGAATTTTTAACCCTTATTGCACATAGTTTGCATGACGAAGGTATTATTGCCACTTACTCATGTTCAGCAGGGGTAAGAAAAGCCTTTCAATTAGCAGGTTTAACCATAGGAAATAACTTTTCTGTGGGAAGACGATCGCCCGGAACGGTTGCTACAAAAGGGAAACAGTCATTATCTCCCCTTTCTGTTATGGAATTAGAACATCTACAAACTCGTGCCGCTATACCCTATCGAGACCCCTTACTTAAAGATACAAAAGAAATTATAAAGTTACGCCGTGAAGAAGAACAAGCCATAAGTAATTTAGAAAATACTAGCCAATGGAAAAAACGTTGGTTTTCCTGAATATGAAGATAAATTGATCACAAAAGCTAAAGAAAAAATAAAGAAATGTCAGGCAATCTTTAAGACAACGCAACATAACAGAAAATATATCTTATCCTAAGAAGAAGAAGTTAATTATTAAATAGGATTACCAACAGTGAATATTCCGGGTAATATTATCACACTGATAGCAGGAATTTTGCTAACCTTAATCAGTTTGTGGTATGGACAAAATCATGGCTTAATGCCCATACAAGCCTCTCAGGGTGCGGTAGAGGTAGATGATTTATTTAACCTCATGATGACGATCGCCACAGGCTTATTTTTAATCGTAGAAGGCGTTTTAGTCTATTGCCTAATCAAATTTAGGCGCAAAAAAGGCGACAAAACCGACGGACCGGGTATCGAAGGTAATGTACCCTTAGAGATAGTATGGACTGCCATTCCCACCGTAATTGTGTTTATTTTGGCGCTTTATAGCTTTGAAGTATATAACAATCTAGGGGGTTTAGACCCAGAAACCTCCAGAGACTTTCCCCAAGAAGAAATGCAAATGGCAGGAAATCAAGGAAAAATGGTTGCCTATAATCCCCATCAAGGGCATTTATCCTTGGGCATTGGAAACTCCAAAGCTGACTTAGAAGTAGAAGTAAACGGTATTCAATACGCATGGATTTTCACCTATCCTGATTCTGGAGTAATATCTGGAGAGCTTCATGTACCCGTTAACAAACAAGTCAAACTCAATATGAAAGCAGGGGATGTAATTCACGCTTTTTGGGTACCTCAACTTAGGTTAAAACAAGACGTATTACCGGGAAGAGATTCCGCTTTAGCCTTTAACGCCAATAGAATTGGAGATTATCCCATTGTTTGTGCCGAGTTGTGTGGTGCTTATCACGGAGGCATGAAAACAACCCTTCATGTAGAAAGTGAAGAAGACTACCAAAAATGGATTCAAGAGAATACTTTTGCCAATGCCGAAGAAAAAGCCGATACTATGGCAATGATGACTCAACCCATGACGGAAGAAAAACGCTTAGAAATGCACTCTCAGCATTTAGGGGTGACTCCCGAAACCCTTGCTCAACTTCATGATTAAAGAATTAGGCTTGGGGAGACTAGAAGACTAGGAGACAAGGAGACTAGGGGAAATATTTTTAATTGTCAATTCTCTATTTTCAATTATTCTGCATAATTAAAGTAATTTTTCATCAACCAACTTATGAACGCAATTTCAGAAACATCGAATCATAAAGAAAGGAAACTAATTGATTACTTTACCTTTAACACAGATCACAAAGTTATTGGTATCCAGTATCTAGTAACATCCTTTTTGTTTTACTTTATCGGAGGTGCATTTGCCGAAGTAGTGCGCACAGAATTAGCAACCCCTGATCCTGATATTGTATCACCTGAGTTATACAATCAGTTATTTACCCTTCACGGTACGATTATGATCTTTTTATGGATTGTACCTGCGGGGGCGGCATTTGCCAATTATCTAATTCCCTTGATGATTGGTGCGGAAGATATGGCTTTCCCTCGTCTGAATGCCGTTGCTTTTTGGTTAGTACCCCCCGGAGGAGTGCTATTATTAAGTAGTTTTTTAGTCGGTGCGCCTCAATCTGGTTGGACTTCTTACCCCCCATTAAGTTTAATGAGTGGTGTTTGGGGAGAAGAAATTTGGATTGTTAGTGTACTTTTATTGGGTACATCTTCCATTTTAGGAGGGCTCAATTTCGCTACTACTATCCTCAAAATGCGCATGAAGGATATGGATTTGCACAGTATGCCTTTATTTTGTTGGGCAATGTTAGCAACTTCTGCCTTAATTCTTCTCTCTACTCCTGTGTTAGCTGGAGCGTTAATTTTACTTTCCTTCGATTTAATTGCTGGTACAAGTTTCTTTAATCCTACAGGTGGTGGTGATCCTGTAGTTTATCAACATCTATTCTGGTTTTACTCTCACCCTGCGGTGTATATTATGATTTTGCCCTTCTTTGGGGTAGTTTCTGAAGTCATTCCTGTACATTCCCGTAAGCCTATTTTTGGTTATCGTGCGATCGCATACTCCAGTTTAGCCATTAGTTTTTTAGGGTTAATTGTGTGGGCGCATCATATGTTTACCAGTGGTACTCCGGGTTGGTTACGGATGTTTTTCATGGCAACTACGATGTTAATTGCTGTACCCACAGGCATTAAAATTTTTAGTTGGTGTGCCACAATGTGGGGAGGCAAAATTGAGCTAAATAGCCCCATGTTATTCGCTATGGGTTTTGTGTCGTCTTTCTTGATTGGAGGTTTAACAGGGGTAATGGTTGCCTCTGTACCCTTTGATATTCATGTCCATGATACTTATTTTATTGTCGGGCATTTCCACTATGTATTATTTGGTGGTTCAGCATTAGCTCTATTTTCGGGCTTCTATCACTGGTTTCCCAAGATGACGGGTAAAAATTACAATGAAGGTTTAGGACAGTTACATTTTATCTTAACTTTCATCGGTTTAAACATTACTTTTATGCCCATGCACCAATTAGGTTTAATGGGGATGAATCGCCGTATTGCTTTATATGATGTGGAGTTTCAACCGTTGAATTTATTAAGTACTGCTGGAGCTTACGTTATGGCGGTGTCAACTCTTCCTTTCATTATTAACGTGGTATGGAGTTTAGCTAAAGGCACTCAAGCCGAGCGTAATCCTTGGAGGGCGTTAACCCTTGAATGGCAAACAGCTTCACCCCCTATCATCGAAAACTTTGAGGAAGAACCAGTATTATGGAGTGGTCCTTATGACTATGGTATTGACGATGAAGAGGCTGAGGAAGAAAGCGTTTCTGATATGTTAGCCGATGTCAGCGCCAAGTAGGTTGGGTTGCATGAAATAAAACCCAACATTTTCATCCAATAGACTTCTCTATGAGGGTGAGTTGAGTATCTGAGGGTGGGTTGAATAATATTCAACCCCTACGATTTAAACTCTTTTTTTTGTGCAATCGATTAGACATCTCCAAAAAAGATGTTTAATTTGTTCGTAGTGAGGGGGTTTTAACCCTTCTTTTCTTAATTTATGGAGAAGTCTATTACGAATTGTCCTAATTTAATTTAGTTTAAAATTGTTGGGTTACGTTATCACTAACCCAACCTACGTTTAATTTATTCGATTATTATTGTAATATTATGCAAGGTTCAACGATCGATTCTCAAGTTACTGTTAGTTATGAAAATAAATCCGAAGCCCATCATCACGAACATCCAGATCATCGGATGTTTGGGTTAGTATTGTTTCTTATTGCTGAAAGTATGATCTTTTTTGGTCTTTTCAGTGCTTATATGATCTATTATGCTACTATGCCTGAGTGGCCTATGGGTGATATTGAGCTAGAGTTACTACTACCTGGTATTAATAGCATTATTCTGATTTCTAGTAGTTTTGTGATGCACAAAGGGCAAAGTTGTATTAGAAATAACGATGTTAAAGGTTTACAACTCTGGTTTGGGATTACTGCGATTATGGGGGTTATCTTTTTAGGTGGGCAACTTTATGAGTATGCCCATACTGGTTTCGGTTTAACTGATAACCTTTTCGCTAGTTGTTTTTATGTGTTGACTGGTTTTCACGGTTTACACGTTACCGCAGGTTTATTGTTTATCTTAGCGGTTTTGTGGCGATCGAGAACACAAGGACACTATTCTGCTAGTAAACATTTTGGGGTAGAAGCATCAGAATTATATTGGCATTTTGTCGATGTAATCTGGATTATTTTATTTATTCTGGTTTATTTACTCCCCTTAACATAATTAGCAATTAACAATTAGGTGATTTCTAATAATAAATATACCTGCATGATCCCCCCTAACCCCCCTTAACAAAGGGGGAATTATAAAGAAGATTAGTAAATTCTTTCTCGTAAATCGCCTTAGCAATTAACAATTAACAATTAATAAAAGCATTCCATTCTCCATTCTCCATTCTCCATTCTCCATTCTCCATTCTCCATTCTCCATTCTCCATTTTCCATTTTCCATTTTCCATTATTAACGGTATGATTGAAGAAAAATTAAAAGATTTAAAGAGCTTTTTTCGATCGATGGATAAGGCTTTAATAGCCTATTCTGGTGGCATTGACAGTACTTTAGTGGCAAAAGTCGCCTATGATGTATTGGGCGATCGAAGTATTGCCGTTACAGCAGTATCACCTTCTTTGTTACCCGAAGAATTAGACGAAGCGCAAGAACAAGCTAAGATAATCGGTATTAACCACGAGTTGATAGAAACGGAGGAAATGAGTAACCCTAACTACACCTCAAACCCCGTTAATCGTTGTTATTTTTGTAAAAGTGAATTGCATGACAAACTAAAACCCCTTGCTTTAGAAAGAAACTATCCCTATGTGATAGATGGCGTAAATGCCGATGATTTACAAGATTACCGCCCCGGTATTCAGGCGGCAAAAGAAAGAGGCGCTCGATCGCCCTTAGCAGAAATGGGTATAACTAAGGTAGAAGTCAGAGAAATGACGAAAATTTTGGGGTTATCGTGGTGGGATAAGCCTTCTCAACCTTGTTTATCCTCCCGTTTTCCCTATGGGGAAGAAATTACCTATGAGAAATTATATCGTGTGGGTAGAGCAGAAATTTATCTGCGTAAATTAGGCTATAGTAATCTTAGGGTAAGGTTCGATCGAGATACTGCCAGAATAGAATTATTACCCACACAAATCAAAGAATTTATCGCCCAAAACAACCTCCCTGCCATCGTCAATCATTTTCAATCCTTGGGTTTTACTTACGTCACCCTCGACTTAGAAGGTTATCGTAGTGGCAAACTCAATCAATTAATTAATTAATGCAGAATTGAAAATTATCCACTATTCATTATCTTAAATGGTTTACAGGAAAGAATACCATTCGATCGTTATTTTATCTTGATTATTTTATTTTTAATATCCTCAGAAATATCAAGATTTATTAATTCTTCTCAATTAATAATTGCCTCATTAAAAAAATTTATTTCTTATTCATATTTCTCTTTTTCTGCTTTCACTACTTGTGTTTTTTTACTCAATAATTGGTTAATATAATCAAAAAAACTTCTAATATCCATATTTTATTTCCTAATAATTAGCTAAATATTTTTTAGCTTGAAGTTTAAGTTTATCAGCTTCTAAAATGACTAAATCAATATCATCTTTGAAATCAAGATAAGGTTGTCTTAAACTAATTTTTTGGGCGTGAATTGCTCGTCTTGTGGATTGATTTTTTTATCTTCAATTCTTTGATAGAATTATATAATCTTCTGAAAATTACACCTGAAACCTGCCCTTATCAAACATTCTTGCATCGAACTGAGGTAATAACAGGTACTCCACTAAAAACACTTCTACCATTAACTGCTTTGATGTTAACATCGATCGAGTTACTGGCATTGACGGGGGAAAAACTAGCAAGTTCGATCGTAATAAATACTAAACAAACTGCAATAATAGTTAAAATAGTTTTCGTATAAGTATCAATTTTCATAGCTTTCATTTTCTTGACTAACAATGTATTTAAACATAGAATTTACATCTATTTCGATCGTAACCATTTATTTAGTTATTTTATTATTAATAGCTGAAATTTTTAGTCGTTATTCTCAAACCGATGCAGAGTTAACTCGTAAAATTGTTCATATCGGTACGGGAAATGTTATTTTATTGGCATGGTGGCTTAATATATCTCAGGATATAATTATTTTCGCTTCTATCATCGCTTCTTTAGTGGCGATAACTTCCTATTTTTTCCCTATTTTACCTAGTGTTAATGGGATAGGGCGCAAAAGTTTAGGTACATTATTTTATGCTATTAGTATTGGTATTTTAACCACATTATTTTGGCAAACTGGATACAAACAATTTACCGCTATTGGCATTTTAATTATGAGTTATGGTGATGGCATGGCTGCTTTAATTGGACAAAAATATGGAAAAAATAAATATCAAGTATTAGGAAATAAAAAAAGTTGGGAAGGCTCATTAACCATGACAATTATTAGTATTTTTGTTACGTTAATTATCTTAGGTTTTTCTTGGCAAAATTTAATGATTGCTTCCATCGTGGGAATATTTGCTACTATATTAGAAACCTTTTCTTCCATCGGTATAGATAATTTAACCGTACCTGTTATCAGTGCAATTATTGCCTATTATTTATCACAAATATACTTATATTAAACTTTGCTAGAATAATTGATATTAAAAATCGTGGTATATTTAATTAATTATGGTTAGTACGATCGATAAATTAGAACATTTAAAGAATTTAGTTAATTTAGCTAAATTAAAAGATGCTGAATCAGAGGTAGTTTTTCAGATTAATAATATAAGCTGGAATCAGTACGAAAAATTACTATGCTTATTAGAAGATTCATCGAGAATTAAAATTAAATATTTGCAAGAAAATCTAGTTATTATGTCTCCTAGTCGTATTCATGAATTTGATAAAAAAATTATTGGCATACTTTTAGAAGCCTATTTTTTCACTAAAAAAATTAGATTTTATCCTTTAGGTTCAACTACTTTTAAAAACCAAATTATACAACGAGGAATTGAACCTGATCAATGCTATTGTATTAATACGAATAAAGATATTCCTGATATTGCCATAGAAGTAATTGTACCGAGCGGAGGCATTAATTCTTTAGAAATTTATCAAGGTTTAGGAGTAAAAGAAGTATGGTTTTGGGAAAGAAAAAAATTAAGTATCTATGTTTTAGAAAATGAAAATTATACTAAAATGAATAATAGTAGTTTATTACCTGATTTAGACATTAATTTATTTACTGATTATCTTTGTTATGATGAACCTTTTGACGCTGTATTAGAATTTCAACAAAAAATTAGCAGTTAACTTTTATAGTTAAATATTTTAAATTTTTACCGTATAATTTTGCTTTTGTTATAGAATTAATTTACATTTCATCTTACCCTTTTTTATCCTAAATTATAACTATGTATAATATCGCTGTTAAACAAGAAGAATATTTAACCTATATTTTAAAAGATTTAGACAGTAACTCTCGCTTAGAAATTGTCCCCGAAAAAGGAGGCATTGTCACAGATTGGACAATACAAGGGCAAAAAATTTTATACTTAGATAAACAGAGATTTAAAAATCCTCAACTTAGTGTAAGAGGAGGCATTCCTGTTTTATTTCCTATCTGTGGAAACTTGCCAGATAATCTCTATTCCTATCAAGAAAAAAGTTATATTTTAAAACAACATGGTTTTGCCAGAGATTTACCTTGGATAGTCACAAATCAAGATACAGATAACGGTGCAAATCTCACTTTAACTTTAACCAGTAACCCAGAAACTTTAAAGGTTTATCCCTTTGAATTTGAGCTTAATTTTACCTATAAACTAAGAGAAAAGCAACTGATTATTGAGCAATCTTATCATAATAAATCTCAAGAAAAAATGCCTTTTTCAGTTGGTTTTCATCCTTACTTTTTCTGTGGTGATAAAACTAAATTAACTCTCGAAATTCCTGCTCAAGAATATAATAGTAAAACAGGAGATAAAACCTATAGTTTTAATGGTGAATTAGACTATAATTTAGACGAAATAGACATTGCTTTTACTCAATTACAAGGACAAACAACAGGATTTACTGACGGAAAACGTAATTTAAAAGTAGAAATTTCCTATAGTGATTTATTCTCTACCCTCGTATTTTGGACATTGAAAGATAAAGATTTTATTTGTATTGAGCCTTGGAGTGCGCCTCGTAACGCCCTTAACACAGGAGAACAATTAAACTACTTACAACCTGATGAAACTTATACGGCACAAGTTTCGATCGAAATCTATTAACACAATGAAATAGGTTAATTTTTTTAGTGATTCAATATCCATTCATAAAATTCCATGGATTCAGGAGTGCAACTATGACAACCACCGCATTTTTTACCCTTGATTTGCTTAACTCTTCCTTTGCGAATGAGACGGCTTAACATCAGACGAATAGCATCAGCATCAGAATGAGCATAAATAGCTAACTCTTGTAAAGATGCTTTACGGTGTTTGATTAAATAATTTTGTATGTCCGTTAAAATCATTTTTTCTCCCCTAAACAATAGCCTTTTTGACAGTTTTAATGGGGCGAATCTGGCTAAGAGTAAATAACACTCCCACCAAAATTAGACTCATTACCACAATCCATGTCAAAGAAAAACTCGGATGTTGGGAAAAAGTCGCTATTTGATAAAACATTGTTGCTACCCAATAAGCCATGCCCGTAGTCCATACTGCGACAAAAACTGTCCACCATAAATTAGTTTCACGATAAACCGCCGCCGTAGCCGAAACACAAGGGAAATAGAGCAAAACAAATAAAAGGTAAGCAAAAGCCCCAGCTTGTCCATTAAAACGCTTCACCATCGCTCCAAAAGTGCTTTTATCGACTTCTTGTTCTTCTGCCGCAGTTTCGATATTTTCAGTATTACCAATATTTAAGCCTAAAGGATCGAGCAATTGAGAGGGTAAATCAGCTAAATTAGCAGGAATCGTGGCAAAAGCCTCTTTTATACCTCCCCAGAAGCTATATTCATCTATTTTCGCTTCCTCATCGGGATTATCTTCTTTTGCCAATTGGCTATAAAGGGAATCTAAAGTTCCTACCATCGCTTCTTTAGCAAAAACTCCCGTGAAAATGCCCACCGTTGCCGCCCAATTTTCTTTAGTCAATCCCATAGGGGAAAATATAGGGG
Organism: Geminocystis herdmanii PCC 6308; assembly: GCF_000332235.1. Classification (NCBI taxonomy): domain Bacteria; kingdom Bacillati; phylum Cyanobacteriota; class Cyanophyceae; order Chroococcales; family Geminocystaceae; genus Geminocystis; species Geminocystis herdmanii. Next base: position 2,314,555 of record NZ_CM001775.1, on the reverse strand, counting down.
TTACAGCTTCAGACGCAACACTCAAAACCGAATTTTTGGTATCTTGATTGCCAAAAGAGCCATCAAAACTGACAGAATTTAACAAACCTAAAACCATTACCATTAAAATAATTACGCGCCCTGCTTTCCATAAAAAGGCTTTTAATCGATCCCATGTCCTAATGAACACACCTTTAACACGGGGTAAATGATAAGGAGGTAATTCCATGACAAAATGACTAATTTCTCCTTTGAGTAAAGTATTTTTCATCACTATTCCCGTAAAAATAGCGGCAATGATACCTAATATATATAATCCAAAGACAATATTTTGACCACCTATAGGAAAAAAAGCCGCCGCAAACAGAGCATAAACGGGAAGCCTTGCACCACATGACATAAAAGGATTCATCATCACTGTCATGAGACGATCGCGCGAATTTTCAAGGGTACGAGTTGCCATAATGGCAGGTACGTTACAACCAAATCCCACCAACATTGGCACAAAAGATTTACCCGGAAGCCCCACTAATCGCATTAATCTATCCATGACAAAAGCCGCCCGTGCCATATAACCAGAATCTTCCAAAATGGAGAGAAATAAAAACATAAAGCCAATTACAGGAATAAAAGTCGCTACAGTTTGAATACCGCCCCCCGCACCATCGGCGAGTAAAGCAATTAACCATCCGGGAGTATTAACACTTTGTAAAACATGAGCTAAACCATCCACAAAAATAGTAGAGGCAGTCATGTCAAAAAAATCAATAAACGCTGCACTAACATTAATCGTAAAAAGAAACATAAGATACATCACACCGAAGAAAATGGGAATCCCCCACCAACGATGGAGTACAATTTGATCTATTCGATCGGACACGTTACTATTAATTTCCCCTTGTCTGCCTGTCGCACCTTGGGTAACTTGCTGAATAAAACCATAACGACTATCAGCAATCATAATATCAATATCTTCACCTAGTACTTGATGAATTTGACGACGATGTTTAGCGACTACGGAAGGTAATTCTTTCCCCCCTAAATTTTCTATACCCCGATCTTCATATTGTAATAAACTTAAAGCCGTCCAACGAGGCTCAACAATCCGTTTAGTACTATTCTCGGTAATGTAAGAAATTAATTCCTCTAAAGCCTCCTCAATGACAGCAGGATAAGCTATATAAGACACTGAATGAGTCAAATTCTGGACTTCTTCAGCAATCACATTAATTAACTCTTTGATACCTTCTCCGTTAACTGCACTAATAGAAACTACTCGACAACCTAATCTTTCTCTGAGTAAATTAGTATCAATAGAAATGCCTCTTTTTTCGGCAACATCCATCATATTCAAGGCAATTACCATGGGTAAGTGCATCTCCATGATTTGAGTCGTTAAATAGAGATTACGTTCTAAATTAGAAGCATCCACAATATTAATAATTAAATTAGCTTCCCCTGAAAGTAAATAATCTCGTGCCACTAACTCATCTAATCCCGTTTCTTCATCATCTGCATCCAAAGAGTAAACTCCGGGTAAATCGACTACAGTAATTGTTTTACCTTCATGATTAAATTTACCTTCTTTTCGATCGACTGTAACACCGGGCCAGTTTCCCGTGCGTTGATTTGCTCCTGTCAAGGCATTAAAAAGGGTGGTTTTTCCACAATTAGGATTGCCTATAAGTCCTATAATTGGTTTTAACATACTTTTTGTTTTGTTGATGGTTAATGGTCAAGATAATAAGTAAAAATACTGATTAATTATCTAAAATGCTTGTTTCATAGCTATTAACTATTAACAATTTCTACTATTAAAGTGTCAGCTTCTTGTTTGCGCAAACTTAAATGAAAATCTCTAACCTTAATTTCAATGGGGTCTCCTAAAGGTGCTACCCTAATTACGGTAAATTCTGTGCGCGGCGTTAACCCCATAGATAACAATTTACCTTTATAACCCCTCATGGCTTTCTCATAACCTAAAACACGTCCTACCGTACCACTCACCATTTCTCGCAAATAAACTCTAGTAGTATTTGTCATTAAATTTTCCTCTTGATGGATTAACTGCGTATCACTGACTAAAATTTTGTTAGCCATACCAGCCCCGATACCCATTCTTTGATCTTGAATGGCAATCATTACCGAGCCACTAGGTTGAGCATTGACAATTTGAAGTTTCGTACCCCTAATTAACCCCATACCCAAAAATTTATTAGTACCACCTTTTTCTGTAAATCCCACAACCCACACCGTTGCACCAGTTTTAGCTTGAGAAAGAGCATAGCTAGAAGATGAAAATTTCTGCCCTAAAGTTGTTGTTGTCTCATCTTCCAAATTGGATTTTTCACCCCAATAAGAAAACTTCTGCCAGTGTATGTTTTCAGTCTTACTGGATTTCATCATTATCTAATTTTCCTTTATACTATTAATGAAAAAGTATTGAATAAAATTATCTAAATTATTGATTATTTTTCTCAATAATTTTATTATTCAACATTTAGGATATATTTGGCAACATCTTAAATATTTCTTAACTATTAACTTGAAACGTGAGTAAAATATAAAGCTCGTTTTTATGACTGTTTATTTCATTGGTGCAGGAATTGGAGGAATTGACTATCTGACGGTGAAGGGTTATCGAATCCTATCCCAAGCGCAGGTTATTATTTATGATGGTTTAATCGAAAAGGAAATCCTCGACATCGCTTCCGATGAGTGTCTCAAGATTTGTGTGGGAAAGAGAGGCGGTAAAGTTAGTACTTCTCAAATCAGTATTAATGATTTATTAGTCAAGTATGCCCAAGAATATGATACCGTTATTCGTCTTAAATGCGGTGATCCTGCTATTTTTGGGCGTATTAATCCAGAATTAGAGGCTTTAAGTCATCTTAATACGGATATTGAGCTTATTCCCGGTATTTCTTCCGCCCTTGCCGTGCCTTTATGGGCGAATATCATGTTGACAGAAAAAGATGATAGTCGTTGTTTAACTATTCTGACAGGTCATGATCCGAATATACTCAATTGGTCAATATTAAGTCAAGTGGATACTTTAGTTATTCTCATGGGAGGGAAAAATTTACCTATCATAACTCAAAAATTACAGGAGTATGGTCGATCGAGCGATTATCCCATTGCGATTATTAAAAACGGGGGAAATCCTCATCAACAAATTTGGAAAGGTACATTGAATAATATTGTGGAAAAAACTGTAAATATTTCTTTATCCCCTTGTATAATCGTCATCGGAAAAGTTGTTAATTAAACCCTGACAAAGTTAAAACTCGTAATATCCAAGACAATAATAATTATAATTAGAAAAAAAGATAAATCAAATCCTATGACTATTAAAACTATTCAACAAGCGGAAAGTAACTTTAATCAACGAATAGAAGAAGTAACCATATCTCATCAACCAATTACGATTACTGGAGAAAAAAATAATGCAGTTTTAATCTCTCAAGAAGACTGGTTGGCAATTCACGAAACATTATATTTATCTTCAATATCGGGGATGAAAAAATCAATTCAAGAAGGCTTAAATACTCCCAGAAAAGACTGTGATGAGGAATTAGACTGGTGAAATATAAAATAGTTTATACAAAACAAGCTAGTAAAGATGCAAAAAAACTTAGTAGTAGTGGACTTAAAACTAAAGCTAAAAATAATTAGAATGTACTCTCATTATGAATAACAATCAAATTATTAGTTTGTAGTAAGGGCTTTAGCCTTTGTTTTGACAATTATTGGTGATGTTTATTATCAATTTTTGAGCCATAAAAAAAGGGAAGTTTTTAACTTCCCCATTGTTGCTATTTTTGAGTTTACTTTTTAACATTTTTAGGCGTTTTTGCCATTGTTTTTTCTTGGCACTGCCTCCTTTTCCTTTATCGTTTCTTCCTTCCCTTCTAGGGGATTCCCAACGTTTTAACCTTGGCATAATTACAGACTCCCACTGATACCTTTTCAATTTATAATAGCAGATAATCTCATATTTGGCAAAAGTCTTGAATCCCCTATCATGTATAGCGAAGAAATCCAATATCGTCGATCGCCCAAAGCTCCGTTCGATCGACGTGCCTACGCTTTTTTAATCGATTTTATCGCAGTTTGGATAATATCCTCCCTTGTGACTAATATTTTCTTGGAATTTATGGTTTTTTCTTTGCTATGGTTAATTTTACGGGTGATCATAGTAGATAAAAACAAAGGACAAAGTTTAGGACGTTGGGCAATGGATTTAAAAATTACCGATGCTCGTTTTAACCGTCTTCCCCTACTTGTCAATTTGATAAAACGAGAAGGTATCATTGCTATTCTGGCATTTTTGACCATGATCGGCTTAAAAGTCAACTTTGCTGATTTTTTGCTCATGGTTTTGTTTTGTACACCCTTGATTGCTGACGGGGTGACGGCTTTAACCGATGATGAATATAATCAAGCCTTTCACGATCGAGTTAGTGGTACAATTATTATTCAAACTAAACGAGGATTTTCTTTAGATTTAAGAGTGAAAAAATGGTATAAAGAAGCAAGGAAAACTTGGGAAAATAAGAGAAGAAAAGACCGATAAACAATTAAAATTGATTAGTAAACTTTTACAAATTGATAATTATTAAAAAAAATTATAAATAAATGGGCAACGTTAATATCATTGGTTTAGGAAAATCTGGCATCGCCGCCGCTCGAATTTTAACAAAAGATCATCATCAAGTCACTATCTATGACAGTTCAAACTCCGAAACCCTAGAGAAAATTCGAGAAAATCTAGCTCAAGAGGGGATAACTGTCAAGTTAGGAGAAAATATGCCCTTAAATGACCAAAATAAGCCAGATTTTGTTGTAGTAAGTCCGGGTGTACCTTGGGATATACCATTATTAGTCAATGCCCGTCAACAAGGCATTAAAACCATCGGTGAAATGGAGTTGGCTTGGCAATATCTCAAATCTTCTCCTTGGATTGGCATTACAGGCACAAACGGTAAAACCACCACTACAGCTTTAATTGAAGCCATGTTAAAAACTGGCGGTATCAACACCAGTGCCTGTGGTAATATCGGTTATGCCGCTTGTGAATTAGCCTTATCTGCCTTAGAAAATCCTCCTCAATGGGTAGTCGCCGAAATTAGTAGTTATCAAATTGAGTCCTCGATCGAATTATCTCCTAAAATTGGACTATGGACAACCTTCACTCCTGATCATTTAGCAAGACATAAAACCCTCGAAAATTACCATCTTATTAAAGCAAGTTTATTGGAACGATCGTCCTCTAAAATTTTAAATGGAGATGATCCTTATTTACATAATTTTGGTTTAAATTTAGACTGGAAAAATGTATATTGGACAAGTGTAAAAGGCAAAGAATTTTTATTAGGAGATGTAGAAAAAGGAGTTTATTTAGAAGACTCTTGGATAGTAGCTTTTAAAGAATTAATTGCCCCTATTTCCCTGTTTAAAATGGTAGGAAAACACAACCTACAAAATGTTTTAATGGCAACCGCCGCCGCTAGACTTGCTGGAGTTAGTAAAGGTGCGATCGTAGAAACTATATCATCATTTACAGGAGTACCTCACCGTTTAGAATTAATTACCACCATCAACGGTGTGGATTATATCAACGACAGTAAAGCCACCAATTATGATGCCGCCGAAGTTGGCTTAGATTCTGTAGCATCTCCCACCATTCTCATCGCAGGAGGAGAAGCCAAAGAAGGAGACGACACACCATGGATAAAAAAAATTAAAGAAAAATGTGTTTCTGTGTTGTTAATTGGTGAAGCATCCTCATTATTTGCCGAAAGATTGGAAATTCAGGGATTTAAAAACTATGAAATAGTCAATGACATGGAAAAAGCTGTTGCCAGAGGCAAACAATTAGCCGAAGAAACAAAAGCCAAAGTCGTGTTACTTTCTCCAGCTTGTGCTAGTTTTGATCAATATCGCAGTTTTGAACATCGAGGAGATCATTTTCGAGAATTATGCTTAAATCTTAATAATTAATTGTTAATAAAACAGCAAAATGTCTGCAAAAGATCGTTATCATGAAAGTTGTAAAAATGCTCTCATTAAAGATGATTGGATCATAACAAATGATCCTCTTAGATTTAAGATGGAGTAATAAGGATATGTATGTAGATTTAGTAGCAGAAAAATTATTTATAGCTGAAAAACAAGATCAAAAAATAGCAGTAGAAATCAAAACTTTTGCTTCCATATCTGAAGTTTACGCTTTAGAACAAGCATTAGGACAATACTTATTATATCGTTCTGTTATTAAAAGAAAAGAGCCAGATAGAAAATTGTATTTAGCAATTCCTAGTATTGTTTATATGGACATATTTGAACAGAAGATTATCAACTTAACTTACTTATTTTTGATATTAATTCGGAGGAAATTGTACAATGGATACCAGAAATAATTATGGAACAATAATTAAACAAATTATTGAGTCTTATACTGAATTTTCTTATTCTTATGATGATGTTAAATTAGAAACTATTTTTGATACAGAAAAAGATCATTATTTACTAATGGTGATAGGTAGAGAAAAAATTAATGCTAATTATTCAGCGACTAAAAGAGTCCATAGTTGTTTAATTCATGTGGATATTATTGATGATAAAATTTGGATTCAAAGAGATGGTACAGAAAAAGGAATTGCTACGGACTTATTAGAAGCAGGGATTTCTAAAGATAAAATTGTTTTAGCATTTTATGATCCTCAAATTCGAGAGGAAACTGGTTTTGCCGTAGCTTAACATAACGTTAAGCTGTTATCAATAAGCATCAACCATAATTAGTAATATTTTAGGGTGTGTCAGATAATAGAGATATTTTTTGCTGTTATATAAAACTTACTCATAGTTACCTATGACGTTTACTTCTTGCTTCTACCAGTCAAGTCGGCTTGATACTGTCCACAAGCGTTGATTCGGGTGTAACCCACCCTACTTTTATTATTCTAATTAATTGATTAATCTTGAATAATAACTAATTTTTATTTAATTTAATCTTTAAATTAAATAGTTTTAACAGTCTTGGTTATCGACTTCATTAAAAGCTAACATATTTTAAAAAAATGTCAACCTTTATCCCGTGAGTAGGTATAAACAACTATAATAAACTATTAGTTAACAGTTAAAAGCTCTTTTAAAACTTTACCGTCTGACGCACCTAATTTTATTTTAATAAGTGGTTTAAAAAACATTAAAAATTAAATAAATTTTAGCCTATTTTAACTTTAAAGAAACCACTTGAATCTCCAATGAGATTAAGATATTAGTATCAATGAGATAATCTAGTTTCATCCCATTCTTTTCTCATTTGTTGTTGCCATGCTACTGAATTAATATTTTTAAAAGCCGTTACTTTTCCTTTTAATTGATTAATTGGATGGGGGGATGTTATTTTTGTTTTGAAAATAACTTGCACTTCTTGAACTTCTTCAAGTTTTCCCTGATACTCTTGGGGAATGACAATTACTCCCTGATGAATAGTGGTGATAAATTCAATAGTCTTACTCATGTTTTCTTTCCATATTAAAGAGGCGTTTTTATCACACCCTAATTATTATTGATTTTGCCTAAAGAATGATTCGCCGCTTGACATACTTGAGGGTTAACATCTTTTGCTAAAAATTTCAGAGCTGAAATACTTTTTTCTGTATTAAAATTACCTAAAGATTCCGCTAATCTTTGACGAATTAACCAGTCGTCAGATTGGGCAAAAACTAAAATTTCTTCGATACAATCCTCGGCTTTGATTTCTCCTAATGCAGAAATTGCCGCTTGTTGTAAAACTGTTTCGTCACTATGTAACGCCTTTAATAATACTTGTTTTGCTCGAATATCCCCTAAATTACCTAATGACACTGCGGCGCTGAATCTAACTAACCATTCCGTATCTTCATAGAACGATCGAACTAAGGCTTCAAATGCTCTAATATCTCTCAAGTAACCTAAAGCGCCAGCGGCATCGGCACGAATACCATAATCAGGATCGGTTTCTAATAATTTTACTAAGATAGGTAAACATTCCTCAGTTTTTTTTATCCCCAAAGCAAACACCGCCATCGATCGAACTGGTAAAATTTCATCATCGATAACTTTTATAATCAGAGGCACAGCATCTTCTGCACTAACTTCCCTTAAAGATGCAAGGGCGAGGAGTCTATCTTTAGAATTGCTACTATCTAATTTACTAGATATTTCAGCTAAGTTAACATTACTCATATTTTTCTCAACATTTCTTTACAATTCTCATTATAGGCGATCGATTTGAGAATGGAGAATTGAGAATTAAGAATTAAGAATTAAGAATTGAGAATGTATCCCCTACTCTCTATTTTCTCTACTTGGGACGAAATAAATGTTTATGACTAGGATGGTATAATTTCGATCGTGAAACGCCACTTTGTGATCGTGAAACGCCACTTTGCGATCGAACTTCATCATCAGAAAGTTTTTTGAGGGCAGGGCTGATAATATACATCGTGGTACGAATTAAGTTATTTTCTTCTGTAGCTCTAGCCATTTCGGTTAAAGGTACAATCAAAATTTTTTCATCTTCCCACCCCACCCGATAACACACCGCCACAGGAGTATCTACAGGATAATGCTCAAGTAAATCTTGTTGAGCTTTGCGCACATGACGAGCCGCCAAATATAAACATAAACTAGCCTGATGTGCCGCTAAACCCTTCAATTCTTCCTTATCTGGTACGGGGGACGCATTACCGCTAACCCTCGTTAAAATGATCGTTTGCACCAACTCTGGAATAGTTAATTCCGTGCTAATTTTCGCCGCCGCCGCCTGATAAGCACTTATACCGGGTATTAACTCAAAAGGAATATTCGCCTCTGCTAACTCCATCATTTGTTCATGAATAGCACTATAAAGACATAAATCCCCTGATTGAAGCCTAACAACCATTAAACCTTCCTTGACTTTTTCGATCATTAAAGGCACAATTTTTTCTAACGTCTGATTCCCCGTAGCGATTAATTCGGCACTAGGTTTAACATCCCTTAAAATTTGTTTCGGTACTAAAGAATCTGCATATAAAATTACATCAGCTTCTTGTAAAATTTTGTAGGCTTTAATAGTTAACAAATCAGGATCACCCGGTCCTGCACCGATAAAATAGACACCAGAGCGCATTATTTTTAAGAAAATTAATTAGATTGCTATTTTACCATCGATCGTCTATCTCCCACCTAGGACTGTTTCATTCTAAAATTTTTGGTGAAGAGAAAGTAATGAGTAAAGAGTAATAAGTAATGAGTTTTGATAATTTAGTATCATAAATTGATTATTTCAAGATTTATTATTATTTTATTACCTGAAATCTGTAAGCAAAAAATTCCTCTAATCCCAATTTTAAAGTGTATCGAATATTAGGAATTTTTCTACTTGTCCACTTGTCCACTTGTCTTGTTTTCACTACTTTTATTTTGTCTAACTGAGGTAACACCCCAACACCCTATCTTACGTTCATCAAAAATTATCTAGTTCACAAATATAGACGTGACTAATCAATCTAGCATATAATGTATATTGCTGTTTTTTTTATTAACTAAATTTAAGGAGGAAAAACCGTTGAGTAAGCATACATTAAATGGCACAAGACGCAAACAAAGAAGAACCTCTGGTTTCCGTGCGCGTATGAGAACCGAAAATGGTCGTAAAGTGATTCAAGCTCGTCGTAATAAAGGCAGAAAAAGATTATCTGTATAACTTAATCGTTATATTATTATTTTTATTTCTTGACTATCACGATCGATCAATTTTATTGTAATTAGTATAAATTTAGGTGGGACTACCATCACGACATAGACTAAAACGGCGGTGGGATTTTCAATCTGTTTATCAACAGGGTATTCGCCGCTCTAGTCTTAATCTCATTATTCGAGCTTTACCGATAACTGAAAATTCTGCTAATTCATCTATGGATACTAAAATTGGTATTTCCATTAGTCGCAAAGTTAGCAAAAAAGCAGTAGTTCGTAATCGGATTAAAAGACAGATTAGGTCTGTTTTTCGGGATTTATTACCAAAAATTTCTTCTGGTTGGCTGATTGTTGTTATTGTGAAACCATCAGCTCAAGAATGCAATTATGAACATTTTTTGAGAGAATTAGAACAGTTATTAATTAGAGCGGAAATAATTCATGGGCATTAGAGAAGATGTTTTTTATGAAGGTGGTCCCCATATCGGGGATCTCATTTTCAATATTCTATTAGCTTTTACTGTTATCTGTCTTCCTCTGACGGTAGGGGCGATCGTTCGTGCTATTTGGCTAAGATTTCGCATTACCGATCGACGAATTTCTATTACTGGCGGTTGGCAAGGAAAAGATCGTACCGATATTATCTACTCAGAAATTGTCAAAGTAGTAAAAGTTCCCAGAGGTTTAGGCTTTTGGGGCGATATTGTCGTCACTCTTAAAGACAGAAGTCGTTTAGAAATGCGCGCAGTACCTCGTTTTCGTGAAATCTATGATTATATTTGCGATCGAGCCGCCGACAAAACAGGTCGTCCTAAAGATGCCATCGCCCAGTAATAATTAACCGTGAACAATGAACAATTAACAATGAAAAGCGATCATGATCAATTAATATCTATTAAGTATTAAAAATATAGTAAATTTAAAGAGATTACAATGGATTTTGGTATAGGTTTTATATCAACTAATATAATGTTGCCAATCCTAGACTTTTTTTATGGGATTGTGCCTAGTTATGGTTTTGGCATTATCGCCCTAACTTTAGTCGTAAGATTCGCCGTTTATCCCCTCAGCGCTGGGCAAATTCGCAATATGAGAAAAATGCGGATTACTCAACCTTTGATGAAGGAAAGACAAGAAGAAATCAAGAAAAAATATAAAGACAATCCTCAAAAACAACAAGAGGAAATGGGAAAAATCATGCAAGAATTTGGTAATCCCCTCGCAGGATGCCTTCCCTTGTTATTACAAATGCCCATCTTATTCGCTTTATTTGCAACCCTCAGAGGTTCACCGTTTTCTGACATTAACTACACCGTTGACTTACAGATTTTTCCTCAAGAACAAATTGAACGTATCGCACCTCAACCCTATAGCACCAAGTCTCAAAACGTATTTGTTACTGATGGTTTACACAACAAAATTACCGCTATTTTACCCACAGGTAATAAATTAACCGTAGGAGAAAGCGAAAAAATTGAATTACAAACCATCGAAGGTAAATCATTACAAGACTTAAATAATCAATATCCTGAAAGTAATATACAACCCCGATGGGTAGTAACTAAAGGTGAAGAAAGAATTACTGTTAATGAAAATGGCGAAATCACCGCTTTAGGAGTGGGAGATGCCACCATTCAAATTACTATCCCCGGTATCGCCGCCGATAAAGGATTCTTATTTATTCAGGCTTTAGGCAGAGTGGGCGCCACTAATCCTGACGGTTCGATTAACTGGGATATTGTGGGCATGATTATCTTCTTTGGTGTCAGTATCTATCTTAACCAAGAATTATCAGGTACAGGTCAAAAACCCGCTGGAAATGATCAACAACAAACCGTCAATAAAATTACCCCCATTCTCTTTTCGGGAATGTTCTTATTTTTCCCCCTTCCTGCTGGGGTTTTAATGTATATCGTTCTTGCCAACGTTTTTCAGACTATTCAAACTCTCATCTTAACCCGTGAACCTTTGCCTGAGAATATTCAAAAAATCTTAGATGAGCAAGAAAAAGCGGCAAAAGGTAGAGAAGTGATACCTTTTGAGAAAAAAGCAGGGAAAAAGAAAGAAAAAACTTCATAATCAATCACAATTTTTATAGCAATTATGGATGAACAAATCCAAAAAGGTCAAAAATGGTTGGAAACTCTCTTAAAATTAATGGGAGTTCCCACAAATGTTAACTTAAATAGGGTAGAGCAAAATGGTGATCAAACTATTTCCTGTTGGCTTACCATTGATGAAAGTCCTTTCGATTTATCAAAAATTGAAGCCTTAACGGGTAAACAAGGAGAGACGATCGACTCTATTCAATATTTAGTTAATGCTTTACTCAATATCGGTGTCGATGAAAACTCTCATCGTTTTTTCACGGTGGAATTAAATGGTTATCGTCTTCGTCGTCAGGCTGAATTAATGGCGATCGCCCAAAGAGCAGGGGAGAAAGTGCGTATCACGGGAGTTCCTGAAGAAATACGCAATCTTTCATCTGTGGAACGCCGTCAAATTCATAGTATGTTAGAGAAATCTCCCGATTTGTTGACAGAAAGTCAGGGTAATGAGCCTGATAGACGTTTAGTGGTTAGATTAAGAGAATAATCAAAATTAAGGTGGGCAATGCCCACCAACTTCATGACTTGGGACGGTAAAATTCGATCGAGTATCTATTTTCAATAGACATCTCCAGAAAAGATTTTTTATGGTTTCGTAGTAAGGGTTTCAACCCTCATTTTTCTAATTATGGTCGAAGTCTAATTAAGATGATTATGTTCCGCTAAAATACGCTCCACCTTCGCTTCTTCTAACTTAGAGATAATTCTACTCGCTTCGTGAATATCCCTCTGAGTTTTGGTTAAACTAACCGTTGAGCCAACAGTAAATATTAATCCCATACCCATATACCCTTTAATCCATACGTCCACAGGTAAATAAATTATACCAATAGATGTGGCTCCGATCGAGATAACAAAAGACAACCATGTTTGAATGACCCATGCACTACTGTGAGTTTGATTAAAATTTTCTTTGCCCATAAGTGTTTAACCTCTCAATTTTGTTACCACAATTATAATTTTGATCTTTTTTTTTAACCTGTACTCTTAAGACACTTTTTCAACTGGCTTGGTTAAATTATTCCTCTTGTGACACTCCCACGCTGACCTACGGGTACAGACGTGGGCTTCCAAATATCGCTACTTGGATTTTCTGCTTCTTAGGATGGCTCTAGCTATCGATTTCTCTACAGCCCCGATACCATTGTCCTCCACAGACTGCAACACCGTCTGCCCAACGGCTAGTAATCCACGTTGTTCTATTATCATAGAGGCGGCTACGTCACGGTCGATCGTAAAACCGCATTCAAGACAACTATGGATTCTTTCTTTCAAATCCTTTTTCCCTGTAAGAGTATTGCAATTTGGACAAGTTTGAGACGTATAATCCTTATCAACTTTTAGAAGATATACGTCTCTTTTTTTCGCCACTAGAGTCAGAATATCGACAAAAGCACCGAAGGCAAAGTCTAGGGAATGTTTACGCAACATTCCTCGCCCCCATGACTTAAAGTCTATTGCTTCTATGAAAATCATCTTGGCTTGATCACACAAATAATGAGCTAGTTTAAAATGATAATCTTTCCTGACTCGATGGATATATTCATGTAACTGTGCAATTTTCTTACAGGCTTTTTTCCAATTATTAGACCCCTTTACTTTGTCTTTTAGCTCACGTTGCAGTGATGTCAACTTGCTTTGTAAGCTGATTAAAAACTTAGGTCTATCAATAATCTCATTTCTGGATGTAGCTACAAGGCTGGAAAATCCCAAATCAATACCTAGACTAGAATAAGACAGGTCGGGAATTGGATCAGGAATATTTCCCTCAGACTGGATTGTACAAATGACATACCAACCTGATGCTTTATTCACTACTTGGACTTGCTTAACCACAAATCCTTCTGGAATCGGTCGATGTAAGTTAATCTCAATATCGCCTATCTTTGGTAGTTTGATTTGATTACCAACAATAGGATTAGTTTTGAATTGAGGAAACACCATTGAGCGAATCCTTTTGCGGAAACGAGGAAACCCATACCCTCTATTATGAAAAGACCTGAAAGTTTTATCGACTTTACCAACAACCTCTTGGAGAACTTGAGATGGAACTTCCTTCAATTCAGGATTTGTTTTCTTGGCTTCCGTTAGTTGTCGCTTTTGGTAGTAATAGTCGGGATATTTCGTTTCCGCAGGAATAATATACTCATTAACCAACGAACATTGATCAATAGGAGACTTCCTCGATTTTATCCAATCTTTTCGTTCTGCCAGACAATAATTATACACCCGCTTACACACAAAAAGCCACCGCAAGAGGGTTTCCTCCTGTGATGGCTCTGGGTATATGCGGTACTCGTAGTTGAGATTAATCATTGTCTTAGGCGAATTTAATTTTTGACCTAGATTTATAATAACATAAGATTTCTGATTTGTGCAGATAAATCTGGACGGCAATTCATCCCACACTGATTTTGTGGGTGTTTCTTAAGCGAAAAATACAGTGTGGAGCTTCTTGCCGAAGAAAGCTAAGTATAATAGGATTAGAAGTCATATAGTTTCAAATAATGACTATTTACTAAGTATTTCATTCAATGATTGTTCAAAATCAATGCGATAATTAAAATCTTGTGCTTGATGATGACATTCAATGCAAGTATTCAGAGTCGTGGGAGTGGGTAAAGTGACGTTAGGATGAAGGGCGAAAAAATAACGAGATTGTGCTATGTATTTCGGCTCAGTTTCATTTTTGAGTAGCTGACGAGAATAATTTTGTAGATATTGCCACATTAAACGTTGAGTGAATCCTGTTAATCCTTCTATCCTCACGCCATAATGATTGCCCGGATTTTCTAAAATTCTTTGCCAAGTTTGTTGAGGTAAAACCCCTGGAGGAATGGGAATATGACAAGTAGCACAATATTGAAGATAAAAATCTTCTCCGATTTTAAAATTTCCTGTAGCTTTATCGACAGCTTTTGTCTGGGCTTCGATCGAACCTTGTAAACCATAGGATGCACCCCATCCTAAAATAAGGCTACAGCCTACTATAAAAGCTATAATAACCGTTCTCCAGCGTTTTTTGAGCATTTTCTTTGATTTAAACATAACAGGACGCAAATCGGGCGTAATTGTGACAGGATGCAAACCTTGCTTAATTGTAACAGGAAGCAAATCGGGCGTAATTGTGACAGGACGCAAACCTTGCTTAATTGTGACAGGACGCAAACCTTGCTTAATTGTGACAGGACGCAAACCTTGCGTCCCTACTGCTAAAAAACACGATGCTGTAAACTGGGCATTTGTTGCCGAACTTGTTGTAATCTTTGAGGATTTATTTCCGCTATGGCAACCCCAATTTGAGAACCGGTACTGGCTAAAATTGATCCCCAAGGATCAACAATCATGGCGTAACCATGACTACAACGTCTCGCATAATGATTTCCTGTTTGAGCAGGGGCGATTACATAACAGGTATTTTCGATCGCCCTTGCCTGTAATAAAACCTGCCAATGATCTTTTCCAGTATAGGCGGTAAAAGCGGCGGGAATAAAGAGAATTTCTGCTCCCTCCTTCGACAAATGACGATAAATTTCGGGGAAACGCACATCATAACAGATAGATAAGCCCAACTTTCCTAAATCACCACCATCATAAACGGGAGGCAAATCAGCACCACTTTTGACGGTACTTGACTCCTGATAATTATTACCATCGGGGACATTAACATCGAACAAATGTACTTTATCATAACGAGCTAACTCTAAGCCATTAGGATCAACTAAAATAGCGGTATTATGGGCTTTTGATTGATCTTCCACAAAGGGAGTAGGAAAACCACCGCCTAAAATAGTGACTTGAAAACGTTGAGCCATACGAATCAAGAATTTTTCACTCTTAGTTGCGATCGAATCCACTTGATGAATTTTGTCGTCATCTTTACCCAAAAAAGAGAAATTTTCAGGTAAGCCAATCAATTTTGCCCCTTGATTAACCGCTAATTCAATTAATTCTTCTGCCTGAGTTAAATTTTTGTCAACATCAGGAGTGCTAGTCATGCAAACCGCCGCCGCAATATATGATTTCATCTGTGATTTAAAATAGAGAATAAGATAAACAAACCCTCACTAACTAATAAATTCGAGATAACTGTTCGTTAGTTCTTTTACTGCCAACTCATAGAACTGTTGACCGTGTTCTGGAGTTGCCAAAGTCGGATTTGATCCCATTCTACCATCAGGGTAGCACTCACGAAAATTAGTCGCCCCATAAATCGGGTGTCCTTTTCCTACCGTTTCGCTCAAAGGAGCATTTTTAATATAGTCTGGATAGACAAATTGAGTTAAAGCCACTTCCGAGGGTGTAGCGTGAGAACCTTCTTGATCTCCATATAATTCTTTGGCTAACTTATACACCTCACGGCACATAAACCAGTTGGCGATCGAACATTTCACCTCATTACTACGGGGTATATTTAAACTCTCTAAATGATCATAAATTTGAGAAAAAGACGCTTTGAGGGTAGCAATATTACCGCCATGACCATTGACAAAAAAGAACTTGCGAAAACCCGCTTTTGCTAAAGAGGTAACATAATCTTGGACATAAAGAATTAAAGTTGTGGGGCGTAAACTAATCGTACCGGGAAAAGAGGTATGATGGAGAGCCATCCCCACATTGATTGTTGGTGCTACAATGGCTTTAACGTTCATACCCACCCCGATCGCCACTTTTTCGGCACAAATGGCATCCGTACCGATTAACCCCGTAGGACCATGTTGTTCGGTCGATCCGATGGGAATAATCACCCCATCATTATCTTGAAGATAGGTTTCGATTTCCTGCCAAGTGGCTAAATGTAGTTGCATAATTAAGAATTAAGAATTAAGAATTAAGAATTAAGAATTAAAAGTCACCCTTAGAACCTGTTTTAAAAGTTTCTGATCCCCCTAAATCCCCCTTAAAAATACCTCAGTTCGACATAAAGAAAATGATGAAAACTAGACAGGTGGACAAGTGGACAAGTGGACAGGGAGAAAAATTCTCAATATTTGATGTACTTTTGAGAGAATTTTATTCATTCATCAGAAATACAATCTTCCTGTCTTCCTGTCTTCGGAGTCTTCCAAGTCAGCCCTCACCTATTTTTATATCGAACTCAGGTTAAAAATGGGGACTTTGTATAATATTTCCCCCTTTTTCAAGGGGGGCAAGGGGGGAGCAATTGTCAAAATTATGACTTTTCAAACAGAAAAATTGGGGTAGAGATGTTGTATGCAAAGTCTCTAGGAGGGTTTTAAACGTTCTTTTATCCATTATCCATTAATTCTTTGTTTGGTAATTGAAAGTAAAAAGTCGCACCTCTATTAACTTCTCCTTCACACCATATTTTACCACCGTGAAGATGGATAATTTTTTGTACCGTTGCTAATCCAATACCTGTACCTTCAAAGTCTGAATTGCTATGTAATCTCACGAAGGGGGCAAAAATTTTCTCAACTTTCTCCATATCAAAACCCACACCATTATCTTTAATATAAAATATCTGTTGATTATCCGCCCCATTAATATTATCAAGACTGCCAAATTCTATTTCTACATTGTCACTTGTAGCGGTGTATTTATAGGCATTAGATAATAAGTTATCAAGGGCAATATAGAATAAATTGGGATCACCATAAACCGATAAATTTTCCCTTATTTTCCAATCTATTACTCGATGGAGTGTAGATTTTTCCAGAGTATTAATAATATTATGTGCTATAGAACTTAAATCAACGATTTGAAAGTCTAATTGTTGAGAATTAATATAAGTTAAACGACTTAAATCTTTAATGATTTGCTCAATTAATTTACCCGCAGAAATAATATATGTTAATGCTTCTTGAGATTTTTCAGTTTTATTATGATAGCCATTTTCTAATAATACCTGACTAAATCCTTGAATAATAGCTAACTCATTGCGAATATCATGGCAAACTCGATGATTAAAGGCTTCTAATTCCTTATTCACAATCTCTAATTCTTGTTTTTGTAACTCTAATTGTTGATTAATAGAAAGAAGTTTTTGATTTTTTTCTTCTAATCTTTTTTTCGTTTTAATCAGTTGTAATTGATTCTCTACTCTAGCTAAAACTTCAGGAATATTAAAAGGTTTTGTAATATAATCAACACCACCAACTTGAAACGCTTTAACTTTATCAAAAGTCTCATTTAAAGCACTTAAAAAAATCACAGGAATATGTTGAGTATTCTTATGACTTTTTAATTGCCGACAAACCTCATAACCATCTATTTCTGGCATTTTTATATCTAATAGCATTAAATCTGGAGGATCGATTTCAGTTATTTTCAATGCTTGATGTCCACTTAAAACCCGACGAACTTCATAATTTTGTTCCGTCAAGATTTGAAATAATAACTCTAGGTTTTCAGGAATATCATCAACGATTAGAATATCTCCTTTTGATATTTCTTGATAGTCTGTCATGAGTGTTTTCTTTTAATAGTAGTTTTTTACTATATTTGATTATTTTACAAATTCTCAACATTATTACAGTTAAGATTTATTTTGTAAATAGGTTGTGTTAAAGAAGGTCGAATTAAAAACGATTCACTATTCACTATCAACTATTCACTATTTAAGGGTAACGCTTATTTGGGTAATTTTGTCAAATAATAATTTATTAATCAAATCTAAGA
Organism: Geminocystis herdmanii PCC 6308; assembly: GCF_000332235.1. Classification (NCBI taxonomy): domain Bacteria; kingdom Bacillati; phylum Cyanobacteriota; class Cyanophyceae; order Chroococcales; family Geminocystaceae; genus Geminocystis; species Geminocystis herdmanii. Next base: position 2,296,094 of record NZ_CM001775.1, on the reverse strand, counting down.
GGTATTCTGCCAGTTTAGGATGTTCGATTTCAATTTCCTTGACTAATTGTCTCAATTGATTTTCTCGGGCGGTTAAAGCTGATTGATATAGTTTTTCCCGCCATTGTGGATTCATTTGCATTAATTGATGTTGATATTGTTTTTCGGTATCGGATTCTTTGAGATATTGATGAGATACGGAAGAAGATTCATAAATAAATGTTATATCTAAATGTTCTACTATTTTTTCATAAATCATTTCTTCTCGGAAGGGTTTAGGAACAAAATCATCACAACCTGCTTGTAATAATTTCGATCGTTCTCTTTCAAAAGCGTTAGCAGTTAAGGCAATAATTTTGGTGATAAAGTCTGGTTTTTGTTGTTGACGGATAATTTTTGTAGCTTCATATCCATTTAAGACAGGCATTCGCATATCCATCCAAATTAAATGAGGTTGCCATGTTTCCCATAGTATCACCGCTTCTTGTCCGTTTTGGGCTTCTTTGACGACAAAACCAATTTCTGATAATAAATTTAGTAAAATTAAGCGACTTTCTAATTTATCATCGACAATTAAAATACGATATTCTTCATCTATACCAGAAAATCCAATTATTTTATTAGATTTGACGGATTTAATTTCAATATTTTTAATTAATTTAACAGGAATAAAAAACTGAAAAATTGAGCCTTGATTAAGTTTACTTTTAACATTTATTTCACCTCCCATTAATTTAATAAATTTTTTACTAATAGGTAATCCTAAACCTGTACCTTCTTGAGATTTTCTTCCCGATGCTGTTTGTATGAAAGGCTCAAATAAAATATTCATTTCTTGTTCTTCAATGCCTAATCCTGTATCTTCAATAGTAAAATTTATACGAGGGAATAAATTAGAAGTATCTTCTAAAAAACTACAGTATAAATTTACTTCTCCTTGTTCCGTAAATTTTATACCATTACTAAGCAAGTTGATTAATATTTGACGTAATTTATTTTCATCAGTATGGATAAATTGAGGAACATTTTTGGCACAATGAAAATTTAAACTTAAGCCTTTTAATTGGGCTTTTAGTTCAAACATTTCTTTTAAACTTTGTAACAAAAAATAGAGATCAAAATCATTTTGATTGAGAATAATTTTACCTGCTTCAATTTTCGACATTTCTAAAACGTCACTGAGTAAGGTTAATAAATGTTCTCCCGATCGAGCGATAATATTAAGATATTCTTTTTGTTTATAATTAAGATTAGCATCACGGTTAAGAAGATTGGTAAAACCTAAAATAGCGTTTAAAGGAGTCCTTAATTCATGACTCATATTTGCTAAAAATTCACTTTTTGCATTATTAGCAGATTGTGCTTTTTCTGAAGTTGTTGCCAATTGTTGCAATAAGTTAGCGTGTTGTAATGCCACTCCTAATTGTTCCCCAATACGTTTAATCAAGTTGATTTCGTGGGGATACCAGTAACGAAAATTAGTATTTTGATAGGCGGCTAATAATCCCCATAGTTTTTCCCCTGCAAAAATAGGCGCTATCATATAGGCTTTGATTTCAAACATTTCTAAAATCTGAATATGACAGGTTTCATGACCTACAGTATAAATGTTCTCTACTGCAAAGGTTTCATGGTGGGCATATCTTCCCCCTTGGGTTTCTTGTAAATAGGTATCTGTCCACACAAATTCTGTATTGGCTACGTTAAGGGGAGTCCAATGTTTACTCATGGACTCATAAATAAATTCTCCACTCCAATCGCCATTAAAACGATATACCGCAGTTCGATCGCACTCCAAAGCCTGACGAATTTCATTAGTGGCAGTTTGCAACACTTTTTCTATATCTAAAGAAGAACGCATACTTTCAATAATATGAGAGATTGTTCGTTCTTGATCTGCAATTAAAATTTGTTGTTGTTTTTGTTTTTCTACCTCTGCCAAGGCAATTTGTAGTTCTTCGGTACGTTTTTTTTGCTGATAAAATAAATCGGCTTGTTGTAGTGCAACGCCTAATTGAATGGTAATTTTCTTTAAAAATTCGATTTCTGCTTCTTTCCACTGACGGGGAGATGAACATTGATGAACACATAATAATCCCCATAACTGTTTATTTTGATTAATGGGTAACACTAAGTTAGCTCGGACTTGAAAACGGGAGAGAATGGAGATATGACAATCACTCAAATTAGCTTTATAAATATCTTCTAGGGCTAAATAATTTCCCTCTTGATAGGATGTAGCGTATTTATCCCCAAAACAACGATCGAACACATTTTGATTTAAAGTGGATTGATAGGGTTCAATGATGGTTTCTGAAACGAATTTCCCATCATGATAATTAATATAATCGTGAAAGTGAAAAATAGCCACTCGATCGGCATTAAATAATTGTCTGACTTCCTTAGTAACGGTATCAAAAATAGTATCTAAGTCTAAAGTACGGCGAATTTTATCAATAACTTCTGCTAAGGCTTTTTCTTGCTTAGTTTCTTGAATTAACTCCTCTTGTTTTTGTCTTGCTTGAATATCTAAGGTTTTTTGTAATTCTTGATAACGAGTTTCTGAGGTTTTTAACAATTCTGCTTGAGTTATGGCAATCCCTAGATGATCACTAATTTGACTTAGTAAATGAATCTCGATTTTTTGCCATTCCCTAGAACTAGAATTTTGGTAAACTGCCAATAGTCCCCATAATTTTTCTTGATCATAAATAGCGACAATGGCGTAAGCTCTAGCCTGATAACGCTCTAAGATATTGAGATAACATCGAGAAAATCCAGCTTGATAAATGTCATTACACACTCGAAATGAATTATTAGGTGTAAAACTACTTCCTTTGGTTTGTTGTAAATAAGTATCGCTGACGGAATCGGTGGAATTTAAGTATTTAACACTACAGTCGCTAATATTTATGTTAATTTCTGTATCTTCTTCTTGTTTTTCCACTAAAGAAACCCAACCATCGGCTACGGATTCGGCGATAAATTGTCCACTATCATCATGATTAAACTTATATATTGCCACTCGATCGGCTTTTAGTAATTTTCTCGTTTCTGTGGCGGCGATATTGAAAACATTATCTAAGTTGAGAGTGCGACGAATTTTAGAAATAATACCTGTAAGGATATTAATTTGAGAGGATACTTCTACTTGGGAGGAAAACTGATCGAATTTAGCCTCTAGTCGATCGAACTTATCTTCAAATTTAAGCCATTGTCGATCGTTTCTAGTTCTTTTTCTGTGCGCCATGCTCAACAACCATTTTTATGTTTACCTTCATGGTATAACAAAAACATCAGTTTGAGACAAGAATTTTTGATATGGGTAGTTATTAGGTTTTAGGTATTAGGTTTTAAAGATATTTTTAGTTCAATTCTCGCTTCAATTTTCTCTCTTAAATTTCGATCGAATTAAGGTTAAAATTTTATCTAGGGTTGCTATATTTAATCCATAACAATAAATTTATTAAAAATGAAAAAAATATATTCTGTAATAATATCAAGTGCCTTGTTATTAAATGGATGTGGATTTTTTGGCGGAGGAGAAGATACGGCAACTATCCCTCAAATTCCCCCTCCGACACCCACTCCCACCCCTGAAGTAACAGAAACGCCCGAAACTTCTGATAATAATCAAGTTGTCGGTAGTACTGGCGGTTTAATTCCTTCTACGAATCCCCAAGACAGATTAAGACAAATAAATCAAGGTAGAAATGATCCCTTTAATTCTATCAGTCCTCCTGCGGTAATTAAGATCAGACAAGATCAACCTATTCCTTCTTCTCAAGTCGATCGTGCGATCGTCAGAACGCCTGTACCCATTGCAACAGCACCTTCTGCACCCTCTGCACCCTCTACAGATATGGCTCAAAATGGTTCTACTCCAGCGGGTAGAAGTGGTGAGAGGATTATCGGAGATGGGAAAAATGGTTTTCCCCCCGGTGCTGTAGTTGACATAGTAAAGTTACAAGAACAAGCTCCCGTTTTACCTCCTTCTCCTACGGAAGCATCGAAGATGAGGGTATCTGGGGTAATGAATTTAGATGGAAATAATATTGCTTTAGTTCAAGCACCATGGGAAAATGTTCCGAAATCCGTTAGAGTTGGAGATATAATTTCTGATGGAAATGTCCGTGTTAGAGTGAGAGAAATTCGCTTTAATTATCCTACTTCCATTGCTTTACTAGAAGATAATCAAACGGTGTATCGCAATATTGGTAATAATCAAGGATTTGTTGTTTTTGAGCAATATGGGCAAATAGTTACCCAAGAAATAGGTAACATAATCCAAGAAAGTGATGAAGTAGCTAAGTTATAGATTTTAAAAAGGAGGTTTTAAGTACATTGTCTAATACCACGATCGAACCCACAATAAAAAGTATTACATTCAAACTCGATCGACTTCCCCTAGCAGTTTATCGAGAAATGGCCGCCCATTTAAGACAGGTTGAGGGAGTTAAGACGGATTTGTTACCCCAAACGGCGACTAATTTTGATTATCTTCAAAGTCAGGTAGGGGGGTTAAATATCGCTTATCCCTCTGATAGTTCGATTAGTTCGATCGAAATTAAAGTAAAATCGATTATCCGTCATTATGAAAACAAATACGGAAAATTAATTGAGAATTGAGAATTGAGAATTGAGAATTAGGAATTTGTTAACTATTGATTTTTCTTTGAGCTTTTAAAGTATATTGTTTTAAGACATTGTTGATTAAAACTTGATATTCTTCCCCTTTTGTTTGTTGTTTAAAAAAGTCTAAAATAGCCTGATCAATATTAAGGATAACCTTTACTTGTTGGTTAGGGTAATCAATTTTAGCATCAGCCCAAAACTCAGCATCAGTTTCAGGAATATCACTAAAATCAATTTCTTCATCTTTCATATTACTTAATAATTTAAGTTGTTCTTCTCTCGATATATTCATAGTAAATTTTCCTTTCTTTATTACTAGCAGAACGGACAGAAATAATACGCTTATTTATATTTCTTTGAGTCCAAACAATAAATAAATAGACATTATCATCTATTTTTCCTATACTTAAAAAACGTATCTCTCCTTTATAATCTCTAGTATCTAATTTTGTTAAAACTGGATTCTTAAAAATATCAATAGCAACCTCGAAACTAATTTTATGTTTCTCTAAATTTTTTTTATTTTTATTTTCATCCCATTCATATCCTCCCATTAATGATAACAAACTCTTTTTCTAAATTATTTTATAGCCATAAGCATTATATTCACATCAAAACTTTAACATAGCAAAATTTTTTGATTTTGATTGAATATTAATATGATGATTTGACATAATGAAAACAAAACCATCAATTTAACCCATTATCTATTTTCCCTACTATCAATGATTAAACTAGAAAATATATATAAAACTTATGGTAGTGGAGAAATTGAAGTTCATGCCCTGTCAGGAGTAAATTTAGAAATAGCAGAGGGTGAATATTGCTCAATTATGGGATCATCAGGTAGTGGAAAGTCAACTATGATGAATATTTTAGGTTGTCTCGATCGACCTACATCGGGAAATTATTATCTGAATGGGAAAAATGTCGCCTCTTTTTCTGGGAAACAACTGGCAAAGGTACGCAATTTACAAATAGGTTTTATTTTCCAACAATTCCATCTTTTACCCCAGTTAAGCGCCCTCGAAAATGTCATTCTCCCCATGATTTACGCCGATGTTTCCCCTGTTGAACAAAAAAAACGAGCAATTTCGGCATTAACTAAAGTAGGCTTAAAACACCGCCTTAATAATAAGCCTAATCAGCTTTCAGGAGGGCAACAACAACGGGTTGCTATTGCGAGATCGATCGTCAATAATCCTTTAATACTACTAGCCGATGAGCCGACAGGGGCGCTCGATTCCGAAACCACCAAGGAAATTATGCAGATATTTCGTCAATTAAACGAAGAAAATATGACAATTATTCTTGTCACCCACGAGCATGACGTGGCGGAAGAAACGAAAAGAGTCATCAGCTTTGCCGATGGTAAAATCATTAATTAAATCTTAACAACTGCTTCCAACTTATTCGATAAAGTTCGATTTATTACCCCTAACCAATCATCTTCCACAAAAAAATTTGAGTAAGTTTGTAGTAAGGGTTTTAACCCTTCTTTTACCAATTTTTGGACAAGTCTAAATATTTGTTAAAATTTTTATCATAATTAGGAGACATTAAGCTAAAAAATTATAGGTATTAACAGATAATGAAATTAATTTTATATAGTAAAGTTGGATGTCATTTGTGCGAAGGATTGGAGGAAAAATTAAGAGAAATTACAGAGATTTCCTTAGAGTTAGAAATTAGAGATATTACTACTAATCATCAATGGTGGGAAATGTATCAATATGAAATTCCTGTGCTGTTTTTAGCCACCGAAACAGGAGAAACATTTATTCCTCGCATTTCTCCTCGTGTTTCTGTCTCTCAATTGACAAAAATTTTACACAAATATTTATCCTAAGCATATTTTGTTAATATTTAATTTTTTTGACATTACATAATCAAAATATCGATCGAACTAAGGTGTTTAATTGATAAGAGTGATAGAATACAAAGAAAACGCAGAATCTACAGAAATAAGGGGCATATTTTCTGCTATAGATTGAGAGATAATGAGTCGATCGAATGGATCTCTATGGTATAAAGGTAAATTAGCATTAATTTTAAAATGCTTAATCTCAATATTTAGCAAATTAAGGCAACTTTGATTGACTTCTGTTTCGATAAATTCCTCATAGGAAGTACTAAGTTTGAGTTTTTTTAAATTATATTTAATCGACATTTCCCAAAGACTAGCAAGACTTAAATAAATTTGATTATTTGAATCTTCAATGACATCTTTTAAATCATTACTTAATAGAGGATTATCATTAATAAACCAAATAAAAATATGAGTATCTATTAATAAATTCATATGGTATAATCCTTAAAATCCTCAAGAGGTTCATCAAAATCAGGTGACATCCACACCTTACCTTTTGCACTACCTCGTTTTAAAGGGCGTTTAATCGCAGAAATTTGTGCTACTGGTTGATCATTTTGTGTAATGATAACTGTTTCTCCTTTGATAGCTAAATCGATTAATCCAGATAAATTAGGAGAAATTTGCTTTATATCTAACTTAGTCATGATTAAAATTGTCTTGACGAAAAAATATTACTCTTATTTTTATTTTAGATCAACTATTGGTGATCCTTAACAATCAATGTTGACAAAAATACAATTAAATTTTTTTGAAAATTGCTGTTACTATATTCAATAAATTCGCCATCGGAGTTGTGATTATGCAGTTAAGTCAATTATTGTCGAATATCCCTAATCTTAATGTTATCCCTGATCATCCTAACCTAAGTCAAGAAGTAAAAGGCATTACCACTAATTCCCATGCTTGTATCCCCGGAGATGTCTTTATCGGGATGCCCGGCACAAGGGTTGATGGTGGTGAGTTTTGGCAAAGTGCTTTAAAAGAAGGCTCGATCGTATCTATAATCAGTAAAGAAGCATCTCTAAAAATCCCCCCAACGCCACAGGATTGCGTCATTGTCAGTGATGATGTGGTTAGTGTTTGTGCCGACATTGCTTGTAAATATTATGGTTATCCCTCCCAGTCTTTAAAGATGGTGGGCGTTACAGGCACAAATGGCAAAACCACCACTACCCATTTAATCGAATTTTTCTTACATCAAGCCCAAAAACCCACGGCATTATTCGGCACTTTATACGCCCGTTGGCAAGGTTATCAAAAAACCGCAACCCATACAACTCCTTTTTCTGTGGATTTACAACATCAACTAGCTGAGGCGGTGACGGCAGGAAATGAATATGCGATTATGGAAGTAAGCTCCCATGCTTTATCGCAAAAACGAGTCAAGGGTTGTCAGTTTGATGTAGCGGTATTCACTAATTTAACCCAAGATCATCTCGATTATCACAAAGATATGGAGGATTATTTTTCGGCGAAGGCATTATTATTTAGTGCTGACTATTTGCAGGGTACTGCTATCATTAACTATGATGATGCTTATGGTCAAAGATTGATCAAGTCTCTACCCTCTGATAAAGTTTGGACTTATAGCGTTACCAATTCTGAAGCGGATTTATATATGAGTGATTTAACCTATCAAGCTACTGGAGTAAAAGGTTTATTGCATACTCCCCAAGGTTCGATCGAATTTACATCCCCTTTAGTGGGACAATTTAATCTAGCCAATTTCTTAGCTAGTGTGGGCGCAGTATTAAAATTAGGGGTAAGTTTAGAAGTAATTACCACCAGTTTACCTCATTTTGTCGGTGTACCGGGGCGCATGGAAAGAGTTACCGTAAATGTTGAACAAAAAGTCAACGTAATTGTGGATTATGCCCACACCCCTGACAGTTTAGAAAATCTCCTCAAAGCCTCACGGCCGTTCATTTCTGGTAAAATGATTTGTGTGTTTGGTTGTGGGGGCGATCGAGATCGTACCAAGCGCCCGATAATGGGTAAAATAGCCGCCGAGTTAGCAGATATTGCGGTAGTGACTTCCGATAACCCTCGCACGGAAAATCCTGAGCAAATTTTAGCAGACGTTTTGGCAGGGATTCCCCAAGATATTAAACCTATTGTACAGGTTGATCGAGCAAAAGCCATCAAAATTGCCATCGAAATGGCAAAAGAAGGGGATGGGGTGTTAATAGCTGGAAAAGGGCATGAAGATTATCAGATTTTAGGCACAGAAAAAATCCACTTTGACGATCGAGAAGAAGCCCGAAAAGTACTAGAATCTTTATAATTTACTTACTGCGACTAAACGTAGAGTGGGCAATGCCCACCAATCTCCACAAATCAAGCCTGTCAGTAATTTTGACTCAAACACAAAAAAATGTAGATAATGGATTAATATACCAGTAGTGAAAGTTGAGGTTGAAAATGGTAAGTTCGATCGTATTACCCATCACCGTTGAAGAATATCTTGCACAAGAAGAAATCAGCGAAGAAAAAAGCGAATATATAGAAGGAGAAATAATTAAAATGGCAGGTGCTTCTGCTAATCATAATATTCTAACAGGAAAACTTCATGCTCGATTGTTGTTAGCCTTAGAAGATTTAGGGTATAGTGTTTTTATGAGTGATATGAAGTTATTACCTCCTCATGGTGATAATTATTTTTATCCTGAGGTTATGGTAATTAAAGGTGAGCCTTACTTTACTAATGAAAAACAAACGGCAGTAACGAATCCTTGCTTAATTGCTGAAATCTTATCTGCTTCAACAGAAGGATTTGACAAGAATCAAAAATTTGCTTTTTATCGCACTATACCTGAATTAAAAGAGTATATTTTGATTGATCAAGAAGATTATCGGGTTGAATTATATCGCAAAGTAGGTAAACATCAATGGTTATTAACAGAATTAATGAGTCAACAGGATGTGTTAACCTTAGAATCCGTTGAGATAGAAATTAGTTTAGCAGATTTGTATAAACGGGTAAAAATAAATTAAATATAGTTTTATTGTTGTGCCTTTAATATTTGACAGTGGTATAACAATTCTAAAATTTTATCAATTATAATATCATAACTTCTGAAAGAATTTTTATATATCTGTTAACTCCTAAATTTATGAATAATCAATACCTACTTAGTATTAGTAATAACTTACAAAAAAAGATTTGTTTATTAAATGAAGATAATCGAGAAAAAATTTTACTCAATTTAGAGAATATTATTAATAATAATATCTTAGTATCAGAAATTGCTAAAAATATATCAGAACAAATTATTTATCGTATTAATTTTGGTTATAAACTAGAAATATTAGCTACTTACTATCAATTAGAAGGACAAAATATTGTTAAAATTTTAAATATTTTTGATAAAACTAAATTAAAAAGAGTTATTGTATTCAAAGAAGGCTTATCCATCAAAATTATTGATTTAGATATAAATTTAAATAAAGAAAACGAGTTATTTTCTTCTGATATAATTACTTTATTTAAAAGTAGAGAAAACTTAAAAATCGGGAGAAAAGATTTAGAAAATAAGCCCGAAGATTTTTACTATTATTACCTAGATAACTTAAATAATAACTCAGAAAATAAGTCAAAAATTCTCTTATCTGTTGAAGAAATTAACAGCATTAATAAGTCTTTACCTTTACTTTTGGAAGGATTAAATAATAGTGGAAAAACAACGGTATCAGTTATCAAAGCAATTCAAGATAGTTTCCAATATCCTCAAGAAATCACCCTTTATCTTAGCAATAATCAAAGTAGTCAACAGCAAGTATTTTCTTTAATCAAAGAAATTTTAAAAGCAGACACAAATAATAATTTAGTTATCGATAATTTTGTCAATTTTTGTCTTAATTTTGGTAGAGAAAATAATCTCTTAAATCCAGATAGGTTTATCAGAAGCAAAGAAATTACCTATAAAAAGTTTAAAGAGAAATTTTTAGCTAATTATAATATAGAAGATATTGAGTCATGGTATTTATGGCAAGAAATCTCTTATTTATTAAAAGGAAATAGTAATTATCCCCAAGGAGAAAGTAGTTTAATTTCTTTAGAAGATTATAGTCAACAAATTCAGCAATATAGTTTTTTACCCCCTGATATTAAGCCTAACAAAATCTATCAATTAACTCTTAAATATCAACAATGGTTAACAGATAATAACTATTGGGATGTCACAGATTTAGTAACTTCTATTTCTCTCAATCTTCCTCCTTCCTTTAACGGTATCGTCGATCGAATCTATTATGATAATATTGATAAGCTAAACGATTTATCTCAACAATTACTATTTCGTTTTTTGAAAAAAGATAGTCAGACTAACTCCTATCATAAGTGTTGTTTGAGTTTCGATCGAGCCAAAATAATTTATCCCCTAGAAGCATGGGAAAGAAAAATTAATAGCTTAGTTTACCCTGACAATAACGGCAAAATTAATCACAGCCAACTCACAATAAATCTCATCGGTAACGAAAACTTGAATAATTTTCATAAGGAAGTTTTAAACAATGAATTGTGGAAAAAATCTGCCAATCAAGATACTTTTAAACCTAGCCATATTTTGCAACATAATAATAACTGTTTATGGATTACTACTCCCGAATGGAAATTTTTAAGTATTAGTAAAAGTTTTGCCTTAGATAAAAGTATCGTTGTTATCAATAACCAAGAAAAAGAAAAATTATTAAATCATTTTCAAAATAATCCCGAAATCATTAACAGTCGTATTCTTACCCTTCAAGAAATAGAAGGATTAAAATTTAACGAAATTATTTTATATAACTTTTTTAGCTATTTTTATAATATAAAATATCAAGACATAGCTTATAGCCTTTTAAGAAAATATTTATATCTTTGTTTAGGTAGTATTAAAGAAAAAATTTACTGCTATGAAAATAATTTTAATATAGAAGAAAAGTATCCCTTTTTAAGTCATTGTTTAAGTAAAGGTAGTTTTGAAGATTTAGAAAACTTTTTAAGCCCCCAATCCGACAATAAAAACTCTATTTCTACAGAAAAATTCTATCATAGTAATGGAGCATGGAAACAGGCTTACGAATGCTATCGGCAAAACAAAAAATATCGAGAAGCTAACGAGATTCATCCTTATATAGAAGAAACAGAAGGCAACTGGGGAAAAGCAGGAGACTTATGGAATATTTTAGAAAATTGGGAAAAAGCTATTAACTGTTGGCAGGAAATAGACGATAATCTTTGGTTAAAAAAATGGGCAAATTTAACCCCAATTCAATGGCAAGAAAAAGGGCAATATTTTCAAACTAATAAATTTTATAAATTAGCGGGAATTTGTTATCAACAAGCTAAAGATAATGATAGTTATTTACAATGTTTAAAACTCAATCAAGAATGGGAAAAAGCAGGAGATGAATATATCAACTTAGAAGATATTAACGAAGCTGAAAAATGTTATCTCAATGCCGAAAAAAATTATCGACAAAAAGGAGAATTATCCCGTTGTGCCTTGATGTGGGAAAAAATATCAGCATGGGAAAAAATAGCCTTAATTAGAGAAGAAGAAAATCAATGGGAAAAAGCCGCACAACAATGGCAAAAACTCGACAACTGGGAAAAAGCAGGAATCTGTTATGAAAAAATATCTCAATGGGAAAAAGCAGAAAACTGTTGGCGAAAATTAAATCAATGGGAAAAAATCGCCTACTGTTGTCAACAACAAGAAAAATGGCAAGAATCCGCAAAAATTTGGCAAAAATTACAACAATGGGAAAAAGCCGCTAAATCTTACCTGAAAATCTCTCAATTACCTCAAGCGGCGCAATGTTATCAAAGGGGAATGCGTTGGCAGGAAGCCGAAGCCTGTTGGCGTAAACTAAATAACTTACCGAATATCGCCTCCTGTTGTGAATCTCAACATAAATGGCAATCCGCAGCGCAAATTTGGCAAAAATTAAAACAGTGGCAAAAAGCAGGTAATGCTTGGGAAATGGCAAAAGACTTAGAAAAAGCAGGATTATGCTATGAAAAAAGTGAAATTTGGTCAAAAGCAGAATCATGTTGGTTAAAATTAGAAAATTGGAGAAAACTTGCCCTTACTTATCAAAAACAACAAGCATGGGAAAAAGCCTCTTCCGCATGGTTAAAAATTAACGAAAAAGAATCCGCCGCTAAATGCTACTCTCAAGGAGAATTATGGCAACTAGCAGAAAACCTTTGGCGAGAATTAGAAAATTGGGATAAGGTAGCCTTCTGTTGTTTTCAACAAGGCAATTACGAAACCTCCGCTAATATTTGGCAAAAATCACAAAAATTTTCCGAAGCAGGAAAGGCATGGGAAAAACTCAAACAATTTGCTAAGGCTGGATTATGCTATGAAAAAGTAGAGGCATGGGATAAAGCCGAAATTTGTTATCGTCAACTGCAAAACTGGGAAAAAGTCGCTATCCTCTGTCAAAAACAATCTAAATGGCACGACTCCGCCGATATTTGGAGAGATTTGGGAGACTTAAATAAGGCTTCCCTCGATTATGAATTAGCGCAAAACTGGCAAAAAGCCGAAAACTCTTGGCGACAATTACAACAATGGGTAAATGTGGCGTTGATGTGTGAAAGACAAGAAAAATGGTTAGACGCAGCGCAAACTTGGCAAAAAGTCAAGCCTTTAGAAAAATCTGCCTTTTGTTATGAAAAGATAGAAGCATGGGGAGAAGCTGAAAACTGTTATCGACAACTGGAAAACTGGCAAAAATCGGCTTTGATGTGCGATAAACAAGGCAAATGGGAAGATTCTGCGATTATTTGGCAAAATTTACAACAATGGGAAAAGTCAGCTAAACGATGGGAAAAAATTAAACAGTGGGATAATGCAGGTTTTTGCTATGAAAATGCAGAATTTTGGGCTAAAACAGAGGAATGTTATCAAAAAAGTGAAAATTGGACAAAATTAGGGGAAGTTTACGAAAAACAAAGTAAATGGGAAACCGCTTCTTTGTTATGGGAAAAACAGGAGGCATGGGATAAAGCAGCGCAGTCATGGCTAAAAATAGAAGAAGTAGAAAAAGCAGGGGGTTGCTATGAAAAAGATAACAACTGGGAAAATGCAGAAACCTGTTATCGTCAACTGAAAAATTGGGAAAAAGTCGCCTTACTTTCTGAGACTCAAGAAAAATGGCAACAGGCAAGTGAGGCGTGGTTAAAGATAGAAGAAGTAGAAAAAGCAGGGGGTTGCTATGAAAAAGATAACGACTGGGAAAATGCAGAAACCTGTTATCGTCAACTGGAAAATTGGGAAAAAGTCGCTTTACTTTCTGAGACTCAAGAAAAATGGCAACAGGCAAGTGAGGCATGGCTAAAAATAGAAGAAGTAGAAAAAGCAGGGGTTTGTTATGAAAAAGATAACGACTGGGAAAAAGCAGAGACTTGTTATCGTCACCTGCAAAACTGGGAAAAAGTTGCTTTACTGTGTGAAAAACAACAGCAGTGGGAAAAATCGGCGGAGGCTTGGTTAGCAATCGATGACATGGCAAACGCTGGAAGATGTTATGAGGTAGTAGAAAATTGGCGTAAAGCAGAGTCTTGTTGGTTAGTGATTGGGGATTGGCAAAAAGCAGGGGTTGCTTGTGAAAAACAAGGGAAATGGGAGGAATCTGCTATTATTTGGCAAAATCAACAACAATGGGAAAAAGCCTCCTTCGCTTGGTTACAAATTTCTGAAAAGGAAAAGGCTGCGCTTTGTTATCAAAATGGGGAGTTGTGGCATTTAGCAGAAAACCTTTGGCGTGATTTGGAAAATTGGTTAATGGTTGCCTTGATGTGCGAAAAACAAAACCAACTCCATAAGGTGGGGGAGGCTTATACTTTAGCGCAGGAATGGGAGAAAGCTGGGGAAGTTTATCAAACTATCCAATTTTTTCCTCAAGCTGAAGACTGTTGGCGCAAGGTGGAAGCATGGGATAAGGTGGCTTTGATGTGTGAAAAACAGGAGAAATGGGAAACGGCTGGAGAGGTATGGGAGTTAATTCCCGACTGGGAAAAAGCGGCTATTTGTTATCAAAAGATAAAATTGTGGCAAAAAAATGCGGATTGTTGGCAAAATTTGCAAAGATATGATATGGTAGCGATCGCATATCAACAGTTGAAACAATGGGATAATGCCGCTCGATCGTGGTTAGATAGTGAAGATCAAGATAAGATTATGAAAGCTGGATTATGCTACGAACAAAGTTTAAATTGGTTATTAGCAGAGGAATGTTGGCGTAAAATCTCTCAATGGGATAAAGTAGCTTATACTTGTGAACAACAAGGTGAGAGTAAGTGGGAAGATGCGATAAAAGCATGGCAACTGTCTGGCAATAAACTCAAAGCCGCTAACTTGTTACGCAAAATGGGTAGATGGAAAGAGGCTGCTTTAGCCTTAACTCAAAGAAACAATTAAGAATTAAGAATTAAGAATTAAGAAAATATCTCCCTGTCTTCTTGTCTTCTTGTCTTCTTATCTTCCTAATCGATAAAGACTATGAGGCAAACCCTATTGAGTAATTTTAGGGCTACAACTACGGGCAGTTTTCGGGGGGATAGGTAAATCAAGATGAGAATGAAAATCTTTCTGCACTTTATAACTCAGACGTGGAGAAATTTGTTTAACGATTTGACTTAAAAGTCGATCGCCCGTATCCTGAATAAGAGAAAGGGGTAATTTATAAATAAAACGAGGAAATCTGACTTTAACTTGTAAGTCTAATTGCCAGTTAACCTTGGTAATTTCTGCGGGAGGTTGTTTTCCTTGTTGATGATATATTTTTAAGATACCATCAGCAGCACTAGAAAGGGGTATCGATTCGATATACATTTTTGAGAGATAATCCACTTCGTAACCTTCATGGTTAAATTCTGGATTAGGCACAGAATACATAGAATAAAAATTAGCTTGAGGAGGCTCTAATACTACCGTCATTTGAGGCTCAACATTGTATCCAAATGCACCATAACTACCAATAATTAAAGTATAACCATTTTCTCCGAAAGGTTCAGCTTTCATGGGCATGGCACAACGCACAAACCATCCTTGATGATCATTGAGATATTTTGCTACAGTATCAAGGTCACTATACATTTCCATGATACCAGCAAAGTGAGTTTGAAAAACGACTGGTTCTTGAGGGGGTATATCTAATTCCGATTCGTTGATAGAATTATCGGTTAATTTTTCGTCTTCGGGAGAAATGTGAGAATCTGACATAAAAAATTATTAATAGGGTTTAATCTTTACTATCATTCGATAATTACTTTCATGTAAATAATATCAAGACTTTTAATTCCTAGAATATAAGTGAGTAGGCAAAATTAATTGTATATTTACTTTATGAAAGGCAAAAGGCAAAAGGCAAGAGGCAACAAAGATATAAGTTATTTTAATTAATTTTAAAATTCACAATCTATTTTGCATAAGTACTTAGAATAAAGAGTGAAACTCTATGGGATTGAATAATATAGCGTTTTTTGACAATTATGAGGTACATTTTTATTGCCTCTTGTATGAGTGCTTTTTAACCACAATTTTTATACCTCACCAAAACGGTAATTGCTATATTCAACCCCTACAAACAATTAAATGCTTGTATCAACAAATTCTTTTAATTTATCTTTGCCAATAGCGCCTTCATAACTAGCCACAATTTTTCCTTGTTTGAAAATTCTAAAAGCTGGTACTCCCTCTACTTTACAAAGTGCCACACTATCAGGACTAGCATCTACTTCTAGTTTAACCACTTTTAATCGATCGTGATAATTTTCTGCAACCCAATTAATCGAAGGTGACACGAGACGACAAGGACCACACCAAGAAGCCCAAAAATAAGACAAAACAGTTTGATTTTCTTTAATTACTTCATTTTCAAACTGAGAATCACTAATTTCAATTACTTTACTCATCTTGATTAAATTTCCTATAAAATTTTATTAATAATGGTTAGTGGTTCTATATAATAGACTTCTTGCAGAAGTCGAGTAAGAAGTAATAAGTTAAGAAACTCATGTTTTCTACTCTAAAATAAATTTTACTTTTTATTTTGCAAGAGGTCTAATAATTGAACATGAGAACATTTACGATCTTACTTTACAATGGACTCATCCTTAGATAATTGTTTATTAATACTGTTAAAAATTCCGTTAAAAAACAATTTTTCATCATCAATCATCTTTATTTAACATTTATTATGACAACTATTCCTCAAACCTTAGAAGAAACAATTTCTCAAGCAAAATCTGCCTTAAAAGTTGCCTTAGATAGTGGTTGTAATCGCATTACGGTAGATTTAGTTATTCCCGAAATTGCTTTAAAAGCACAGTATTTAGCTTTAGAATTTGCTCAATTATTTAAAGATGAATATGGTATGGGGTTAAAAGTACTTTTTCCTGACACTGGCGCGGCGGCTTTAGCTAGAAGGGAATGGGGAGAAACTGAATTTATCGTTACGGATATTGGTAGTAGTCGCACTCCCGTTGATACGAAAATTAGTGATACAGATCAAATTTTTCTTGTAGTTTCTCCTTCTTCGGTGGAAGTTGCTTTAGTCGAAAGATTATGTAATTTGGCGGACGATCGACCTGTTATACTATTAATACCACAATTAGAAGATGTTTCGATCGTGGGTATTGGTTATGCCGCGCGTCAATTAAGAGAGAGATTTATCAGCATTTTAGAATCTTGTTATTATTTTAGACCTTTAGACGGCTCGATCGTCCTCAGAAGTTATCCCCATCTTTGGCAAGTATGGCAACAACCTGATGAAGAACAAGAGTACCAATTAATTGCCGAAGTCTCTCAAAAGCCTTTAGGAGAAACATTAGACAGAATTTTAGCAGGGCAAAATGATGAGGAAAATAGTGGCAATTCCACACCATCTTTAGGGTTTTTTGGCTCAATTAAAAGTTTCTTGAAAGCCTTAAATAATTAAAGATTGCCTCGTCAATTTTGTTACTAAATTACTATTTTGATAATAATTGTATCCTAGATTTAGATGTACTTAATAGCTCGATCGGACTCATCTCTAAATTATAGGTAATCCAAGCAAAACCGCCGATAAAAATAGCAAAAGTTGCCACTAAACTCCCCGTTAAAAATTGTACTTTTTGCTGTAAAGATTGGATTTCTAACTTATTTTTTTGTAAGGTTGGTAATAATTCTCTTTCGACAACTTGAGCTTCAAGGATAGGTGTTTTTTGTTCAGGAAATTCTACTAAAGTATAAAGCCAATCGGTAATTAATTTCGGGCATTGAGGCTGTAAATATAATTTTACCCCTAAAGATTGCGCTAGAGGACGAGGAAAACGAGTTAA
The DNA here is from genome assembly GCF_000332235.1 of Geminocystis herdmanii PCC 6308. Lineage (NCBI taxonomy): Bacteria > Bacillati > Cyanobacteriota > Cyanophyceae > Chroococcales > Geminocystaceae > Geminocystis > Geminocystis herdmanii. Next base: position 2,278,290 of record NZ_CM001775.1, on the reverse strand, counting down.
ATATTTAAGGGTTGAATTTATGCCCCATAAAGGACAATATTTATTAATAATATTGATCATGGCAATGTCATATAAACAGCCAACAATTCCTTTTGCGGTGGCTTCTTCTCGTCTAAATAATTGATCTAAAAGAAGCAAAATTTCTCTTAATTTAACTTCTTCTAAGATTTTTTCTTCTTGATTTTTTTGTTTACTCATTTCTTTAAATATTTATGAAAAAAATAACTAATAGTTAAGGCAAATTAACCTAATTAAAATAACTAAATATCTTCTTGTATTCAATAATTAATAACATTGATAACCTTTTAATGATATAATTTTAAAGGTAATTTTTATTTGTTATACCAATAAAGATAGTTAATTAGGAGTTGCTGACTTATTCAACAAACGATAAAAATCATGGATTTTAAAATAATACGTTGGTTAAAAACAGTTGATTTCTTAGTATTTCTCCTAATTCCTAATTCCTAATTCCTAATTATAATTATAATGTCCTTAACGATCGAACAAGAATTATTAAAAGCAGTCAGTAAAAGGCGCAATTTTGCGATTATTTCTCACCCTGACGCTGGTAAAACTACCCTCACAGAAAAACTCTTATTATATGGAGGTGCAATCCATCAAGCTGGTGCAGTTAAAGCAAAAGGCGAACAACGGAGGGTTACATCCGACTGGATGGAGTTGGAAAAACAACGGGGTATTTCCATTACTTCCACGGTTTTGCAATTTGACTATTTAGACTATTATATCAACTTATTGGACACTCCCGGACACCAAGACTTTAGTGAAGACACCTATCGCACCCTAGCGGCGGCGGATAATGCGGTGATGTTGATTGATGCGGCTAAGGGTTTAGAGCCTCAAACTCGTAAACTTTTTGAAGTATGCAAACTTCGATCGTTACCAATCTTTACTTTTGTAAACAAAATGGATCGCCCCGGAAGATCAGCTTTTGAATTGTTAGACGAGATTGAGAAGGAGTTAGGATTACAGACTTATCCCGTTAACTATCCTATCGGTAGCGGTGACTTTTTTAAAGGGGTGTTCGATCGACGAGAACAAGCATACCATTTATTTGAAAGAATCGCCCACGGTAGTTTAGAAGTGCCAGAAATTATCATCCCCAAAGGTGACGATCGTATTCACAATTATATTGATGAGCAATTATACGCAGAAACCCTCGAAGAATTGGAGATGTTAGAAGAAGTCGCCCCCGCTTTCGATTTAGAGGCGATTCATCAAGGGAAAATGACACCCGTATTTTTTGGCAGTGCTATGACTAATTTTGGTGTCAGCTTATTTCTACAATCCTTCTTAGATTACGCCTTATCCCCTACTCCCCGCAAATCCACCTTAGGAGAATTAGAGCCTACCCATCCTGATTTTACTGGCTTTGTGTTCAAGTTACAAGCAAACATGGATCCCAAACATAGGGATAGGGTTGCCTTTGTGCGAGTCTGTACGGGAAAATTTGAAAAGGATATGACGGTGAATCATGCTCGATCGGGTAAATCAGTACGTTTGTCCCATCCTCAAAAATTATTTGCCCAAGGTAGGGAATCCATCGAAGAAGCCTATCCGGGGGATGTCATCGGTTTAAACAATCCGGGGGTATTTGCCATCGGGGATACTATTTATCTGGGGAAAAAGCTCGAATATGAGGGAATCCCGTCATTTTCTCCCGAATTATTCTCTTATCTCAAGAATCCTAACCCTTCCAAGTTCAAACAATTCCAGAAAGGGGTACAACAGCTACAGGAAGAAGGGGCAGTACAAATAATGTACTCTATAGATGAGTTTATTCGAGAGCCTATTTTAGCCGCCGTTGGTCAATTACAATTTGAAGTTGTCCAATACCGTATGTTAAGTGAATATAACGTAGAAACTACTTTAGAACCTATATCCTTTAACGTTGCCCGTTGGGTGGTGGATGGTTGGGAAGCCTTAGAGAAAGTCGGGCGCTTGTTTAACGTCATGACAGTCAAGGATGCTCGTAATCGCCCTGTTTTGCTTTTCCGCAATGAATGGAACGTAAATCAGTTACAAGGGGATCATCCTGAGTTAAAATTAAGCTCGATCGCATTTTAAGCTAGAATAATTAGGGTTTTAAGTCCTAATTCGTTTTATTTCTCAAAATAGCTTATTTTTTCCTTGCTTTTTTTTTAAAGGTTAGCTATAATAAATAAATGTGAACAAAAAACCCGATTCGGGGGCGTGGCGGAATGGTAGACGCTACGGACTTAAAATCCGTTGATCTTAATCGATCGTGAGAGTTCAAGTCTCTCCGCCCCCATACACTTAAATACTTTATTTTTCGACGTTTTTAATTTTTAGTTCTATCTCTAAATAAAAAACCTGACGCATAACTGACTCAAATTTATCAACATATTTTTTACTTTTAACTCTTTGTAACTCTGTTTAATTATTTTTAATCCTTTAAAGATTAAAAGCAAAGTATGATTGTAAAAATAATCATTGATTATAGTTCTTAACTCATTTGCATAGGATCAACCCTTAAAGGTTTGGAAGTGAGTTAAGGTTAGTTTTTTGATGCTTGAATTATCATTGTGCAAAATACCCCTTGGATACCCCTTAGTGTTGCGGAGATCAATAGATGTCCGCGCCACTTAACGGTACTTAGACAAAACGATGTAAAAAATAAAAATGCTCGGTTTTTTGATTATTTTAACTTATTTTGTCAATGTAGTTTGTCTAAACCTTTGATTGATTTTAATAGCCTTCTGATTTTTTCAGCAGACCCTAATTAGATACTGGAACGATAATATTGCCACTCAATAAAAGAAACATAAAGATGTCAAGTTGGCAAGGTTATGATTCAAGTCACAGATTGAAACGTTCAGAATATAAGGGATGTAGAGAGTGGGCGGAGCGAGACTCGAACTCAAGTTAATTTATATTAACGTTTATTTTTCAATGGTTATCATCAATTTAAAATTAACTCTAACTTATTCAATATAAAGGTTTTGAGTTATTTGTTGAAAAATTGTTGAAAAATATGGGAAAAGATTATCAAGGTTATAACGATATACTTGAATACTTTAAATATATTAAGTCTCAAATGCCTAAAGGTATATCACTGTTTAAACGTGGTAATAAGTTATATTTTTTGTTTAAAACACAATACAAAAAAAAGAGCCGATCATGCCACTGGTGAAAATTTTACGACTTTAGGATTAAACCGTTCCTTAGAAAAAGCAATCTTAATCGATCGACAATTAAAGAATTATGAGTCAGAAATTGAATTTTGGTCTTGGTATGATGAAACTATCAAGGGAATCAATAAAAACGCTACAAATGACCTTATAACCGTTGCTAATGCCATAGATAAAATTGAATCATGGTTTTTTAGTCAAAACGATCGACGTGGCTTAAAACGTAGTAAAGAAACTGACTATAAAAGCTATAAACGAGCTTATGGATATTATTACAGCAAAATACTTAATCAAGATAAACAAGTATCTTACGATTTACTATATGAAATATTAATTACTATGAGTCAGATAGAGAAACACAAAAATATCAAGATTGTTTAAATGCGTTTCTTAAACTATGTGAAGTCAATCAATTAAAAATAATTTACAACAAATTGAGTAAATTAAAATTAAAAGGTAATACGAAGAAAAAAGTTTCATTTGATTATGAAGAACAGTCAATTAGTATTGAAGATTTTTTGACATTAAGAGATTCAGTATTATCTGTCAAAGATACTCACCCATTGAGGGAAAAAAATCGTAAATTTTGGTTATGGGTTTATTCAATTCAGTTAATTTATGGTTTAAGAATAGCAGAGGTAGCGGCTATCAAAAACTTAACGATAGACTATATTCCAGCAAATGATTCTCAAGAAAATAGTAAGGATAAAACTATATTTAAAGCATTAAGTAATCCTGATAATAAAGAGAATATAATTTATATTGGCAACTTTACCTTATGGCGGAAACATAGGGTTCGTGTCATGAGGGGCAGTGAGAAGCTCAAAGCTATACTTAGCAATAGTTTTAGTCTTTTTTCTTCCTTGACTGTTAAGAGTCTTTTTTCCTCTCAAATGATAAGTTTTACAAATATGTTAATAAATAACCATTTGACAAATATTAAATAGTATGCAGTTATAAATATTTTTGAAGATAGACCTTTTCCGACTATTGTGAGATTTGTTAGATCTGCAAATTGTGAAAATAATTAATGCTCAAGAAAAATTGGCAAACAGAAGAGCTAATCGAAAATTGGACACTTATTCCCCAAGAATTAAAATTACTAACTAATAAGATTGGTGGAAATAAAATAGGTTTCGCTATAATACTCAAATATTTTCAACTAAGGGCTCGTTTTCCTGATACTTCGGAACAAATACCTGATTTAATAATATCTTACATTGCTAATCAACTTAATATTCCTGTTAGCTCTTACTCAGACTATAATCCTCAAGGACGTAGTGCAAAAGTTTATCGAGCTGAAATTCGGACTCTATTTAACTTTAGAACAGCAACAACACAGGATAGTGAACAAATAAGCAATTGGCTGATAGCGGAAATTATTCCCAACGAACAAAAAATTGAGTCCATCAAAGAAATTGTTTATCAAAAGTTTCGTGAATTACAAATTGAACCACCTACCGTCAATAGAATAGAACGCTTAATTCGTCATGCTTTATCAGTATCGGAAAGTCAATGGTGTAATCAGGTAACATCAAAATTAACCACGATAATCAAAGAGCAAATTGATATTCTTCTCAAAACGGATGACAATAATGAAGATGAATCAACATCTTCTCCAAAACTAAAAACCTCCGACTTTGCCTTTATTAAAACAGATCCAGGTCCAGTGGGCTTAGATACCTTTCTCACAGAAATTGAAAAACTAAAACGAATTCGAGCCGTAGGATTATCCACAGATTTATTTCAAGGAATATCAGCCAAAATCATTCAAAAATACCGTCAAAGAGCCGCCACAGAATCTCCCTATGACTTACGACAACATTCTGAACCAATACGCTACACATTAATGAGTGCTTTTTGTCATCAACGTAGTCAAGAAATAACCGATAATCTCATTGAAATCCTAGTCTCTATTATCAAACGTATTGGAACTAGAGCCGAAAGACGTATTAATAAAGAACTGATTGAAGACTTTAAACTCGTAAATGGAAAAACTAATATCCTTTTTCGTATTGCCGAAGTAGCCCTAGCTAATCCTGAAGGAGTGATTCAAACCGTAGTTTATCCTGTTGTTAGTCAAGAAACCCTGAAAAACCTAGTCAAAGAATATAAATCCACCAATACAGCCTATCGCCAAAAAGTTCATACTGTGATGCGTAGTTCCTTTGCTACCCATTATCGTCGGATGATACCCCAACTATTAGAAGTGCTGGAATTTCGCTCTAATAATGACATTCACCGCCCCATAATTTTAGCCTTAGAACTGCTTAAAAAATACACTGATAGTAAAGCTAAATATTATGACTTGGAAGAAAAATACCCATTGAAGGGGTATTAAAAACAGGTTGGAAAGATATTATTATTGAAAAAACCGATGACGGCAAAGAAAGGATTAACCGCATTAATACGGGTATAAATAGCGAAAATTATCATGATTTACTTTATGTACGCCGTCGCTACATTCAAAAAGACCAACTTAGAAGTGCCATAGCCTCGGTGGTTAATGCTATTTTTGAGATTCGTAATCCTGAAATCTGGGGGGAAGGAACTACCACTTGTGCGAGTGATAGTAAACATTTTGGTTCATGGGAGCAAAACTTAATGAGTCAATATCATCTGCGTTATGGTGGACGTGGGGTAATGATTTATTGGCACGTTGAAAAGAAATCTACTTGCATTTATTCTCAGTTAAAAACTGTATCTTCATCGGAAGTGGCAGCAATGATTGAAGGGGTTTTACGTCATTGTACTGATATGGATGTCAAGAAAAACTATGTTGATAGTCATGGACAAAGTGAAGTAGCGTTTGCTTTTAGTCACTTACTAGGATTTCAGTTAATGCCTCGACTCAAAAGGATTAAGGTGCAAAGGCTATATCTTCCCGACTTGGGTCAAAGTAATAGCTATCCTCATTTACAGCCGATTCTGACTCGCCCAATTAATTGGGATTTAATTCGCCAACAATATGACCAGATGGTAAAATATGCTACAGCCTTAAGATTAGGTACAGCAGAGACTGAAGCTATTTTAAAACGATTTAATCGCTCAGCCTTGAAGCATCCTACTTATTTGGCGTTGTTGGAGTTGGGTAGGGCAGTGAAAACCATTTTCCTGAGTGAATATTTGAATTCAGAAGCTATCAGAAGGGAAATTAATGAAGGTTTGAATGTGGTGGAAAGATGGAATGGTGTTAATGATTTTATCTTCTACGGTAAAGGTGGTGAGTTTGCCTCTAATCGCCTAGAAAGTCAAGAGTTATCCGTATTGTCTTTACATTTATTACAAATTAGTTTAGTCTATGTTAATACTTTAATGATTCAACAGGTTTTAGCTCAATCTCATTGGCATTCAAGGCTTAATCAAGGGGATTTACGGGCAATTACCCCTTTGATTTTTAGTCATGTTAATCCCTATGGTACGTTTAAGTTAGATCTTAATGAACGTATAGAATTACTTTTTTAGTACTGAAGGGCAACTATAAAATTTATTGATAAGGAAAAAAGCCATATTAAGCGAGTGCAACGCATCTAAACCTTATTATCACTAATTTGTGTTAATCCATCCAGAAACCTTGAAAACGTTTTGGTGAAATTTCAGTATAGCGAACTGTATGCTGAATGTTTTTATGCCCTAAGTAAGCCTGAATTACTCTGGTATCATAACCTTGACTCGCTAAATAAAAACCACAGCTATGACGTAACATATGAGTTGGACTCTATTCAGGGACGAAAAATTAACTCCTCATACTACCTATTTTAAATGACTTCCCCATAAATAGGCGAAAATGGGCAAGTTTGATTCAAATAACTTATCAATCAAGCCTTAAAACTAATTTATTTGTACTATTTTTTTGAAGACTGCCCCTCATGACACGAACCCTATGTTTCCGCCTACAAGGGATAATCAACTATTTTTAACCAACACTGTTAATCAACAAATAGAACTTTTTAAGCCCATTTATGACTGGTTTAAATATTCCCTTGAACTCATCGCCCCAGACGATCGATTTCAACCATTTTTACAATTTATTGATGAAAATAACCCCTTATTTAATACCATGAATAAAATATTAATGGGTTTAGATACAGGAATTGTTAGATTAGGTAATGAAGAAATTAAAATAGAAAATATAGATATTTCAGAGTTTTTAAAAAGTAAACTAAAAACAGAAATAAAAGAAGGAGAAACCGTCAAAATCCAAAAAATAGGCACACAAGAACCGATAATTATTACCCGTAAAAAGGGAGAATTAATCGCTAAAAAATTAATTAGTTATCATCATCACTCCCAAGAAGAAGAAATCCCCTTTGAGATATATCAAGAATCCGATGGCACAAAAAGAATTATCGATTTAATTCCCGTCTTATTAGACTTAATAAATCCCCATAGTAACAAAGTATTTATTATTGACGAGATCGATCGATCTTTACACACCCTATTAACCAGAAAAATATTAGAAACCTACCTCAATAATTGTCACCCAGAAACTCGAAATCAATTAATATTTACAACCCATGATTTATTATTAATGGATCAGAGATTATTAAGGAGAGATGAAATGTGGATAACAGAAAGACAATTTGACGGCAATACTATCTTAATTGGTTTAAGTGAATATGATGATATTCGTTATGATAAAGACATCAGAAAAAGTTATTTACAAGGAAGAATGGGAGGCATACCGAGAATAAATCCAACCATTGAGGAGAAAATGTTATCATCATGGTAAAATAATGTTACTCTCATCAAGAATACCGATAATTTTTGACATCTCAATTTATGCACGTTATCAGTTATCGAAAAATTAGGGAATTTGCCCAAAAAAACAGAACAATTCACACAGCATTAGATAGCTGGTATAAAATAGCCAGTAAAGCCCATTGGCAAAACTTAATAGATGTTCAATCTATTTTTCCTTCTGCCGAAGCAGTCGGTAACTTTACAGTATTTAATATTAAAGGAAATCAATATCGACTAATTGTTAGCATTGATTATCAGCACCAATTAATTTATATAAAATATATTCTCACTCATACCGACTATGATAAAAACAAGTGGAAAAATGACCCTTACTTTTAACCTAGATAAATATAAAGAAATTTTAACTAAATATTCGCCTAAAATTATTAAAACGGAAACAGAAAATGAACAGGTATTAGAAATAATTGAGGAGTTAATGCACAAAAAAAATTTAACTCCCGAAGAAGAAGAATTATATCAATTATTAATTGTTCTAGTAGAAAAATTTGAAAGGGAATATTATTTATGTGGTAATAGTACAAATCCCCATTCATTATTATTATTTTTAATGGAACAAAAAGATATTAAACAAGAGGATTTAGTCGATATTCTAGGTTCAAAAAAAGTAGTTTCTGACATTGTCAATAGTAAAATAAATATTAGTAAAGATCAAGCCAAAGCCTTAGCAGATTTTTTCCGAGTTGATGCAGAATTATTTATTTAATCCAGTTTTTTTATTTTAAACTTTATATAATTAGAGTTAAAAACTATGTCACATTTTACCCGTTTAAAAACGAAAATAGTTGAAAAAGAATACCTTAAACAAGCCTTAACAGACTTAGGCTATAAATATCAAGAAGGCAACGTGCAAGTTAACGGTTATAGGGGAAATCGTACCAACGCCGAATTAAAAATTTTCACCAGTAATCCCAATTATGATATTGGCTTTCAGAAACAGGAAGACAACTACGAAATCGTTGCCGACTGGTGGGGAATCAGGGATATACCACAAGCCCAATTTGTGCAAACCCTTAACCAAAAATACGCCTATCATGCCACTAAAAGTAAACTAGAGGAGCAAGGATTTTCATTAGTTAGTGAGGAAGTAGAAGAAGGAAATAAAATTCATTTAGTGTTAAGAAGAATGGCTTAAAATTGTGATTATTTAATTATTAATTAACAATAAAAGAGGTAAATTATGGACTTACAAGAAATAGATATTTTTATCGATGACAATGGAGAAGTAAAATTAGAAATCAGGGGAGTAAAAGGGCAAAAATGTCTGGACTTAACCCAAGATTTAGAAGCAATTTTAGGCGGTGAAATCCTTAGCCGAGAGATGACACCCGAAGCTGGGGAAATGGTACAAGAAATAAAAAATCAGGAATTTAATTGGAGTTAATATCTCGATTTTATTTATGTTTTTCCCACCGTAAAACAGGCATCTTGCCTGTGTCTTTAAGAGATACTTTAGTTATCTTCCGAAAAGGTATCAGTTTCTAAATAATAATCATATAATTCATCATTTAATTTCACATTAAATTTATTTTGTAAATAATCAAATTGCTCTTTATTTTCTATTAAGTAACAATCATACATAGGATTATTACTATCAACTTTAAACAGTTTTTGTAGTTCTTCAAGATTAAGATTATTTAAGGGTTTTTCTCCTACTAAATCTTCTCCGTTTTTATCAAACGATCGAAAAAATCTTTTAATCATTATAATGACTTTAAATATCTAAACAGAAAGGACTAAATCAGGATGTAATAACATTAATTGTTCAGTTTTTAGAGTTTCCATTGCATAGGTTTCACCATTATTATTACTAAATTCTACCTCAAAAGCTGTACCATCATATTCCATTACTACTGTACCAATTTGCCCCTTATATAATTTAATTTTTTCTCCCGTTTCATAATGGGTTGTGGTAATATCTTCTAACAAAGCAACTAAGTCTAAATCTTTTATTTTCTTCATAATATCTCGGAGATTCCTCGCTACTCTCGGAATGACAATCTCTTTAAATTTTACTAAATATGAAAATAGAAATAATATATCAGGAATTATCATCTAAAAATTTGGCAATTTCATCACCTTTTAAGGTTATAATTTTACCATCTTGATAAATACTAATTGCTTCATCTAATTTTCGATGTTTATTAATAGCTTCTTTAACAGCTAATTTGACACCTCGATCGATTGTTTGAAACAAAGGATTTAAGTCTCTTTTACTCATTATAATCACCTTTAATTTTAGACCATAAATAAGAATTATCAACAGTTAATTCATTCTCAAAATAAGTTGCAACTAACTCGATATTTTCCTGAGAATTATTATAAATTAACCAATTATCGCATAAGGGTAAATATAACTTAAATAAATTAGTTAAACCTCTTTGATAACGGCGAATAATGACATCTTCAGGGATATTATGCCCACCACTTTCAACCCTTCTTTTCACCCGATTAATTGCCAATTCTGGACACTGTAACCAAAAATAAAGTAAATTAACGGTATAACCCATTTGCCGACATTTTCTCAAAAACCTAGCATAGTGACGAGATGATAAAGTAGTCTCGAAGGCAAAATCTTTTCTTTGACTCGTTAGTAAATCCAATCTCTCTAACATTATTTTACCCGCTTGAATCGCCACTGATTCAGGATTAAAAGGAGAAATACCCTTTGCTATTTCATCAGCGTTAACAAATTCCATTATCTGCAAAAACTGTGGTAAAATTGTCATCGCACAGGTAGTTTTACCTGAACCGTTTGCCCCACTGATAACATAAATATCGGGCATTTATCCTCACCCATAAATCCAACTTTATCCCATTATAAGCCTATGAGTTTTCCACAAGAATTAGACACCTATCTTCGAGCGAGATTTACCTTGATGATTCTTGTTACTCAGGAAGAAGAAAGAGGGATACAAACCATTAAACAAGTATGTAATCAAAATCAACGCCCCTGTATTAGTTGGGATGTTGCCGATGGATTTATTTCCCTCACCAATGACAAAGCCTCCCTTCCCACTGCCAAAGATGCCTTAACCGCCCTCGAACAAATTGAAAAAGCTAGTACAGACGCTCTATTTATTCTCAAAGATTTTCATGATTGTTGGAAAAATGACACCATTAAACGCAAGTTGCGCAGTGTCGCCCAACGATTAAAGATGACGAAAAAATCGATGTTGGTGACATCTCCCCTCAATAGCATTCCACCAGAATTAAAGGATGAAGCGGTAATGGTAGAGTTTCCTTTACCTAAAGAAAGGGAATTAGAAGGAGTTTTAAATACTTTGGCAAAAACTCCGGGGGTGAAAGTGAATCTTACTCCGTTAGGAAAGGAAAAACTCATTCAAGCCTCCCTTGGTTTAACCACCGCCCAAGCGCAACGGGTATTTGCGAAGGCGATCGTATCTAATGGTAGATTAGATGATAGGGATATAAATATAGTTACTGAGGAGAAAAAGCAGATTATTCGAGAATCCCAAGCCTTAGAATTTTATGCTGTGCATGAAACTCCCAATGACGTGGGAGGATTAGAAATTCTCAAACAATGGCTAAGACTGAGAGAAAGGGCATTTAGTCAAGAGGCAAAGGATTATGGATTACCTGCACCGAAAGGCATTGCTTTAATTGGTATCCCCGGCACGGGTAAAAGTTTAACAGCGAAGATGATAGGAGGGTTATGGCGTTTACCTTTACTTAAATTAGATATTGGAGCATTGTTTGGCTCATTGGTAGGACAATCCGAAGAACGGACTCGCCAAGCCTTACAGTTAGCGGAAACCGTTGCCCCTTGCGTGTTGTGGATAGATGAAATGGAGAAGGCTTTTGCTTCTGGAGGATTAGACGGCGGTACAAGTACGAGGGTTTTTGGTACGATTTTAACGTGGATGCAGGAAAAAACCGCGCCTTGTTTTGTGGTAGCCACTGCTAATAATATCAGTCAGTTACCGCCAGAATTGTTGAGAAAAGGGCGTTTTGATGAGATATTTTTCCTTGATTTACCCACCAAAGCGGAAAGGGAAGAAATTTTAGCGGTACATTTGAAGAAGCGAAATCGGTTTCCTGAAGATTTTGATATTAAAACCTTGAGTGGTATTTGTGAGGGTTATGTAGGGGCAGAAATTGAACAGGCGATAATCGATGCCATGTATTTGGGATTTAACCAAAACCGAGAGTTTAATAATCAGGATGTGACAAAAGCGCTGAAAAATCAAGTACCGTTATCAGTATCCCAGAAAGAGACGATCGAACTCTTAAGAAATTGGTTAAAAGAAGGTAGGGCGCAATCAGCATCTTTCGAGGAAGTCAGACAAGCGGAGTTAGAATTTGTGCCTTTGCAATTAGATATTAGATAACTGTTATGTATTTGTTATAAAATTTAGAATAAATGTTAAGAAAGGTTAACATTATTAATATATAACTATCATGAAACGTGCGTCATAAAACTATCCTGTATCCTTACCAATAAACTTAAATGCAAACTAGCTTAATTAGGGTTTGCGCTTGGGAATCAGAAAGCTATTAAAATCAACAGTTTAGGCATAATACATTAACCAAAAAGTGTGCAGTTTTAAGGATTTTTATTAAAAAATTCAACACTTTTAATCTTATTTTTTAAAATACAACTATACTCATTCTATCTATTAACAGCATCAAAACCTTGATGTTTCAGTATTTCTCCTATCTCCTGTCTCCTAACTCCTATCTCCCTAATCGATAAATACTTTTTCAACAAACCCTAATTAGTAACTATTTATCAAGAAATCCTTGAATAACCGCCGATTATTAATTAAATGTATTGATTGTTACAAAAATTGGTCAAGTAAGAGTGTTAGAAAATAACAGAAAAATTGTATAAGTTATATAAAAGTAAATAAAATCAGAGGAGTCATTACATTGAAAAAGATAGAAGCAATTATCCGTCCTTTTAAACTAGATGAAGTCAAAATCGCCTTAGTTAACGCTGGGATTGTGGGTATGACTGTATCAGAAGTGCGTGGTTTTGGTCGTCAGAAAGGACAAACAGAACGCTATCGTGGTTCTGAATATACCGTAGAGTTTTTACAAAAGCTCAAAGTAGAAATTGTCGTAGAAGATAGTCAAGTCGATATGGTAGTAGATAAAGTTGTTCAAGCCGCCCGTACTGGGGAAATTGGTGATGGCAAAATCTTTATTTCTCCTGTGGAAGAAACCATCCGTATTAGAACTGGTGAGAAAAATTTAGAAGCTATCTAGTTTTCAAAAGGTGTTAGGTTTTAGGTGTTAGGTTTTAGGAATTAATCTATAATGACGAAAAAAAAGAAATCGATCGAAATATTAAATATTCTCAAGCAACTTTATCCCAACGCTACCTGTAGTTTAAACTATGAAACGCCCTTACAATTGTTAGTCGCCACCATTTTATCTGCTCAATGTACCGATGAAAGGGTAAATAAAGTCACTCCAGCACTGTTTAAGCGTTTTCCTACCGCCGAAAGTTTTGCTCAGGGCGATCGAACCGAAATCGAAACCTTAATCCATTCCACGGGATTTTATCGCAACAAAGCCAAAAATATTCATTTAGCCTGTCAAAAAATCGTCACAGAATTTAACGGAAATGTACCCCAAACCATGAAAGAATTATTAACCCTAGCAGGAGTCGCACGAAAAACGGCTAATGTGGTGTTAGCCCACGCTTTTGGCATCATTGAAGGGGTAACGGTGGATACCCACGTTAAAAGGCTCAGTAACCGCCTAGGATTAACCACAAAATCGAACCCCATACATATCGAACAAGACTTGATGAAATTGTTACCTCAACCCGAATGGGAAAATTTTTCGATCGCGCTTATATATCACGGTAGAGCGGTTTGTAACGCCAGAAAGCCCCATTGTGAAGAATGTGCCTTAAATCATCTATGTAAATATTATCAAAAATCAACGAAGTCTTAAAGGAGATTGCTTCGTTACCTCGCAATGACAGAAAAAAAGTTGAGCAATTACACAATAAAAATAGTTTTTATAGATTTTATAATTTCTATTGACAAGTTTAATTTTTTTCGTTATATTATTATATGTGCTTTAAACAATCCTTGCGGGTGTAGTTTAGTGGTAAAACCTTAGCCTTCCAAGCTAATGATGGGGGTTCGATTCCCCCCACCCGCTTAAATCAAATTTTTATATAATAGACTTCTTCAGAAAAGATTTTTAATTTGTTTGTAGTAAGGGTTTTAACCCTTATTCTGTTAAATATTGGACAAGTCTAATATTTATTTGCCTGATAAATCAGAAAGCTATAAAAAGAAAGGGTTGAACATTGTTCAACCCCTACATTGTTTTTTGAAAACCTAAACCTAGTTAACTTTAGGCTGCTGGTGCTACTTCTACAGCATAAACACTAACTTTTTTACGACTAGCGGTTTTATGTTCAAAAGTCACAATACCTTCGATTAAAGCGAAAAGAGTATCATCTTTACCGATACCAACATTATTACCGGGATAGATTTTAGTGCCACGTTGACGAACTAAAATATTACCAGCTTTAACTAATTCACCGCCGTAACGTTTTACGCCTAAGCGCTTAGAATTAGAATCTCTCCCGTTTCTAGTACTACCCGTACCTTTCTTATGTGCCATTAATTTTTACTCCTAGTAAATTTATTCTTTATATTTATAAGATATTATGCTTAATCTTATGCCTCAACGGCAACTTCTGTTTCTACAGTTTCCATCGATTCCTGTGCTAACACATTATCCCCTAAACTAATAGAGTTAATCAATAAGCGACTTAATTCTTGTCTGTGTCCTCTTTTTTTACGGGTTTTCTTTTTGGGTTGCATTTTATATACAATCACTTTTTTCCCCCGACGATGTCCGATAATTGTACCGCCAACGCTACCACTTTCAATGTAAGGTTGCCCTACATGAATTTCGTCTTCATGATGAATTAATAACACTTTGTCAATGGTTAATTCACCGTCTAATTCTACATCAATGCGATCGAGATCATAAAATCTACCGGCTTCAACTTTTAGTTGTTTGCCACAGATTTCGATTACTGCGTAAGTCATACTAATTTCCTTTTTATATACTGCCGTACAGGTAGCAGTGATTTTCTTTTCCTGCTTCTTTTACCTGATCCGAACATGATTTAACACACAATCGTTCATTATATCTCGATCGAGTTACCCCTGTCAACCTCAGTGAACCATCAATTTCTTGGTGAAGTATTGGGGGATTGGGGGATTGGGAAAAAATGATTGTGAGTTTAGTCTTAATTTTTTTATAAATAAATGCAAATGCTTAAACTTCTGATTCAATTTGATTAATGGGGATAAAATTTTCCCAAGGTAATAAAATCGGTTTTTTGGTAAATAATAATTGTCCTCTATGGGTAGTTCTATCGATAGCTACTCCAATAGGAGGTTTAACTAATTTCACATGAAAATAACAATAGGTTAGGTAAATATCTCTAGCTGATTTAAGTATATTTGGATCTAACAAATCTGGAACTCCTTTTGTACCCTTTTTAGTAGCACCATTTTTGACACTAAAATTCATGTTTCCTCCTCTCATATTTCTGATTTTACTCTTATTGACTAACCATTATAAGTAACTCAGGAAAATTGGAGAGAAGATATTTAAAATACAAAAAATAGTCCTAGATAAATAGCAGAAACAACTAATTGTATTCCCATCATCGGCAATCCGTATTTCAAGAAAGTATGAAAAGAAATTTCTTTACCGTGTTGTTCTGCAATACCTGCGGCGACAATATTAGAAGATGCCCCCACTAAAGTACCATTTCCCCCCAAGGTTGCACCAAACATCATAGCGTAAAATAGGGGTAAAACTTCAGGAGGAAATTGTCCTGCGAAATTAGGATCAAGTACTTCAGTACCAACTAACCCCACATTAACTAAATATTCTTTTAATAAGGGTACCATTGCCACCACTAAAGGAATATTAGGCACAACACTAGATAATAGTCCTACTACAAAAATTAGCACGATCGAGCCTAAAAAAATATTTGTACCTAAAACAAGTGCCAATAATCCCGATAAACTGCTGACAACTCCTGTTTTTTCTAAGCCTCCAATTAAAACAAAAATAGACATGAAAAAAATCAGAGTACTCCAATCTACATCTTTGAGGATATTGTGAACCGTATCAATTTTACTATGATGAGCTAACAATAAAGCCAATGCCGCCCCTAATAAAGCTACCGCCGCAGGAGAAATCGGAGTTGACAAAGAATCCCCGATGACGAAAAATATCAACACAAAAGCCATAATTAATGCCCCTAATGCTAACATTCTAGGATGATTAACCTTGGGGTGAGGTAAATCTTCAAGGTGCGTAAATTTTGTTTTCCAAACATCCCGAAATAGAAAAGGAGTCGCAATAGCAACGCTAATTACCGCTATAACTCCACCGATACTTAATCTTTGTATATAGTCAATAAAACTCATGTTAATCGCATCTCCCACAATAAAAGTAGCGGGATCACCGACCAAAGTAATCAACCCTGAACTATTTGCCACAAAAACCATTAATATCAGCAATGGCACAAAATTAACCCCAATTTCTTCCGCTAGGGGCGGAATTAAGGGAGCTAATAACATTACCGTTGTAGCGTTTGGTAGAACTGCACAAATAGGAGTAGTAATGCCAATTATACCTAATAATAGTACTTTACCTCTACCTTTAGCAATTAAGACCATTTGAGTCGCTAAATACTCAAATATTTTTGTAGGTTCAAATGCTCTCACTAATACCATCACGCCAAAAAACAAAACTAAAGTAGCGTGACTTCTGCTAATATAGGCGATGGCTTCTGTTAAAGTTAAAGTATGGGTAAAAACTAGAATTAATGCACCCAATAAAGCGGCGATCGTCAAATGTAATTTTTCGGACATAATTAATCCGATAACGACAATAAAAACAGAGGCGGCGATGATGCTAGATAAATCAGTCATAGTGATAAGTGGTGATAAATAAAAATGAATAATTTAGTTATTGAAAAATAGAAGGTAATATTTCTGGGGTTTTCCAAATTGCGTAGCCTAAAAACGCAAAAAATAAAGTAGCAAAAATAGTTAAAACATAAGCGATACAAATTAATAAACCATCAGCTTCTAAAGTAGCGATAGCTAAAAGTAAGATAATTCCTGCGGGTAAAGGGTTAGTAAAAGGAATCGGTAACATCAACAAAAAAGCTAACCAAGCGATACAAAATCCATTGATTTTCCAAAAAAATTTATTCTCTGAAACACTTAACCAACGGGGGGAAATCATTTTTTCTAATCTACGGCTAATCCTTTTAAAATTACTTAGAATTTGACGGGTAAAATTTCGGGGAAATTGAAAATGTGCTATTTTTGAAGGTAGCCAAGGAGATGTCCTTCCTAAAGCCATTTGTAAACCTAAAAATAAACATCCACTGCCTAAAATAGTAGAAACACCGGGGGGAATTAAAGGAAATAAAAAAGGTAATGCTAAAATACTAAGTACTAAACTAAATCCTCTTTCTGAGGTTTCACTCACAATTTCAGATAGACTTAAAGGTTTGTCTAATAAACGTTTCAGTAAAACTTCTAAATCTTGAGAAAATCTTAAATTCATTTAATATTGGTTATTTGTTTAATAATTGACTACTAAAAACTAGCCTTTAAATACAAATAATTAAAAGCTAAAATAATTTTAAATACCTAAAAATTTAACTATTTTTAGACAAGCTAAACAATAGAAATAAATGAGTAATTTTTATGAAAAATAATGGTTAGAAATAAATCATTAAATAAATAAACCTCAAATTCAAAAAGGATGATCAATGAAGAGTTTGGTCAATAGGAATACCTAAATGAATTTGTAACATTGAAAATGTTAATTCTTTAGTCTCCTCTCAATGCCTACGAGGTTAGCTGACGGGCTAGAACTGAGAGATGTTCTTTTCTAGTAAAATCTTAGAAATAAGCCCCTAAATTGGTTCCCCCGCTTCCATTTTATTGGAACTAGGCTGACTGACTCTGGGTAAAATTAATTATAACGCAACGATCGAAATTTTGGTGTATCGATTAACACCAAAGAAAAACCTCAAAATGAATCAAAGCAATAAATTAATATTTTAATCTCTACTGACGATCGATCGAGATTGAGCAATACGATAACTGAGGAAGATAACAGGAATAATACCTACTAACATGATAGCTAAAGCAGGTGCTGATGCTTCAATGAGTCGCTCATCGGAAGCGTATTGATATACCCTCACCGCTAAAGTATCAAAGTTGAAAGGACGCATCACTAAGGTGGCAGGTAATTCTTTCATCACATCCACAAAAACCAACATTAAAGCGGTTAAAAGTCCGCCCCCAAGGAGGGGTAAATGAATTTTAAAGAGAGTAGAAAATGCTCCATAACCAAGGCTACGAGAAGCATCGTCAAGGTTAGGTTTAATTTTTCCTAGGCTAGATTCGATGGTATTGAAAGATACCGCTAAAAATCTCACAAGGTAGGCATAAACTAAGGCAATGATCGTGCCACTGAGTAACAACCCTGTGGAGATGTTAAAATTATTGAACATCCATTCATCGAGACTATTATCGAAGATACCTAGAGGAATCATGATGCCAACGGCAATAACTGAACCGGGTATGGCGTAACCCATAGAGGAAATACGCACAGAAATATTAAGAATGGTATGGGGTATTAACCTTTGCCCATAAGCCATGAATAAACCGATAATAATAGCGATGATGGCACTAATTATCGCTAGGAGAAGGCTATTTTGGGTTAAAGTCCAAAAACTATCATTAAGAGTTTCTTCTCGATTACGAATCGTTAAATCTAAGAGGTAGATAGTAGGGATAATAAAACCTAGCAAAACGGGAATCGAGCAACTAGCAAAAGCCAGAATACTGCGCCACCAATTCAACTCAAAACGGGGTATTTGCTGATTGACGCTATTAGTTTGATAGTAACGGGCATTAGCTCTCGATCGACGCTCTAAAAAGATTAAAATAAGTACAAATACCATCAAAAAAGAAGCCAACTGCGCGGCGGCGACTCTTTCACCCATGCCAAACCATGTGCGATAAATACCTGTGGTAAAAGTACTCACCCCAAAATATTGTACTGTACCAAAATCATTCAAAGTTTCCATCAAAGCCAAGGCTAAACCTGCCACAATGGAAGGACGAGCTAAGGGTAACGCTACTTTAAGAAAACTCTGCCAAGGATTATAACCGAGCGATCGACTTGCTTCTACAGTACAGGTGGACTGTTCTAAAAAGGCAACCCTAGCTAAAAGATAAACATAGGGATATAACACTAATACCAACAGTACGATCGCCCCTCCGATATTGCGAATAGAGGGAAACCAATAGTCATCAATACTTTCCCATCCAAAAAAACTTCTTAACCATATTTGCACAGGTCCAAAATACTCTAACATACTGGTATAACTATAAGCCAGAATATAAGCAGGAGCGGCTAGAGGCATTAAAAGTAACCATTCAAAGGTACTCGCTCCCACAAACTCACACATGGTGACTAACCATGCACAACTAACCCCAATAATCAGGACACCAATACTAACTCCCATCATTAAAATCAGAGAGTTAACAATATAATCCTTGAGTACAGTATCTCGTAAATGTTGCCAAATTTCCTGATGATCAGCAAAAATACTACTAGCAACGGTGAGAATTGGTAAAGAAATTAAGAATGCGATCGATCCCAAGGATAGATACCAAAGATAATTCGGTAGTTGATTTAACCAAGATTGTGAAACAGAGGATGTTTTCATAGAAAATTATCAAACAAGTTTGTAGTGATGGCTTTAGCCATTCGGCATCTTCAAAAATTGGGAAAAAAAGGGTTAAAACCCTTACTACGAACATTAATATTGCTTTATGAATTAGAATTTTTCGCCAATGCCAAAATGAACACGACTATCCCCTTCATCATTGATAGCATAATCAATACGAATCGGACCAACGGGAGACTGTACCCTTACCCCTAAACCATAACCAAAACCATCACCGCTTAAACCTCTTACTTCTGCAGGTTTACCGATGACTGCACCCTGAGAACCAACATTTGTACCATAGTCAAAGAATACCGTACCACCTAAGAAAGAAACGATGGGAAAACGATATTCTGCCGTAGCTTGAAAGTACGATCGACCGTTCCCTAAATCTCCTTCTCCGTAGCCTCGAACGGAGTTACTACCACCGAGAACAAAGGCTTCATAGGGGGGTAAATCTCCTAAAACCGTTCCTGCTTGAAAGTTAAAAGCGAAGGCTTGAGGACCTTCCATAAAATCAAAATTGAGCAATTTCACTGGTAAATAATAACTATAATTGGCACGGATACGATTGTATAAAATAGAAGTAAGAGGTACAGTTTGTTCCATACCTAAGAGCAATAAACTACCACTGGTAGGGTTTAAACTATTATTTCTAGTATCTTGCGCAGCGTTTAATCTTACCGTAATCAAATCATCAACACCACTGTTATTAAAGGCTAATTTTTGATTCCCAAAGGCTTCACCTGAACGGGGAGATCGATCGCCGTCAGCATCTTGTACTTCGATGTTTTGATATTGAATCCCTGTACTAATTACCCATTGTGCGGGGGTAAAAACATCTTCACTCAAAGGGCGAGAAAAAGAAATACCAGCACCTGTGCGCACAACCCTAGGACTATCGTTATTAACCTCTGTACGGATAGTTTCTGTATCTGTACCATCATATACCAACGAGATCGATCGACGACGGAAAAGGTTCGCACTATAAGAAGTACGATAAGGATCACCTGCAATCCAAGGGTCTTGAAAATTCAAGTCAAATAATAACTCTCTCTCTCCTAACTGAAATTCTGTACCAAGGGTTTGATTGTTACCGCCAAAATTTCGTTCTTGATAGCTCACCGTTCCAAATAAACCACTGGAGGAACTTATACCCGCACCTGCTCCTAAAGAACCACTTTTGCCTTCTACTATGTCAACATTCATGACAACTTCAGAAGGGTCTTCTCCGGGGCTAAAGGAGAGTTTTACATCTTCAAAAATGCCTAAGCCAAATACCCTTTGTAAGTCTTGTTGAGCGGTACGGCGGTTAAAAACATCCCCCGGTTTTAGTTTCATTTCTCTGGTGACAATGAAATCTCTAGTTTTGCCGTTGACTTCTTCTTCTTCTTCGTTAAAGAATCTTACTTGAATATTCTCTAGTTGTCCTTCTGCAATTATGAGGGTAACGACTCCATCAGGGCTAATTTGAGGCGCTCCGACTACTTGTGCTAAGTCATAACCATTATCAGTGTACCATTTGTTTAACTCGGCGATGCCTTCTTGTAAGTCTCTTAAATTCAAGATTCTTCCATACTGATCTTCAAAGGCTTTGTCTATGACTTCTTTGGGTAGTAAGGAACTTTGTCCATCACTTTTAGCAGGAAGAGTATCAATCTCTAGGCGATTTAACACTGGGTTTGGTTGCAATTCAAAAGTAATTTTTACACCATATTGAGTATCTTCGGGGGTAACTCTGACGTTACTAAAATAACCTGTAGCGTAAATAGCGTTAATGTCTTC
Source organism: Geminocystis herdmanii PCC 6308 (assembly GCF_000332235.1). Lineage (NCBI taxonomy): Bacteria > Bacillati > Cyanobacteriota > Cyanophyceae > Chroococcales > Geminocystaceae > Geminocystis > Geminocystis herdmanii. The sequence continues at coordinate 2,256,789 of NZ_CM001775.1, read as the reverse complement.
TTGTAATCTCGATCGAGTGGTGGTACGTCCCGGATTTGTTCTAATAGTGTTATAAACTAAGTCTTTTAATTCCCCATCTACTCCAGCAATATCGACTTCGGAAACTAATACTCTAGCTTCTTCTGAGGTGGGTTGAGGAGTTGTTTGAGGGGAAGTTGGAGTTACTTGAGGGGTTGTTTGAGGGGGAGTTGGAGTTACTTGAGGGGTTGTTTGAGGGGGATTTGTTTCTGTTTGAGCAATTAAATTTTTAGTTGTATCTGCCCCTGACACATCGGGAAATAAGACGGGAATAGGAGTAGAAGAATATAGGGGATTCGGTTGGGGTGACAAAGCAATGGCTTCGGGTGCTGATTCTTCCGCAGGGGAAACAGGTATGGGAATGGAGGCGGTAAGAGTTTCCGATTCTGTCATAGCTTTCATGGGATTAGTTAACCCTAAACTCGATAATAAGGTCAAAATTAGGGTTTTTCGCCAAAATAACTGACTATCAGGGTTTGAACCAAGGTCCTTTCCTGTTAATCTCTTAAAAGGTAACTTAACAGAGCATTTACCCTGATTATCGGTTAAATAACTAGATTTTTTGTTGTTGTTTTTCACTGCCACACACCAAATTTAATTGCAATATTGTTTTTAAATATACTAACTATTTTTCAGTTTTTCAATTTGAGTTAACACTCTTTTTTGTACTTGCTGATATGCTGATTCTACTTTACCTAAATCTCGACGAAAACGATCTTTATCCAAGACTCTTTTTTCTATATCTTGTTCCAAACAATCCCATAAACGACAAGTATCAGGGCTAATTTCATCCGCTAAAATGATATTTCCTTCCTTGTCTAAACCAAATTCTAATTTAAAATCCACCAAAGTTATATCACAACTAGCAAAAAATTCCCTGAGATATTGATTAATTTTCAGGGCATTTTCTTTCAATTCCGATATTTGTTCTGGGGTGGCTATATTTAACAGTGTAAGTCGATCGATTGTCAAGAGGGGATCGCCCAAGTCGTCATTTTTCAAGTAAAATTCCACTAAAGGGAAAGGTAATGTTTGCCCTTCAGGTAAACCCGTTTGTTTACATAAACTTCCAGCCGTTATATTTCTCACTACCACTTCTAAGGGGATAATTTCCACCGCCTTGACTAACATTTCCCTTTCTGACTTTTGAGTCAAAAAATGGGTTTCAATGCCTTTTTTGCCCAATAATTCCAGTAATGCTGATGATATTGTACAGTTAATACTTCCTTTACCTTCGATCGTGCCTTTTTTCTGGGCATTAAAAGCCGTAGCGTCATCTTTAAAATAGGTTAAGTATTCTCGATCGTTCGCCGTTGTATATACTATTTTGGCTTTACCCTCGTATAGTTTTGTCTGTGTGGACATAATCACCGTTTATAAATAAAAAATCTCAAGCCCGAATATTATACCATTAGAAGACAAGGTGGACAGGTGGACAGGTGGACAAGTGGACAGGCAAGTGGACAGGGAGATACTTTGTTAATTGTTAATTGTTAGTTGTTAATTGTTAATTGCTTGTTTAAGATGGTGACACAGAGTTGCTAATTCTTGTAAACCCTTTTCTCCATCGAGATTTGCCAGTTTTTTCACAAAAGCACTACCTACAATTACACCATCCGCTCCCCATTGTTTCATTTGTAATGCTTGGGCAGGTTCAGAAATACCGAAGCCGACACCGATGGGTTTATCAGTAACGGTTTTTAATTTACTGATTAAATCTTCCACTCTTGCCTCTATGTTCGATCGAACTCCTGTTACACCCGTGACACTGACGAGATAAATAAAACCTTGAGATTTTAAGGCAATTTGTTCAATTCTCTCTAGGGGGGAAGTGGGTGCTACTAATAAAGTTACTTCGATACCATAATTTTGAGCGATTTCCAAGAAACTTTCGGCTTCCTCAAGGGGTAAATCAGGTACAACTAAACCCTTAACTCCAGCATCCGCAATGGTAGATATGAAGTTTTCTACTCCTCGATAAAAAATAGGATTATAGTAAGTAAATAATATAATGGGAATATCAACCTTAACATTCTTGACGATATTGAGGACATCATTTAAACAAACCCCTTGTTTTAAAGCACGAGTTGCCGCCGCTTGAATTACAGGACCATCTGCTAAAGGATCAGAATAAGGTACACCTAATTCAATCATATCTGCGCCATTTTGGGCTAAAAGTTCGATAGCTCTTACTGTAGTGTCTAAGTTTGGATCACCGGCGGTAATAAAGGGAATTAAGGCACATTGAGATTTTTGTTTAAGCTGGTTAAAACGTTGAGAAACTGAAATCATTATAGTGAATAATTAATAGTTAATAATTGACCGAGGAAAAGAATAGTCTCGATCGAAATAGAATTTATTGTAAGGTGGTTAATGATAAAATCCCAAAAAATCTACATTAAATTATCATTGATAGTTAAATTATTGTACATATTGGATCATTTTTGATAAAATGAACTTGTTTAATTTTGTATAGAAGAAGTATCAAAACTTTGATTTTTAAGTATTTCTCCTATCTTCTAACTCTTAAACTTATCAAAATAACCTGAGTGAACCATAAAATTTTTGGTGCTGTAAAGGTGTCAGGTGTCAGGTATCGGAAAGGGTTAAAGAATTGACAAAAAATATATCCTAATTGATTTTTTTATCTTCAATTCTTTGATCGAATTATATAATCTACTGAAAATTACACCTGAAACCTGCCCTTATCAAACATTCTTGCATCGAACTGAGGTAGAATACTATAAGGCAACGCCTCATCAGGAATTGGAGTGAATTAATTGTCTATGAAAGAATAAGTGAACTTGCACAAATAACCATAATTAGGTTATGATGGATAAGGTTTAAAACGGGATGTAGCGCAGCTTGGTAGCGCGCCTGCTTTGGGAGCAGGATGTCGCAGGTTCAAATCCTGTCATCCCGATCGTACAGTGTCAAATTAATGGTCTTGATGACAGAAAAATTTTCGTCTGTTAAGTAGTAGTTTAAAGATTGTGAAAGATTGCAAAGTGGCACGATCGAACTCCCCTTAATGGCACAATAGTTCTAACCTAGAGATATAGTAAATATTTATAGAGTTATCGTTATTATGAATAAAACATCAATACAACCTCAAATATATCACCATGAAAGTCAGATAACTTCTCATATCTCACCTTGGTTAATCAAATTAGTGTATCCCCTCACCACCAGATTAATCTTCCCTATTTTCTTCAAAAAGATTGAAATTATCGGCAAAGAAAATGTACCCAAAACAGGTGCGGTAATTATTGCACCCACTCATCGTTCTCGTTGGGATGCGTTAATAGTTCCTTATGCTACGGGAAAATTAGTCAGTGGGAGAAACCCTCACTTTATGGTGTCAGCCAACGAAATGAAGGGCATACAAGGCTGGGTTATTAAACGCATGGGGGGCTTCGAGGTTAATACCGATCGACCCGGTATGGACAGTTTACGCCATAGTTTCGACTTATTATCTCAGGGGGAGATGGTGGTAATTTTTCCCGAAGGTAATATATATCGTACCGATGATGTACAACCTTTAAAAAGGGGAGTTGCCAAAATCGCCTTAGAAGTGGAAACCGCCAAGCCTGAAGTAGAAGTGAAAATTTTGCCTGTCACCATTAAATATAGTCAACCAATTCCCGAAAGAGGTTGCAGTGTTTCCGTGAAAATTGGAGAGTGTTTAACGGTGAAAAATTATCCGGGTAAATCCTCTAGGGAAAGTAGTTTTTTGTTAACTGCCGATTTAGCGAAGTCTCTGACAATGTACAATTAACAATTAATTGTCTTTGAGGGTGATTTTAATTCTAATGATACGAGGACCATCCATGTCTGTTACGGTAAATTGATAGGAGTCAAAATTAAACACCTCGTAGGGTTTCGGTATTTTTTGCCAATGATAAACTAAAAAACCCCCTAAAGTTTGATAGTCGTCAATTAAAGGTAAATTAAAATCTAATAAATCGTTTAATTCCTCTAAATTTATTTGCGCAGGAATTAAAAAATTTTGCTCGTCAATAACCGTAATATTAAAATTATCATCCTCTGATTGGCTTTCATCATCTCCTAAAATTTCGTTGATTAAATCCTGCATGGTGACTAATCCAGATGTGCCTCCATATTCATCCACAATAATGACCATTTTCAATCGATATTGTTGCATTATAGTCAACAATTCACTTAAATAAGTGGATTCGGGTAAAAAACGCACGGGTTTAACTAAAGGTTCGATCGAGCAATGCCACTTTGTGATCGAACTTTGCAAATCAAGAGGATTATCCCCTAAAATATTTAAACAATCCTTAAAATCCACAATACCCCGAATATCATCCAAAGAATCACCCATCACGGGGTAACAAGAATGTTTCGTATCCGAAATTTCTAACCATAAATCTTGATAAGTTGCGGATAAATTTAAGGCTTTAATATCCACACGAGGAGTCATCACCTCCAACGCCTCCACATCTCCAAACTCAAAAACATTACTTAATAATTCTCTTTCCTCCGCTTCCAATCCCGATGAATCCCTTTCCGTTTTGATGATTAACTGTAATTCTTCAGGAGTAACTTGTTTATACCAACCTTGTCCAGTATATTCTACGCCAAATAACTTCAATAAAAAACGGGTGGATTGATTAAGAATATCAATAAAAGGCTTAAAGATTTTACCAATAACACTGATAGGAGGTGCTAAAAAACGAGCTAACTGTTCAGGATACAATAAAGCTAAGGATTTAGGAAACAATTCCCCAAAAACTATCTGTAAATATACCAACGAAAAAAAAGCAATGGGAATAGAAAGGGAGTGACTGAGGGGAATAATAAATTGTGGCGGAAATGGCAATAAAGAAATTAAATATTGTATGGACATTGCCATAGTATATTCCCCGATCCAACCTAATGCTAAACTAGAAAGAGTAATACCTAATTGGGTACTAGATAGAAGACGATCTAAACTTTTTTGTAATGATTGTACACTTTGAGCAGGTATATCTCCATCAATGACTAGATGATCAATTCTCGATTTTCTCACGGAAACGATCGCAAATTCTGCGGTGACAAAAAAAGCATTGATAGCGATTAAAAGAAAAATTGCTGATACTCTAAACAATATAGTCTGCCAATTCATTAATATTCCTCAAAAAATATCGGAAAAATCATAAAGTCATTTATGTTAACAGATAATAAGATTTTGATTTAATCATTCGTCTCTATTATTATTTCATGTTTTATGGAAAAAATATCCACTCTATGTCATTGAGAGTATTTTAAATCAAACTTATCAAAATTTTATAATATTTACAGAATTTTAAAAATGCAATTGTTATAAATTGACAGTTTGCATTTCACCTAATACCTAACACCTTTTTTTAGACATAATTTATCACGACGAGAAGTAAGAGAGCCAATATTTTTGTTAAGTAAGATGTGTCTAACAGAAAAATATACTAGGGATTTCCATTCGCTATTTTAGTTATAATTACTTCTTTCGATGGTTGCTTTTCTACCTAATCGATCGTCTATTTCTAAATTTATTTTAATATATTTAGGAGGTAAATAAGGTAATAATTCTGACCATTCGATCGCAGTTATTCCTGCTTCATATTCAATCCCTAACCAATAATTTTCAAGATGTAATTCTTTGATTTGTTCTGCATTTAAACGGTATAAATCGATGTGATAAAGAGGTATTTTCCCTTCAGAATATTCATTAATTAAAGTAAAAGTGGGGGAGACGATCGAATCTTGAATACCTAATCCTTCGCCTAATCCTTGAATTAAAGTAGTTTTTCCAGCTCCTAAATTTCCTCTTAATAATAAGACACTATTAGGGCTTAATTGTTCGGCTAAATATTGCCCTAATTTTTTAGTCGCTTCTTCATCAGCAAGTAAAATAATTTCTCTTATTTTTTCATTCATATAGTTAATAAATTAGCCGTAAAAAAATATTATAATATCACGTTCACTTAATCAGTTATACATTAAAAATAATCGATTATTTTTGGGTTTCGTATCCTCAACCCAACCTACAATACTCTGAGATTGTTTCGTGCCTAGCAATGACAAAAATAGAATAAATAATTCTCAATTCTCAATTTTCAATTCTCCATTCCTTTCCATATCGCCAAAAGAAATATCGATCGAATTTTTAGGTAATAAAGGTTGAAATGTCCAATGTTGCTCTAAATTACGGAGTAAAACATCTTGTTTGCGTCTCAAGCCTTCCACGTCACTACCATAATTGATGACAGCAAAATAGATATTCTCTCTCTCTTGGGTAGGAATTACCCCCGCAAGGGCGCTAACTACCGATAAAGTACCTGTTTTAGTGGGAATACCATAGGGAATATTACGATATTCTACCGTACCTTTTTTGTCAACTCCAGCCACAGGAAATAAGTCACTGAGGTTAATATTACTACCTTCTAACTGTCTTTCTAAAGCCATCAACATTCGACAAGAAGCACGAGGAGAAATACGATTATCCACACCCAAACCTGAGCCATTGATGAGTAAAATTTCTTCGGGTGGTACATTGGCAATTTTAGCTGATAATTGCGCAACTTTTGCTCCTCCTCCCATTTGTTGCGCTAGAGATTCGGCTATTTTATTATTACTATAAACGTTCATCGATCGCAATATTTCCCTTAAAGTTAAGGATTGATGAGTTAATAATAATTGTGTGTTATCAGGTAGTGTCTCAACTTTTTTAACTAAACCCTGTATTTCAATGTTTGCTCGATCGGGTTTATTTTTCATCTCCTGATACTGTTTTTCGATGATTCTTGACCAGTTTTTACTATTAAGACTCTGTTTTAACATTTCTCCTGATTTGAGGGGACTCTCCTCATAATTCATTTGCCAATTACCTACTACAATCAAATCACCTTTTACCTGATTAATACCTAATTGTTGTAACTTATTTCCTAATACAATGGCTTCTTCCCAGACAAATAAAGGATCACCGCCGTATTCTATGATTAAATTACCTTGTAATATGTTGTTATTAATTGCGCCAGTGGTGTAAACTTTTGTTAAGAAACGATGATCTAAACCCCATGTATCGATCGAAGTGATAGTAGTAGCGATTTTAGTTAAAGATGCCGCTGGTACAGGTATTTTTCCTTGATTATCTGCTAGAATTGCCCAATCGGACTGTATCCAAATCCCTTGTCTTTTGGTATCTAAACCTTGACGAGCAAGAGTTTGGAGATATTGATCTACTATAACCTGAACTTGAGGGTCTCGATCGATCGGTATCTGAAAAATAGAGGCTTCATGCCAAGGAATCACCGGTAAAGAAGGCGCTTGAGAGGGAAGAAACAAAAAGGCTAATAATTGAGAGAAAAACATGAGAAGCGTGAACAATTAATAATCAATCATTATAACTGTACTTTAGTTTTGACACTTATGATAGATGCTACCATCTTCAGTCCCCCTGATTAAGTTAAATACCAATAATTATAAGCTAGGAAGTATCTAAGTTGATGAGAGAAAATAAGCAAGAGACAACACTTCGACAACGCAGTTATGATTCAACAGTATCCAGTGTCAGTAGGCAATAGTTTGAGTAATCAATATACTATATCTAATTTTCATTTCAATGTTTTAAATATTCAATTTCACGAAAAATATGCCCACTCAAACTTTTTTTAATTTATCGGAGGCAAAACAACAAATAATTATTGAAAAATCCCTCCAACAATTTGCTAATCATAGCTATGAAGTTGTCTCTATATCTCGCATTGTGCTGGAAGCCAAAATTGCCAAAGGTAGTTTTTATCAATATTTTGAAGGAAAAGAAGATTTATATTTATATCTAGTTGATATAGGCATTGCCAAGCAAAAATCATTTATGGAAAATGCCGATTTACCCGCCATTGAAGACGGTTTTTTTCCCTACTTACGGGCTTTACTGAAAACAGCCCTTGATTTTCAGTTAAATCATCCTTATTTTACACAAATTTTGTTTAGAAACCCTCATTATGGCGATATTCCTTTTCGTGACGAAGTTTTTCGCCGTACTAAAGCCGTTTCTATTGCTTTTATTAAAGAAAAAATCGAGTATTCGATCGAAATCGGACAACTACCAAAATATATTAATCCCGATATAGTGGCTTTTATGATTGTCACCATGGGAAACGAATTAAGACAATTTATTCCCAGATATTTAGGTATCAAAGTACAAAAATTAGTCAAAGAAGATACCCCACTAAATATTACCGCCATTAATCAAACCCTTGATGATTTCGTCACTACTTTAGAAAAAGGTATCGGAAAAGATTGAGGGAAGGGGGTGATGAGAGGAGGGGGTGATGAGAGGAGGGGGTGATGAGGTGAAGGGGTGATGAGGGGAGGGGGTGATAAGGTGAGGGGTGATGAGGTGAGGGGGTGATGAGGTAAGGAGGTGATGAGGTAAGGAGGTGATGAGGTGAGGGGGTGATGAGGTGAGGGGGTGATGAGGGGAGGGGTGATGAGGTGAGGGGTGAGGGGGTGATGAGGGGATAGGGTGATAAGGGGATAGGGTGGTTTTTTAAATTCTCAATTCTCAATTCTCAATTCTCAATTCTCAATTCTTCATTCTTCATTCTTCATTCTTCATTCCTCTTGACGAATCCATAAAATTCTCTTAAAATGTGACTAGGTAGTCATAATTAGTTAAAAAAAATAAAGCTAAAAAACTACAAGCGAGAAAACAGAATTTGAACTTTCTATTAAGCCTAAAATTGATTAGCTATGAGCATTAGATTTAACAAAGCTACCGTTAATACCAATGTTGCAACTCCCACTGGTATTATGTTTCTCGATTTAAACAATGATAATTTACAAGATATAGTTGCCGTTTCCTCTGGTTTTGGAGGGGATGATTTAATTTGGCATCGAAGTAATAGTGATGGCACAGTAAGCACCTCTCCCACTTTAATTCGTGGAGGGTTAGGCGGAGGGCGCAATGCTTTCTATGGTGCGGATATTGATAGAGATGGAGATATAGATTTAGTTAGCGCAGAAACAGGAGATAATAATATTACCATCTGGTATAACAATGGGCAAGGTACTTCTTGGAGTGGCAATAAAATAGCCGATAGCTTCGGAGGAGCGACAAAAGTATTTATTGCAGATTTTGCTACTGATGGTTTTCCAGATATTGTAGCAGTAGCAAGAGATGCTAATGATTTGGCTATTTGGCGACAAACTTCGGGGGGGAGTTTTAGCAAACTAGACATTGATGGTAGTCTTAGTAATGCTAGTGCCGTTTATGGTGGAGATTTAAACGGTGATAATATGTTAGACGTGGTAGCCGGTGGTAGTGGTGGTTTGTACTGGTATCGTAATAATGGTAGTGGCAACAGTTGGACAAAATCCACTATTAGTAATAGTCATCAACCCCAAGATATAAAATTAGCTGATATTGACAATGATGGTGATTTAGATGTGATTATCGCCGCCGATAATGGGGTTTATTATTGGATAAATAAAGGTAATGGTTCTTTTACTGGAGCTACTCAAGTTGTTAACTTTAAGGTAGCACAAATTGCTGTTGCTGATCTCGATCGAGATGGAGATAATGATTTAATTTTTGGTAATAATGCCAGTAATGCCAGTCTTTTCTGGTATTCCAATAACGGTAATGGTATCCCTAATTTAGATTTTGGTCCCACTTTTACTCCTTTTACTATTGATAGTAGTGGGTTAAATACTATCACCGCCGTGGGAGTGGGAGATGCAAATAATGATGGGTTTATCGATATTGCCATCGGCACTGACGGAGAGGATGATATATATTGGTATCGTAATGAGTTAAGAAGGGCGAGTATCACTGCTAATGGCACTCCTATGGAGGGGGGTAACAGTGGCACATTTACTATTACTTTAGATGAAAGTGCGATCGTATCTACTACCGTCACCTATGCTATAAGTGGTACAGCAACCAATAATATCGATTATACCATCTCAGGAAATACAACTATCCCGGCGGGAGCTTCTTCTGCTACTCTCACTATTAATCCTATCAATGATCTGAATTATGATCCCAATGAGACTGTAATTATAACTCTCACAGGTAATGCTATTAATAACGGTTATGCGGTGGATTCTAGTCGAGGAAGTGCTACTTTAACTATAACCGATCCGAATCCCGTTGTCAGTATTAGCTCATCTGGGGTGGTAAATCCTTCCGAATCGGGCATCATTGGGCAATTTACTATTTCTTTAAATACCACAGCTACCAGCAATTTTAGTATTCCCTATACCTTATCAGGGGCGAGTAATGACATTATCCTTGATAACGATACTAACCCCAATAATGGTAGTTTAGGCTCAACTATTCCCATTGGTATAGGAGAAAGCAGTAAGACGATTTATGTTTTTGCTAAAGATGACTTTACCTACGAAGGCAATGAGAGTTTCACTTTTACCTTATCACCCACAACTCCTGTGGTTAACAATATTGCCTTGGGTGAGGGGTATCGAATAGACTTAAGTAAAAATGCTGTTACCTTAAATATTATCGACAATGAGCCTATTGTAACAGTTAGTGGCGTTAAAAATATGCAGGAGGGTAGCGATACAGGAGACTTTATCGGTTATGTGGATATTATTCTTAGTGAAGTCGTCACCAAGCAACCCGGATTGTCAGTATATTATAACATAACGGGAGGAAGTGCCACTCAATTCACTGACTACTTTAACTCTCAGGGAAGGTTAACCAGTGGTAGTAATGCTCAAAATGTGGTTTTTATTCCTAATGGTGCAACCTCTGCTAGATTATATTTAAGTGCCTTACCCGATGCCATCGCAGAAGCCACCGAAACTATTACCATCTCATTAATTAACGATCGAAATCCTAACACTACTCCAGACTATGCCGTAGGAAATAATTATGCTTTAGGAAGTGTCATCACTGCAACGGTTAATATCACTGATAGTGGACATTATAGCCCTAATATTGCCATCCTCGATCGAAATAAAAATGCGGTTACGAATACTAATCCCTTAGAAGCCAATAGCGAAGGGGAAGTTAACTTTAGTGTTAAATTAACAAGCCAACCAACCCAAAACGTCACCGTCAGAGTTGATACATTTACCCTTACCTTTACTTCCGCTAACTGGGATACACCCCAAAACATCACCTTAAATGGTATCACTTCCTCTCGAAATTTAGCAGTCACTAGCACCAGTAACGACAGTAACTATAATAACCGCACTAGCAATATTACCATTAATCCCGATGATGGTATCCCCAATTTAGATGTCACGGAAGGAGAAAACCCCCTTCCTATAATTATCCCAAGTGTGAGTATCGTTAAGATAAGTGATACCAATGAAGGAAGTCAATTAGCAGGGGTGTTTAAATTATTATTGAGTAATCCTGCGCCTAGGGGTGGTTTAGTTATTAACTATATGGTGACAGGCACAGCTACTCCTAATGTTGACTATAGTACGCTTTCAGGTATAGTAGAAATTCCAGAAGGCGAAACCAGTGTTTTCTTAAATGTCCCCGTTATTGATGATAAGGTGAAAGAAAATGCAGAAACCGTCATTGTTACTTTACAAGCAGGGGAAGGTTATACCCTTAATAATGCTACCTCCAGCGCCACCTTAACTATTTTCGATGATGATGAATCTAGTATTGAATTTGCTACTCCTCAAACCACTGCATCCATTACCAGTAGCAATGATTTATTAACCGTAGGGGTGGTTAGTTTTAATGATAATAGTGGCACTTTTACTGTTAGATTAAATCAACAACCTTCCCAAAATGTCATCGTTACCCTAAGAGATGGTTTAAATAATAATGCCAGTGGAGGAAGTTTAACCTTTACCCCTGATAATTGGCAATCTGCACAAAATCTTACTCTTACTAATTTAATTGCTAATAACAGTGATGATTTTAACTATCAAATTACTGCCGTTACCGAAAGTCAAGATAGTAACTATCAAAACAAAACCCTTAACTTTCCTATTGTCACCAATACTTTAAATACGGTGATAACCAGTCTTTTAACAACGGAAGGGGAAGACAACATTTTGCAAGTGAAACTCACTAGCCAACCTAATGGTAATGTCACCGTTAGTTTTAGTGAAATTGACGCTACGGAAAATAGTTTCTCTACTAATACTCTTACCTTTACCCCCGATAATTGGAATAGTTATCAAAGTATCAATGTTAGTGGATTGACGGACGATCGAGCCGATGGAGATATAACCTATAATGTTAAGGTGACGACAACTAGCAGTGATAATAACTATAACGGACTTTATCAACTATTGCCTATCACTAATACAGATATTGATAGTGATGTGGTTAATAATGAGCCTGAAAAAGATGATAACCTAGAAACTGATCCTTTAGTTACCATTAGTATAGTAGGCAGTAGTGAAATCGGAGAAAGTGACACTACGGGGGGTAAATTTAGAATTACTGTAGGGGAAGGTAGTTCAAGTGAGCCTGTTAGAGTACGTTATTCTATCTTAACTAATCCTCGTAATAATGATGCCACAGAAGGAGTTGATTATCAATCCTTTAGTATGTTTGAAGAAAAAAGAGGTGTTGAAAACCCCTTTAATAGTATCGATATTGGTAGCTATAGTGCTCCTTTTCTGATAGATTTAGATCAAGATGGAGATTTAGACCTTGTTATCGGTAATTATGAAGGTTCGATCGACTATTATGAAAATACTGGTACAAAGAATCAACCTATCTTTACTAAAAATACCAGTAACAATCCTTTTAGTGCCATTGACTTAAATGGTGCAACTTCCCCCGGTTACTCAACTCCTGCTTTCGGTGATATTGACGGCGATGGTGATCAAGATTTAATCTTAGGTAGTAGTGATGGTAAGATTCGTTTTTATCGTAATAATAACCTTACCTTTAGCGAAGTAACAGGCTCAAATAATCCCTTTAACAATATTGACGTAGGAGATTATAGTGCCCCTTTTGTTGTCGATATTGACTCTGACGGTGATTTAGATTTATTTATCGGTAGCGGTGATGGTTTAATCAAGTTTTATCGCAATGTTGGCAGTGAGACTAATCCCGTTTTTGTGGAAGATACCGCAGGAAATCCTTTTCAAAATGTGGACTTGTTCGATCGAGCTAGTATAATCTTTGCAGACTTAGATGAAGATGGAGACTTAGACGCTGTTTTAACAGGAGACATCAACGGCGCGACTAAATCTGATGGAGTTATGCAATATTGGTTAAATATAGGCACTCCTTCTCAACCTAATTTTATCCGAGACAATAGCCTATTTGAACGCAGTGATTTTACCATACCAGACAATGTGCGTCCCATTTTTGGAGATATTAACGGAGATTTAGATCAAGATTTATTATTTGGTAATATTGATGGGATTATCGACTATTATGAGAATTTATCTAGTGGAGAAATAACGATTATTCCGGGGCAATTTGCAGATATTGATTTAATTCCTTTTGCTGATGACATTGCCGAAGGAGATGAAAATGTTACCGTTGTTTTAAATACTAATCAAGGCTATTATATTGACTCAGAAAATACCACTGTTACTTTTACTATCAAAGATGATGATATAGCAGGAGTTTCTATTACTGATAATGCAGGAAATGATATTACTGGTAAAACTTATACCACTAGCGAAGCTGATAATTCACCTCAAACTTTTAAAGTAAAACTTACTAGCCAACCCACTGATAATGTCATCGTTTATTTAGGCACAAATAATAAAAATGAGGGTATTTTATCGGCAGAATTTCAAGAAAATCAAGAGGTAATTTCTTTTTACTTTACCCCTGATAATTGGAATATTGAACAAAGTTTTAATGTCAATCCTCAAGATGATTTAATAGATGATGATACTGTTGCCTATAAAATAATTTCTACCGTGAAAAGTGGTGATGATTTTTACCATAATTTAGAAGTTAGTGACATTTCTCTTAATAATCAAGATAATGATAACGCTGGTGTTAATGTTGTCCAAATAAGTGATAATTCTACAGAGGGAAGCAGTAATTCTTATCAAATTTCCTTAAAAACTCAACCCCTTTCCCCTGTCAATATCACCATGACACCCAGTAACGAGGAAATCAAGTTTTCTAATCAAGGTTTCTCTCAACCTCTTACCCTCACCTTTAATGAAGACAACTGGAATATTCCTCAAACTGTCACTGTCTTTGCCGTTGATGACAGCAAAATTGAATATAACCATAGCACTAATATTGATTTTAGTATTGAATCTGAGGATAATGCCTATAGTAATCTAACTCCTCCTCAACCCATAGAAGTTAACATCACCGATAACGACTTCCCCTTAGCTACTTTGGCGGTGACACAAAATGCCACAGAAGAAGCCATGCCGGGTTACTTTACTATCTCGGTAAGTGAAGCCGTTGATTCCGCTTTTGGCGCGACTGGTTTAAATGTTGCCTATCGAGTCTTAGGAAGTAGTAGCGCAACTAATGGTTTTGACTATCAAACCGTATTGGAAACAGGAAGCGTGAGAATCCCCCCCGGCAAAACTAGCACGATTTTAACTATTTTCGCTATTGATAACTTTATTGATGATGGTGATAAGCAAGTTATTATCGAATTGTTAGCAGGGGAAGGTTATAGCTTAGGAGACACTACCACTAACACCCTCGTGATTATAAATAATGATAGGGCTGGAGTGCAAATTATTCAAAGTGGTATTGTGCCTGTCGTCAAGGAAGGAGAAAGCTATAGTTTCTATGTGTCTTTGTTAAGTGAACCTACTCAGGCAACTACAATTAATTTCTCTGATAATCCTAATGAATTAAATAACGTTAACCCTATCACTTTTACTTCTGAAAATTGGTATATACCACAGACTGTTACCATAAGTGCGATCGACGAGAATATAGCAGAAATAGGAGAAAACCATACAACTCAACTAGCATTTATTTTTGATGGTGCGCCAGAGTATGAAAATTTAGATGAACCTGTTAACCTTGAAGTTAATATTATCGATCGAACTTTCAATAGTGTCAATACGGCGTTAGGTTTACAATATAGTTTAAATAGTATAGAAAGGGCGTTTACCGAATCCAGTTTACCCTTAATTGGTAGTGGCTCAAATTTGCCTATTTTCTTTGACGAAATCACCGATAAAATTGTTAGTGAAATTTACACAACTAATAATTTAACTGCATGGAAACTAGAGCAAATCTTCAGAAATTTGTTACCCGAAACTCTAGGGAATAACCTTTCTAATTTGCAAATAAATTATACTCCTAATAATAACGATACTCCCTTTACTATTTCCTTTACTGTTACTTATAATGATCAAATAATTCCCCTAAGCAAAGACTTAGCTATTCCTTCCCTTGATTTAACTGTTAATGGGGAAGCCCAAGCAGATATTATTTATGATTTTACTTTAGGTTGTGGCATTAATAAAACTGGTGGTTATTATCTCAATACTTCGCAAACTGTTTTAAATCCAGACATCAAATTTGACAATGTGACTTTAACAGGTATCGATAGTATTAACGGTTTAAGTGTTGATTTTGCTGATAGAGGTATTGATTTAGATTTAGACTATGACATTAAATTGTTAGGTAATAACCTAGATACCGATGCTTTAAACATACTTAAAAATCGTCCTATTCAAGAGTTATTTTCTAATTTTGATTATGATTTTAAAGTGGGAAGTTTTGCTAAATTATTACTTTCTGCTACCCCTGATGAAAGAATTATTAATCTGTTTCCGGGTATAACTTTTGATTTAGCAGTGGAAGAATTACCCCTTTATAACTATGCTGATAAAGCAAAAATTGAACTTAATGATTTTGTTGTTACTCTGCAAAATGTGGCTTTAGATGTACAATCTTTAGTGCAAGGTTATGCAAAAAAATATGTTAATTTAATCGATGAAATTTTACAACCTATTTATCCTATTATTGACACCCTTAACGCCGATACTAAATTCCTATCTGCTTTAGAATTAGACTTTCTTTTTGATAAGAATAACGATGGAAAGGTATCCGTATTGGAAATGATGTTAACCCTTCTCAATGTTAATGATAATAGTGGTGATAACGATGCTTTACAAAATTTAGGCTTTAATGGTTTTGATGATGGAGACTCCTTAGATTTATACGAATTTATCGATGCTATTAATGAGTTAGTTGAAGTGGTAAGATTAGTTGATGATTATATTGCCGATGATAGCAAGGTTTTAATTGATATAGGCTCAGTTAGTGCAAAAGTTCAGAATGGAGAGGTTAATTTTAGTCGTGATGATTTAACTATACCAGATGGTAACATTCTCGATCGAATTGCTAATAATCCTTTTGCTACGGATGATTTAGGAAAACTAATTGATGGTATTCTCTCCTTAGATGGTTTAGAGATACCTTTGTTAACTGACTTTTTCTCGGTAGCAGGTTTATTGCTTGGGGAAGAAAATGTTGACTTTTTAATCTATGATGTGCCTGATTTAGATTTTGATATTAGTGTTGACTTGTCTGATATTGGTTTAGATGCTATTTTACCCGGGTATGGTTTAGATGCCGTTTTACAAATATCATTAGGGCTTAATTCTAACCTTTATTTAGCTTATGATGCCTATGGTTTGAATGAGTGGCAGAAAACAGGTTTTGATGAAAGTAAATCAAACTTACTATTAGAAGGGCTTTATATTCGAGATGTAGATGAAAATGGTAAAGATGTTAATGAGTTAGGCGCTTCTTTTGGTGTTGATATTGGTATGGAAGCCAATGCAGTTGTCGCAAAGTATCGCATGACTGGGGGAGTGCAAAGTAAGAATGATGTTAAACTCGATTTTGTTGATGGTGGTGAATATCAAGGGTTAGGCGATGGTATCATTCGCTATTCTGAATTGTCACCTTTATTCAGTGGTGATCTTAGTGTACTCGAAATTAGCGGCGCCATCGAGGCTTTTTTAAATACTAAAGTGCAAGTCGGTATCGATGTTGGTTTATTCGAGATAATGGAAACCATCCTTGATATTAATATTTTCACTTACAAAATCTGGGATGTAGAAAATGTACTAAAAAAATTGGGTATCAGTGGTTTTGCTAGTCAAAGTTACTTACAAGGGGGTACAGTATTTTTTGATGTTAACTTTAATGGTCAACTAGATCAAGGGGAAATTTCGACTATCACTAACAATGACGGTAGTTTTAATTTGCCTGTGGATTTAGTTCCTTTCGATCGAAACCGTAATGGTATCATAGATGATCAAGATGGGCGTTTAGTAATTATAAATGGTATTGATACAGCAACGGGATTACCTATCAGCACACCTCTTTTTGCCACCGTTGACTCTAATATGATTACCCCTCTTACCAGTCTGGTGCAAAAATTACATCAATCGGGCATTGATATAGAATTAGCCGAAGCAAAAATTAAAGAGGTATTCGCCTTACCCGAAACCCTTGATTTGTCTAATTTTGATCCCATGTCTGCTATTAACAACGGGGATATTAACGGCAAAAAAGTCTATACCACTCATGTTATTACTCAAGGGGTAATTGCGGTTTTAAGCCAGTTTATCTCTGGTATCACTAACCAAACTCCTGCCCAAGTTGCCGATGGAGTTATCGGTTCGATCGCGCTTAGTCTGTATAATGAGGATGATGGTAATTTTTATAATCTCTCTTTTCTTGATAATCTGATTACCAGTTTAATTAATGATGTGGGAGGGGAATTTAGCGACAGTGAATTAACAGACATTAATGACGTTTTAACTCGCATTTTAACCATTGGCACTCAATTAATTGCCATAACAGGAGAAAATTCTACAGTAGATGATGTCGTCACCAATCTTAACTCCCTCAAAATCGCCCTACAATTTGACTTAGGTAATATCTTAGGGCAGTTAGGCGCAGGTTTAATTACTCCTGCCACCGTCGATGAATTACTTAATAACTGGCAAGGAAGAATGCAAGAGTCTGCTAACGTGCCAAACTTATTGGCTTTAGTGTTAGCCTTACAAACAGAGAAAATACCCCAAGACATAGCCACAGAAAGAGTATTAACGACTTTTGAGCTTCCTCAAGATTTTGATCTGACTAAAACACCATTATCCCCTACTGATGATCCAATTCTCAGTCAACAACTCTTAATTTTAGAAAATCAACTGACTTTACTTTATCAATTAGGGGGGCAAGTTTTACAAAGTGCAGGTATCACCGACTCCCATGAGGCGCAATGGTTAATTAGTCGTGCCACTGCTGAATATATTTACCATAATTCTGACATCGATTTAACTGACTCCCAAACTATCAATCAAATTATTGATTCTGCTATCTCATTTTCTACCCTTACCGTAAAAGATTCTATCAGAGAAAGTAAGCTCGATCGAATTACCTCCGTTAACACCACCCTTGAGATAATTAATCAAGGAAGTAACAATTATGAGGAAGTAGCGAATCAACAACAACAAATTCTTGATAGTGTTTTAGAATATCCCTCCCCCTATCACTATCCTTTACCCTTAGTCGTCAATCAAAATGAAGCCGAAACCCTTTACACTCCCCAAGTGATTGATACTAAGTTTCAAATTTCTGCCGTAAATGTATCTAATAACTATGAGTTAGGTATCAAAACCCCCGACGGTAAATCAATAATTCTTTTGGAAAACCTCCCCGGTAGCGATGATTCTTCTTTAACTAATACCCTCGATGAGATTACCATAGATACCTTAATGGGTAGTGAAACTAAGTTTTTTGGCTCATTAATCAACGCACCAGAGGGGTTAAGTGCTTTTACTGACAATGGTTTAGAATTGTATCTTACCATCAATGGTGAGACTTATAGTTCACAAAATCCTGCACAACTGGAAATCATCTCTAAGGGTAGTCAGGGTTTCGCCTTAACTTTTAAAGATGATAATAACACTGTTGCTGAATTTGCCCTCAATACCCCCGTCTTTCTGACTCAAGGATTTGATGCTAGTGAGAATACTACCGTTAATCTTACCATTGCTCGAAGCACCGCCAATGAAAATACGATCGGTATCTATCAAGTTGATGACTTAACTGGTGCAATTATTATGGACGATCGAACCATCATGCCTAACGATCCAGATTATGATAAAGTAGCGGTAGAAAAAGCTCAATCTTCAGGGTTAATCTTTGAAACTCCTGAGAATATGTCGATCGACAATTATACCTTAGCCTTACCTAGTGCTAGTATTTTCGGTTTTTTCCTTCTCGTCAATAGCAACGTGGAAGAATACTTAAGCCAAAGTGAAGAATCATCGATTCACAGTTTCTTTTCCTATGGTAGTGCTAACCCAGATAACCGCCAACACTTTACCTCCCTTGGTAACAACATTTATGGTTTTGAAGATACCTTCGGAGGCGGTGACAACGATTTCAATGATATTTTAATACAAATCGTCAATAATGGATAAGTACTCATGCAAAATAGATTGTGAATTTTAAAATTAATTAAAATAACCTACATCTTTGTTGCCTCTTGCCTTTTGCCTTTCATAAAGTAAACATACAATTAATTTTGCCTACTCACTTAGTGAATAGTTTTTGTCTTCCAGTCTTCCTGTCACAAAAATATTACTCCCAAATAGGGCAACTTAAATCCCCTGATTTGCGGGAAAAGCGGATATTTTCAGCATAATCCACAGGGCAGTCGATGACGGCGGGAACATCTTGCTCTAAAGCAGTCTTCAGGGTAGGGATTAAATCTTCAGCAGAGGTGACTCTATAGCCTTTTAAGCCCATGCTTTCGGCAAATTTGACAAAATCGGGGTTACTAAAGTCAACGTAGCTTTTAGAGCCAAATTGATTGATCTGTTTCCATGCGATTAAGCCATAGCCGTTATCGTTAAAAATGAGGGTGACAAAAGGAGTTTTCACTCTCAAGGCGGTTTCTAATTCTTGACAATTCATCATAAATCCTCCGTCTCCTGTTACTGCTACCACTTTTTTATCAGGGTGAACTAATTTAGCGGCGACAGCGCCCGGAATAGCAATACCCATAGCGGCAAAACCGTTGGAAATAAGGCAAGTATTCGGGGATTCGCAATGATAATGTCTCGCCATCCACATTTTATGAGCGCCCACATCCGATATGACAATATCTTCTGAACCCATTACCTGCCGTAAATCATAGACAATTTTTTGCGGTTTAATGGGGAAGCCTTCGTCATGGGCGTATTGTTCATAATCTTCTCTAATTTCGTTGCGTAAAGAAGCCGCAAAGGGTACAGGTTTACCAGTTCGATCGCACCTTTTGAGAATTTCGTCTAAAGAATCGGCAATATCCCCAATAACTTCCACCGTAGGGATATAACTACTATCAATCTCTGCGGAATTAGTACCGATATGAATAATGGGAATTGTACCCTCTGGATTCCACCGTTTGGGAGAAAATTCAATCAAGTCATATCCCACTGCAATAATTAAATCACTTTGCTCAAAACCACAGGTAATAAAATCTCGTTGTTGTAAGCCAACAGTCCACAGGGAGAGAGGATGAATATAGGGAATTGCCCCTTTCCCCATAAAAGTATTAGCAACAGGAATATTTAAACGGGTAGCAAATTCTGTTAAGGCATCGGTGGCGTGGGCGCGAATTGCTCCATTTCCTGCCAAAATTAAGGGGTTTTTAGCTTTGGCGATGGCAACAGCGGCAGCATTAACACTACGATAGGAAGCGTAAATTTTTTCTCGACTATCAATTTTTAAAGGTTTGCCTTCTACGGGCATGGCGGCAATATTTTCGGGTAAATCAATATGTACTGCCCCCGGTTTTTCTTTTTCGGCTACTTTAAAGGCTTTTCTGATGACTTCGGGAGTGATACCCGGACGCACAATTTGTTTATTCCACTTGGTGACAGGGGCAAACATAGCAACTAAATCAAGATACTGATGTGATTCAATGTGCATTCGATCGGTGCCAACCTGCCCTGTAATTGCCACTAGGGGCGCACCATCTAAATTAGCATCGGCAACTCCTGTCATCAAATTAGTAGCACCCGGTCCTAAAGTAGAAAGACAAACTCCTGCTTTTCCTGTTAAACGCCCGTAAACATCTGCCATAAATGCCGCCCCTTGTTCGTGACGGGTGGTAATAAATTTAATGGAGGAGTTTTTTAAAGCCTCAAGAAGGTGTAAATTTTCTTCTCCGGGTAAGCCGAAAATATATTCAACTCCTTCATTTTCTAAACATTGAATTAGTAATTCAGCCGTATTTAATTGCCCCATGATTTTTTCCTAAAAATTTTATCTCAAAGTTCACTTATATATATCTCTATTTTACTGCGATCGATTCGGAATGAGGAATAAATAACTATTCATGTAGCAAAAAAAAGAATTATCCACTATCATTTATTTTTGATCAGTATTTTTAGGATTCATGAATACCAGTAATAATTCCAGTTCGATCGAAAATGAAGTCAAAAAATTAGTTACAGAAATAAAGGTTATAGCAGATAATTCCCAAGAGAATATTTTTGATCTACTGTTGATTCTTCGAGAATTAGAATCTTTACATAGCCACATTCGGCGAGAAATGTTTGAACCAGCTTTGCCTGATACTCGTCATCGTCTTTATCTACTTTTAAAACATTTAGAAGAAGTGGGAGGTTGGCCTTATATTGAAAGAATGAAAATCAAAGATATGTGTCAAATATTGCTTTCTCAAGAAAAATAAGCTAAAACACTCATTTTTTAATGATTTTAGCTCAAACTGAGGTAGCATTGGTTAAAATAATGATAGCATTTTTTTTATCTATGAAAGCGATCGTAATGACAGGTACAGGAGATGTTGATGTTCTTAAATTACAAGACGTTGCTTCCCTTCAAATAACAAAACCTACAGAAATTTTAGTAAAAATTAAAGCCGCAGGAATTAATCCCATTGATACAAAAATTCGCAGTCGGGGTACTTTTTACCCAGAATATTCTTCCGCTATTTTAGGTTGTGATGGGGCTGGAATAGTGGAAAGTGTCGGTTCACAGGTGACTAAGTTTCAAGTGGGTGACGAAGTTTATTATTGCAGTGGTGGTTTAGGTAAACCTAATACGGGGAATTATGCTGAATATGCCGTGATTGAGGAAGATTATGTGACTTTTAAGCCTCAATCTTTATCTTTTGCGGAATCAGCTTGTTTACCTTTGGTTTTAATTACTGCTTGGGAATCTCTGTTCGATCGAGTAAACTTAACTGAAGATCAAAAAGTATTAATTCATGGTGGTGCTGGTGGTGTTGGTCATGTAGCGATACAATTAGCTAAGATTAAGGGTGCAAAAGTAGCTACAACGGTGAGTAACCCTGATAAAGAGCGATTAGTGCGTAAATTAGGTGCAGATTTGCCTATTTTGTATTCTCAACAGGATTTTATTCAAACTACCCTAGATTGGACTAATGGGAAGGGTGTTGATGTGGCTTTTGATACCATTGGCGGTAAAACTTTTTTTGATACCTGTCACGCCGTAAAAGTCTATGGTGATATTGTAACTATTCTTGAACCTGATTGCTCGATCGAAAAGTTGAAATCAGCTCGTAACCGTAACTTGAGAATTAGTTTAGAGTTGATGTTAACACCGGCTTTGATGAATTTAACTGAGGCTTTAAAGCATCAGACTCATATTTTAGCTCAATGTGCCTCATGGATTGATGAAGGTAAATTGACAGTACATCTTCATCAAACTTTTCCTTTACAAGAGGTTTCGATCGCCCATAAAATTATCGAAACAGGATCGGTAACAGGTAAAATAGCGATAACTATGTAGGAATTCCTTCATAGTATGAGTGATGAGAATTAAGTAAAGTATTAGTTAATCTACTCTTCTTCTAAAATATTACTACTAGAGATTTCGATCGCATCTACTTCGATCGTACCGTCTGGGGTTTCTCTAATAAATTTATTATGATCAACCCTTAACAATTCTCCACAATTAGGACAGTTAAATTGAGCCGTTTTCAATCCCGTAAAACGATAATTACAAACGGGGCATTCATCTTGAATTAAGTTTCTTTTTATCCACCAACTAAAACCCCAAATAGCAATAATGGGAGTGAGAATAAGTAAGGCAATAAAGATTAAAAATCCATTTACTACCCATTGTAGCCCGATCGAACCTAAGATGAGACTACCAATTACAAAAGTTAATAAACAACCGAAACCAGAGTTATTAATACTAAGGATTTTGTTTTGAAAATTTTGTTTCACCCTTTTTCCATCTCAAATTCTAATGGTATTTACTTTAACATTCTCAGGGACTAATTACGACAACGTGAAGCAAAAATTAACAATCTTCAATATTTATTACTCAAAAAGTATTTTAAAGAAAATAGGTGTTAAGTATTAGGTATTAGGTTAAATAATCAAAAAAAATAAAGGTTTTCAGACTTTACTAAATATATGTATATATAGAAAAAATAGTGTTTTTATATAAATTTAGCAATCCTTATTTATGTTCAAAGTTATTTTTATTTAACTTAAATTAGTGAGAAAATATTTACTCAAAATTAAATAAATTTTCTAATTCTTCCCATCCTAAACCCTGTCTAACAACAGAAGGTGTATGGGTAGAAAAATCGAGAATAGTCGAAACTTGATACCCCGGTTCGGTATAATCATCAATGATAATGTCCACCTGTTTATCAAATTCATCAAATAACCTTGCTTTTTCCCACTCAAAAGAAGGAGAATCACCATCTTCATCAATAATATGAGCCGATGTGGAAATAATGGGATTGTCAAGGGATTGTAGCAAAGCCTGACAGACATTTTGATCAGGAACTCGTATTCCTGTTGTCTTCCTTTTCGGTGACATAACTAATTTTGGTACTAACTTTGTAGTAGGTAACAAAAAAGTATAAGGACCGGGTATCAAGCGTTTCATGATACGATAGGCTTCATCATTGACAGTGGCATATTCTGATATTTTTGATAAAGAAGAACAAAGAAAAGTCAATGGTTTATCATTAGAAAGTTGTTTTAACATTCTGACTTTTTCCACTGCCGACTTGACATTCATATCGCAACCAATGGCATAAACTGTATCCGTAGGATAAAGCATAATTGCGCCTTTTTTTAATGCCTGAGTAATTTGTTCAATGTCACGCCTTTGGGGATTATCTGGATTTAATTCGTATATTGTTGCCATGATGTTAGGGAATAATTATTATCGTCATTCTCAATTTTAAATTGTTAATTAATCTAAAGAAACAGCGTCCACATCTACAGTTTTAGAGGTAAAGTTTTCCGTACTTTGATTATTCTTTTCCTTTTTATTTTTGAGCCCAGTTAACACCATTTGAGAAACTTCTGTTAACATAATTGATAAGAGGAAAAAATCGTCAATTTGTCCAGCTAAAGGGAAAAAATCGGGAGAAATATCAAAAGGACTTAATACATAAACTAATGTACCTAAAATGATCCAATTTCTATATTTAGGGTTGCGAATAGCATTGCGATAAAAACTGTAGAGAGACTGAAGATTAATTTTCATAGAATGTAACTAAGATAATTTAAACAAGAAAAACATTTACCGATCCTGTTTTATGATACCCCAGAATTAAAAAGAACGATTACGGTTTACATCCTAAAAACAAATACTCATGAAACTATAACCATAGCTTATGGTAAGATTTTATCCTGAAAGGCGACGCCCAGATTCGAACTGGGGGATAAAGGTTTTGCAGACCTCTGCCTTACCACTTGGCTACGCCGCCATTTTCCGACACTATATAATGTTAACCTATAATTAGACATTTTGGCAAGGGTAAAATTATGGGTTTGGAAATTGAACGGAAATTTTTAGTAAATCATCGTCTTTGGCAACCTCCCGACAATGGTATTTTATATCGTCAAGGTTATATTTATACTCATAATGGCAATACTGTAAGAATAAGAATTGCTGGGGATAAGGGTTTTGTTACTTTTAAGGGAAAAACTAAGGGTATGGCTCGATCGGAATTTGAATATGAGATACCCTTAGAGGATGCGGGAGAAATGTTGGATACTTTGTGCGATCGACCTTTAATTGAGAAGATAAGATATAGGATAAAAATAGATCATTTAACTTGGGAAATAGACGAATTTTTAGGAGATAATCAGGGTTTACTTTTGGCGGAAGTTGAATTAAGTAGTGAAAATCAAGAGATTATTTTACCTAATTGGATAACAGAAGAAGTTACTCAAGATAGTCGTTATTATAATTCTAATTTAGCGAAAAAACCCTATGGAGAATGGAAAATGGAAAATTGAGAATGGAAAATTAAAGCTGTTATATAGCAGTACTAAATCATTTGTGAGAAATTTAAACTAAGTTTCCCTTTATTTAAAAGCGTTAGGGGAGATTGTATTCTCATGATTGATTCCTGATTGCTATATTATTTAACTATTTTTTATGAAAAATATAATTTTTTTGTTGTATATTTAGTATTAATTAAAGTTTAAATATCTACAAATAAATAGTAATTATGCTATACTTATTAAATAGAATTTTTAGTATTTTTTGTTGACTATATGAAAGGTTTTAATCTTAATGTTTTTCGTCAATTTTGGTCGATCGCACAATTATATTGGTTAGGAAAAGAAAAAAAAGGGGCATTGACTTTATTAGTAATTTTAGGGCTTTTATTAGTTGGTTATACTCAATTAAGTGTTTTATTAAATGAAGCTCAAGGGGGTTTAATTTCCACTTTATCCAACAAAGATGAAACTAAGTTTTGGGAAACTGTGTTTAAATTTTTATGGGTTTTAGTGTTATATGTGCCTTTATTTGCAGGATTTTCTTTTACCCAAGGAAAGTTAGGTTTATATTGGCGAAAATGGTTAACAGAACACTTTTTAAATAACTATTTTTTGAATCGTTCTTTTTATCAATTAGCGGTAAAAAATATTGAAATTGATAATCCAGATCAACGAATTTCTGAAGATATTAGAAGTTTTACTCAAGATTCTTTACTCTTTTTCTTAGTAATTATTCAATCAATTTTACAAGTTATTGCTTTTAGTATAGTTTTGTGGTCAATTTCTCAACAATTAGTGATATTTTTATTGGTTTATGCCTTAGCTGGTACTTTGATCACTACGGGAGTTTTTGGGAAAAAATTAGTTAGTTTAAATTTTAATCAATTACAAAAAGAAGCTAATTTTCGTTTTGGTTTAGTTAGGGTTAGGGAAAATTCGGAATCGATCGCATTCTATCAGGGAGAAAGTCAAGAAAAAAGTAATTTAAATAACTTATTTATCGATGCTTTTAACAACTTTAATTCTTTGTTAGTCTGGCAAGAATTATATTTAGGTTTATTTACTAATACTTTTGAGTTTTTACCCTATGTTATCCCTGCCGTTGTGGTTGCCCCTAGTGTGTTATCAGGAGATTTAGAAGTAGGGAAAGTGAGTGAAGCTACGGGAGCATTTTTAAGGGTGTTTTTCTCTCTAAATATTATTGTTAGTCGTTTCCAATCTTTAACCAGTTTTGCGGCAGGAATCGATCGACTTTCTACTTTTTATAATTTCTTATCTCCTGAAAAAACGAAGGATTTACTCACTAAAAATACTTCAGAAAATCGCACTATTGACACTATCGTAGGTGAACAATTATCCATCGAACATTTAACTTTACAAACCCCTAATTATCAAAATACTTTAATGGAGGATGTGAGTGTAAATTTACCCCAAGGAAAAGGTTTATTAATTATGGGTACAAGTGGTTGTGGTAAAAGTTCACTACTAAGATCGATCGCAGGTTTATGGGATGCTGGTACTGGTGCAATTTATCGTCCAGAATTAAATAAAATGTTGTTTTTACCCCAACGTCCTTATATGATTATTGGTACATTAAGAGAACAATTAATTTATCCTACGGTGGAGAAAAATATCTCAGAAACAGAATTACAAGACATCTTAGACTTAGTTAATTTACCCCATTTAGCGGAAAAATTTGGCGGTTTTGAAGTCGAAAAAGACTGGGGAGAAGTACTATCTTTAGGAGAGCAACAAAGGGTGGCATTTGCTCGTATTTTAATCAATCAACCTGAGTACGCAATTCTTGATGAAGCCACTAGTGCTTTAGATGCAAATAATGAAGCTAATTTATATAAACATTTACTAGAAACAAAGACAACTTTTATTAGTGTGGGACATCGAGATAGTTTAAAAAGTTATCATCAATTATTACTAAGAATATCCGAAGATAAATCTTGGCAATTATCTTCTATTTCAACCTGAGTTCGATAAAAGAATTCTTGAGGTTAATAAGTTTAGGGTGACAGGTTGCAGGTTGCGGGTTAACAATTTCTTTGTTTAGATCAATTAATTACTTAATTTAATTTGGATAAAATCAATTTTTGTTCAACTTTTTTACCTTATCTTTACCTGAGTTCGATATAAAAATAGGTGAGGACTGACTTGGAAGACAGGCAGACAGGCAGACAGGAGGATTGTGTTTTTTTTGAGTCAATAAAATTATTTTTAAAACCCACAAATATTGGGAATTTTTCTACCTGTCCACTTGTCCACTTGTCTACCTGTCTAGTTTTCATCATTTTCTTTATGTCGAACTGAGGTTATCTTTACCTGATACCTAACACCTTATCTTAACCGATAATTTTATAGTTCACTGAGGTTTCTATCCACCTGTCTCCTCACTGCCAATGACTTCATTGATAAGGGTTAACCAGTTTCTTTCTTCGATCGCAATATCTGGACTTTCAAGGGCGTTTTTGAGCCATTGTTTATCTTCGGAGGTAAAACTAACGGGGGAAAGGTGACATAAACGAGTTAAATCCCAACGCCATAATTTGAGAGTTCGATCGAGACTACCTGTAATTAAAGTTTCACCATCGGGAGTGATTTTGAGAGTGGTAATACTATTGGTATGTCCTGTTAAAACACCGATATTTTCGCCTTTTTTAATATCCCACAATCTGACAGTATGATCTTTACTACCGGTGGCTAACAATTCTCCATTTTCGCTGATGGTTAAACAAAAGATGCTATCCTCATGACCTGTTAAAGTGTGAAGTAGTTTATGGGTGGAAATAGACCAAATTTTTGCCGTTCGATCGTCACTACCAGTAACTAAACTCTTACCATCTGGAGTAATACCCAAACACCAAACTTTCCCCTCATGGGCTTCTAGTGTCGCTATTTCTACATTATCAGCTAAAGACCATAATTTCACGGTGTGATCTTGACTAGCCGTAGCTAAAGTATAATTATCAGGGGTGATAGCCATATCCCAAATACCGTCATGATGTCCAGTCAAAGTACATTGATGATCCCCGTTAGGTAATGACCATACTCTCACTGTATTATCATTTTTCCCACCAGCAGAAACTAACAAATTACCATCTCTACTAATCAATACTTTCTCAACTTCCCGTTGATGTCCTTTTAAGGGTTTAAATAATTTACCCGGAGGATATTGCCAAAGACGAATTTCTTGATAACTAGCACTGGCGATCGTATGAGCAGATTCCGTCATACTTAATGACCACACGGAAGCCACATTTGCTGATAAATTAGCCAACAAATTACCATCAGGCAAACGCCACATAGAAATGGTTTTGTCTCGACTACCACTAGCTAAAGTTGCCCCATCACCGCTTAAACAAAGGCTTGTAACCCCTTTTAAATGTCCCTTTAAGGTGTTTAATAATTGTCCTGTTTTAATATCCCAAAGACGAATAATATCATCCCCAGCACTGATTAACATTTGACTATTGGGGGTAATTTCGATGGAGTTTATCCCTTGAGTATGTCCTGTTAGGGTGTGAATACAACGAATTAACTTACCTTGAGGGGGAGTTTTGGTTTTGACACTTTTAACTATTTTACTAAACTGGGCGAACTTAATTTTCTGATCTGGTTCTTTGGGCAACCAGCGGTTATTTTCTAGGCGTTGGAGAATCGGTTTTGCTAAGATTATGGGAGTTTGAGGAATTAATAACCAAATTGTTTGCCAATGTTTTCCATTAGCTAAAACATCAATAAGTTTATCCCATTGCTCTAGGTTAATCTCTGTAATTCTGCGTCCTTCTTTTCCTCCTAAACGCATCCATACCCACTCTAAACGCTTATAAATTTTTCCGTGTTCATCGATGCGATGCTTTAATTCTTCGGGAGCATTATAGTAAATATCTTCTAACAATTTATATTCTGGGTCAACTTCCTGATATTTATCCCATAATTGAGTAAAATAGCAGAATAAAGCGGCTTGAGATGGTTCATTAGGGGTATAACTGCAACGGATAGCTACTTCTAAGGCTAATGAATTATCTTCTTCACTGGCAAGACGACAAACTTCTTCTTGTAATTCAGGATTAGTTAAATTACTACACCATTGTTTAGCGGTTTGTTGAATAAAGCTATCTTGATCATCGAAAAAAGAGATTAAAGGAGCAACAATTTTTTTTCCTTGTTCTTCAATAATACCTTGCCAACCCAAATTTAGAGCAGTTAAGAGTCTTAAAGATAAAGGTTTTGAGGCTACCCATGCTTTTAACTTTAAAATTTTACCTAGTTCAATATCCCTACTTTGCGCCCACACTCGAGACACGGTATCAATTAAATCTTTTTCCTGCATCTTGATTTGACGCAGTACACCCAATACGATATTTTGAAAATTTTTATCTTTATTAAACATTAAGGCTTTAGTTAAAGATTCTATGGCTTGAAGGCTTCTATCTTGAGCTAACTCCTTCGCTGCCTGTAGCCTAATGCGATCGCCAATTAAAGGAGTTTCATTATATAGTTTTTCTTCTAGTTTCTTTAACTTCTCGGCATCCATGAAATTTAGTCCAATGGGGTTGGCATACTAATTATATGTCAAAATTCGATCGAGTGAATCAATTTAATCACAATTAATTATGGTTAAGCTAAATCTCCTAGTCTCAACCAAATATTTAAAATTACAAGTTTCAATATATCAAGTTTAGATATATAATGATTTTTAATCACAGTGGTTTTACCACTAATCTCATAATTATCTTGATTTTTTTATGGGAAAAGATAGGAAAATAATACCTAAGAGACGATGTTTATAGAAAATTCTATAAAATTGTTCGATCGAAACCTATCTGATTACAGAAGTTAACTTTAATATTGAAGGATAAATAGTCTTTGAGTCAATCACTAGAAATTCCTAAACTAGATACTTTGGCGCAAGAATTAGCCGCTATTCAGCAAACTAGCTCGAAAAAAATAGCTTTGCTAGGTTCTCGTCATGTTCCCATAACTCATCAGCATTTAATCGAAATGATGAGCTATGCCCTTGTGTTAGATGGCAATCGAATCATTACTTCTGGGGCGACAGGGACTAATTCCGCCGCCATTAGAGGTGCAATGAGAGCCGATCCGAATCTGTTGACGGTAATTCTCCCCCAAAGTCTTAGCCGTCAACCGAGAGAATCTCAAGATCAATTAAATCAGGTTATTCATTTGGTAGAAAATCCCGATCATGATCATCTTTCTCTAGGGGAAGCTAGTGCTATTTGCAATCGAGATATTATTTCTCGCTGTCAACAGTTAATTTGTTTCGCTTTTCATGATAGTCAAACCTTGATGCAAACTTGCGAGGAGGCTGACGAGCAACGAAAATTAGTAACTCGATTTTATTTTGATTAATGAATTTTTGAGTTCGATACCAAATTAATCGATTAGGGAGATAGGAGATATTAATTAATTAAACATCGACCATAATTAAGAAAATGAGGGTTAAAACCCCTACTACAAACTTATTCAAAATCTTTTCTGAAAAAGTCTATTGATGAAAGTCGAAGTAGCATTAACTTAAAATCTAAAACCCACCCACATCAAAGATTTTTGTCTCGAACTCAGATTTATTATCTTTTATAATGCTGTAATAATTCTCGACGCAATTTGTCTAAGGCGTAGCAACTGCTTAGGTATCTGATGGCTTCTCGTCCTCGTTTTTCCCCTAGTCGCAGTTCATAACTTTCTACTTGTCGATCGAAATCGGCAATGGCAATATATACTAAACCTACAGGTTTGGTGTCTGTGCCTCCTCCCGGTCCTGCGATACCTGTAATAGAAATACTCCAATCTGTCTTAAATTTTTCTTGAACTCCTTTAGCCATTTGACGAGCTACGATCGCCGAGACTGCTCCGTATTCATTTAAAAACGTCTGGGAAACCCCTAATTGTTCTATTTTTACCTGATTACTATAGGCAATGACTCCCCCCATAAAATAGCTCGAACTTCCTGCTATTTCTGTTAACATGGCGCCTAATCCTCCCCCTGTGCAAGATTCTGCCACGCTGAGGGTTTGCCCTTTTTGTTGTAATAGTTTACCTACCACAGAAGCAAGACTATCGTCATCATAACCGAAATAGTCTTCTCCTGCGATCGACTCAATTTCTTTCGCTACGGGTAAAATCAAATTTTCGGCGGTTTCCTTATTCTTGGCTTTGGCGCAAACCCTCAACTTAACTTCTCCGAGGGAGGCATAGGGGGCAACGGTAGGGTTATTTAAAGAAAATAAGTGATGTACTTTTTCTGCTAAAGCCGATTCACCGATACCTCGAAAACGCATCATGCGACTATAAATAATATCTTGTCCCCATCCTTGACTTTTTAGATAGGGTACAGCAGTATCACGCCACATTTGCATCATTTCCGAAGGCACTCCCGGAAAGGTGAGAATGGTTAGGTTAGCCATAGGTTGCCAAATCATACCGGGGGCAGTTCCTGCTAAATTAGGTAATATTTGCGCTCCTTGAGGAATTAGGGCTTGTTTTCGGTTATTAGCCGTCATTTCTCGCCCTCTTTCGGCAAATTTCTTGGTTATATCCTCAATTATCTCTGGTTTTTCTTCTAAGGGTGCTTGAAAAAAAGAGGCGATCGCTTCTGTAGTTAAGTCGTCAGGAGTTGGTCCTAAACCGCCTGTAAAAATCAGGATTTGAGAGCGCTCAGAAGCAATTTTGATCACTTCATGAACTCGATCGAGATTATCCCCTACCACATTTTGATAGTAATGGGGAATACCTAAATTAGCCAATTCTTGGGCGATAAATTGAGAGTTACTATTAAGAATATCCCCTAATAATATTTCTGTGCCAATACAAATAATTTCTGCTGTCATAGTTAAATAATGGAGAATGGAGAATGGAGAATGGATAATGGATAATGGAGAATGGAGAATGGATAATGGAGAATGGAGAATGGAGAATGGAGAATGGATAATGAATAAGGGATAATGAATAAGGGAGACTTTTAATTGTTAATTGTTAATTGTTAATTTAGTTTGAATAGTAAAAATTGATTTTTTTGTTTGTCATTTTTAGAGAAATTGTTATCACTAACCATGATTAAACTTTGACTACCATCTGCTAAACGAGGTCCAAAAGTGAAGCCTTCTATATTATCTAATTTTATGGGTAATTTTTGCAAATCAAAAACTAATTTTTTGCGAATAGGAGTTATATTATTAAGATTATTTCCTAAACTTTTTTGATTAGAAATATCTGTAGCATTTGCCATAGATAATTGAAAAATTTTTACTCCATATCCTCTTAATCCTAAAGTCCTTTCTAAACTTAATAAATAGCCTTCTTCGGGTAGTGCTAACAATTCTGAAAGCCCGTTATAAAATACTCCTAAGGAGGGGTTATCTATTAAGTATAAATGTTCTCCTACTAACACAGGATCACCAAAGGGGTTAATGACATAGTGCATTAATCTCGATCGTAGCACGGTTTCAGGGTTATTTCGATCGACATCTTGCACTAAGGCGGATTCTGTCGCAGTAAAAAGTCTAAAGGGGTCTTGGGGCATGATACCATTAGCTTTGATGGTTAAAGATTCAAAACCTAAGTTATTTTCGATGCCTTTTTTTTCTCCTTCGATGGGGATATATCTTTCTGGTATTCTCACACTACTTTTAAAGTTTCCTTTTAAATCATATTCTTTAATAAAAGGAGGAGTATTAGTATTTTTTACTCCTTCACTACTAATAAATAAACTATTTCTAGGGCTAAATGCGATGGATTCTGTATCAGTAGTATTTTTTGGATATAACTCCCCTTTTTCATTCTTTAAAAAAGTGACATTTTCAATATTTATCTTGTTAATTTTATCGTTATTGAGATCAATATTTAGGGTATAAAAACGGGCAGGAGAAAAATTAGCTCTGTCATCAGAAATAGCATAAAAAAGATTTTTTTGAGGATTATAAGTTATGCCAGATAAACCGCCAATAACAGTATCTTGATAAGTAGAATCTTTTAAGTCATATTCTCCTAAAAACTCCATTTTTAAGTCTAAAAATACCCTATTTTCTGCTAAAATTTTTAAGTTATTAATACTAAAAATAAGAAGGAAACAACAGAAAATAATACTTAAGTTTTTAATAATTCTTATCATTTTTTAATCATCTAAATTTACCTGAGTTAACTATAAAAAACCTTTATTCTTAAAGGTTTAAGAGTAATAATAAAATAAATTTGACTTTATTTTCGTAAATTATAATTATACTTTCTTTGTGTATAAATAACATCAAAACCTTGATGTTTCAGTATGTATCGAATCTCCTATCTCCTGTCTCCTGACTCCTATCTCCTACCGTCATCTATAATTTAATGGTTCACCCTAAGTTAATAATAGACAAGATAGGTTAATATTTTAAAAGAAATAGATTATAAATGGCAGTTTAACGATGGTTAATATTTATTTTTCGTTGTTTTTCCCAGAGTTAACCGATAGTTTGTTTTCCACTCAGGGCATCATGGTAATGTTGTTAATAGCCTATGGTGGTGCGATGTGGATGTTTTTAACCAGTGCGCCCAAGGTTTATACTGTGATGGTGTCTGATGTGAATATTGCCAAACAATTTTACGAGGAATTACTAGATTTACCTATTGCTGATATTCCCCTTCATTATTACTATAACTATGAGCAAAGTTTAAGTGCTAGTACCTTTGATCCTATTTATATGGGATCAACTTTTAATAATACTATGCCGAAGCCTAGTGATGGATTATGGTATCAACTGAAAAAAAATACCCAACTCCATATTATCGGCGGCGCTGGTTTGGGATATAAGGATTGTCAACGTCATGTTTGTTTCGATCGAGAGTGCCTAGACGCATTATTATTAAGGGTACAATCTCGCCGTTTAAAGTACAAAATTCGTCAGGAAACCCCCCTCAATTTTTTAGTGAAAGATTACGATAACCGAGTTTTTGAAATGGCAGAAGTCAATAATTAATGGAAAATGGAGAATTGAGAATGGAAAATGGTGTTATTTATCAAATAAGTTTGTAGTGATGGCTTTAGCCATTGATAAATAAGGGTTAAAACCCTCACTACGAACTTTTTAATTGTGAATTGTTAATTGTGAATTGTTAATTAATATCGGGTGCTTTTAAAGCAACAAATTGAGATTTGTTTTCGGCAACTTGTAAACTGGGTACGGAATGACGTAGTAATGCTGTCAATTTTTGAGTACTAGCATCATAAATTTGGGTGACGATTTTCGGGTATAATCCAATACCGATGATGGGAATGAGAAGACAAGCAATAATAAATACTTCCCTAGGCTCGGCATCGACTAATTTAGTATGAGATACTAATTCTTTGTTTTCTTCTCCGTATAAGATTTCTCTTAACATCGATAGCAGGTAAATGGGAGTTAAGATGACACCAACGGCGGCAAGGGATACCATAATTACTTTGAAGGTGAGGCTATAAGCGTCACTGGTGGCAAAGCCGATAAATACCATCAATTCTGCTACAAATCCACTCATACCGGGTAGTGCAAGAGAAGCCATAGAGCAAGTTGTCCACATGGCAAATATTTTCTTCATCTGTTGCCCAATTCCCCCCATTTCGTCTAACATTAGGGTATGGGTTCGATCGTACGTTGCACCTACCATAAAGAATAGACTAGCACCGATTAAGCCGTGAGAAATCATCTGTAACATTGCTCCGCTCATACCAATATCGGTAAAAGAGGCAATACCAATCAACACAAATCCCATGTGAGAGATGGAGGAATAAGCAATTTTACGTTTCAGGTTACGTTGGGCAAAGGAAGTAAAGGCGGCGTAGATAATGTTTACTACCCCCAAAATAATTAAAATTGGGGCAAAAGTGGCATGGGCATCGGGTAACATTCCTGCGTTCATGCGAATTAAGAAGGCATAACCTCCCATTTTTAACAAAATCCCTGCTAGTAACATATGGGCAGGGGCGGTAGCTTCTCCGTGGGCATCGGGTAGCCATGTATGGAGGGGAAAAATAGGTAGTTTGACACCGTAGGCGATTAATAACCCTGCATATAACAATAACTGAAGGTTAAATCCTATATCTTTGTGTGCGATCGAAACCATATCAAAGGTGACGGTATCGCCATAAAAAGCCATGGTTAAGGCCGCTACAAGGATGAATAACGAGCCTCCGGCGGTATAAAGGATAAATTTGGTGGCCGCATACAAGCGCCGTTTACCACCCCAAATGGAGAGGATAAGATACACTGGCACTAATTCCAATTCCCACACGAGGAAGAAAAGTAACATATCTTGGACAGCAAACACGGCAATTTGTCCGCCATACATTGCCAACATGAGGAAATAAAAGAATTTAGGCTTTAAACTGACAGGCCAAGCCGCTAGAATAGCTAAGGTAGTGATGAAGCCTGTGAGCAAAATTAGAGGCATGGATAAACCATCAGCACCTACTGACCATTTTAGGTCAAGATCGGCAACCCATGTATAACTTTCGACTAATTGTAAGTCGGGGTTATTGAAGTCATAGCCTTGATAAAAGGCATAGACAATTAAAACGAAATCGATTAAGGCAACGGTTAAGGCATACCATCTAACGGTTTTACCATCTTTATCAGGAATAATGAAGACGAATAAAGAGGCAATGATAGGAAACAGAATAATGGTTGTTAGCCAAGGAAAATTTGTTAAATCCATTTGTAAGTAAGTTGCTGTATAAATGCTTATTAGTTATCTAGTCTATGGTTTTTAAATTAGTTATAGACTTGTCTCAATAGTTAGATAATGAGCCTATATCAACAATCTAGCAAGATTTTTTCAGAATCTAACAATTTTTTATGTTAATTTTTGTTTTTGATTCTAAATAATACATTTGACTTCTTCCCAAAAAAATTTTACTTGTTTGTAGTAAGGGCTTCAGCCCTGATTTTTCATAATTGTTAGAGTAAGGGTTAAAACCCTCACTACAAACTATTTTTTTGAGATGTTTAATTGACATTTTTCGATCGTATTTTTAGTACTAATAGAGGGTAAAAAATCTTTAAACCAATTATTAATAATGCCCATTTTTTGCTCAAGATTAACAGAATTATTAACAAAATTTTCCCAATCTGGATCATTTTGCGGAATAATTAAACCATATTTTTCACAAGTAAAAGGAGGGTCGGGTGCTAAAATAAAATTATGATTTTCTCCTAAGGGTAATCTTTGGGCGATCGATTGACCAAGTAATAAAATACCATCATCAGCAAAAGCATCTATTCTTCCTTGTTTTAACGCCTGTAAACCTCTTTCACTGCCTCTTAAACCTTGAAATAACTCAAAGTTTGCTTGGGGATATTTTTCCTTAATAAATATTTCTGTGGTGGTGTTTTTTAGTAAACCAATTGTAAAATCTTTCCCGTCAGAATTGATTAAATTTTGTTGTTTATCTTTGGCTACGATAAACTTAATTCCAGAGAGAAAAAAAGGTTCAGAAAAACTTACTTGATAATCTTCTAATTTTCTAATAGTATTAGGTCCACATTCAAAATGAACAACGTTATTTTCGACGATACTAAAACGATTATCTAAACTAGAAACCACTAAATTAATACTAATAATATCTCGATCGAGCTTATTTCTCAATTCTTCTCTGATGATGCGAATAACATCAACGCAAATTCCCCGTAATTCTCCATTAACACGATAACCGAAGGGAATGGCATCGTTTCTGACTCCTACTTTTAATAAACCTGTGCGATTAATTTCTTCTAAAATTGTTTCCCCTTTAACATCAACCATAGGAAACAAGCCCAATGTGC
Organism: Geminocystis herdmanii PCC 6308; assembly: GCF_000332235.1. Lineage (NCBI taxonomy): Bacteria > Bacillati > Cyanobacteriota > Cyanophyceae > Chroococcales > Geminocystaceae > Geminocystis > Geminocystis herdmanii. The sequence goes on along the minus strand of NZ_CM001775.1, from coordinate 2,219,767 downwards.
AAATACTAACAGTCAAAAAAGTTTTAATAATCTTATGTTTAATGATCATATTTTTGGAGATTATTGATATACCTCACAATAACAAAATAACCTTATAAAGTAACAGGCAACGGCTAAAATTTTAGTGATTTTCAAGAATTAATAAAAATTACAAAGTGACGTTGGGAAAAAGATAACGGGTAAAAACTAATAATAAAGCGATAATTATTCCTCCCGCAATCGATCAAACTACAAATTCTATATTGCCCAATCGTTTATCTAAACTTGAGTATTTAACATTAAGATTAGTTTCTAAACTTGATAATTTATCATTAAAATTAGTTTCTAAACTTGATAATTTATCATTAAAACTTGTTTCTAAATTATTAACTTTTTGATCAAGATTATTAACTTTTTGATCAAGACTATTAACCTTTTCATCGATTTTTGCTAGGTTTACTTTGATTTGGTTAACATCATTAGTTAAATAATCAATTTTGCTTTCTAACCTTGATAATACATCTACGATACTAACTTCGATGGTTGGATTCATTTTTTATACCTCAATTCATCTTTAATTTTAAACTTTTTTCTATCTCCTTTTGGATACGGGCTAGAAGCCCGTTTTACGCTGTCGAACTTTATGGATAAAATGTTAAGGTGGGTAAACCTAAATCTTCAGCCCATCCCATCATTAAGTTTAAACATTGTACCGCTTGTCCTGCTTGTCCTTTAATTAAATTATCGATGGCAGACATAACAATTACGCGCCCTGTACGAGTATCAACTTCAATGCCCAGATAAGCCAAATTTGTACCACAAGCCCATTTTGTTTGAGGATAGATACCATTGCCTAATACCTTAACGAAACTGGAATTACGATAAAACGCCGTGTAAATAGTGAGTAAGTCTTCTGTAACTAACCCCGGATCTCTTAATGTGCCGTAAACGGTGGACAAAATCCCCCTAGGCATGGGGATTAAATGGGGGGTAAATTGCACTTTTACTTCATTTCGGGCTAAATCTGAGCAAATTTCTTCAATTTCTGGGGTATGACGATGTTTTGCGACTCCATACGCTCCCAATGAGCTATCCGCTTCCGCTAGGAGTAAATTAATTTTGCCTTGTCTGCCTCCTCCAGACGTGCCAGATTTAGCATCGATGATGATGGTTTCTGGGAGTACTAAACCTTGTTTTAACAGAGGTGCAAGGGCTAATAAACTGGCGGTAGGATAGCATCCTGCACAACCGATTAAGCTACTTTTTTTGATGTCTTCTCGATATAATTCGGGTAAACCATAAACAGCTTGAGATGCGATCGAATTATCTTTTCTTTCGGTTTTATACCATGCGGTGTAGGTATCTAAATTTTTAAAACGATAATCGGCGGATAAGTCTAAAACTTTACATCCTTTTTCGATGAGAGGAGGCGCAATGTCACAAGCCAAGCCATTGGGTAATCCTAAGAATACCACATCACAACGGGAGGCGATCGAGTCGATGTCAATGGGTTCGATTTTGGTTTTAACTCGATGTTGTAAATGGGGATACAAATCCCCGTATTCTTTTCCTGCACTACTATCTCCCCCAAGATAAACGATTTCTACTTGAGGATGTTCTAATAAAATTTTTACTAACTGTACACCACCATAGCCCGAAGCGCCCACGATACCGACGGATATTTTTTTTGATTCGCTCATGATTTTCCCGATAATTTCAACTTTTGCTGAATTTTAGTACGAAATTAACCAGTTCGATCGAATTATTCTTAATTTTGCCCCATATTATTTTGATGAGAAGTTGGGGAGTTGGGGAAACACAAAGACAGGAATACAGGAA